>CALXSF010000006.1 GCA_944391055.1 uncultured Kiritimatiellota bacterium | reverse complement strand
GCGTGCCGTTGGGCAGAGGCGCGAAAACGGGGCATATAATCGCACAATCCCCCGCCCATTGCAAGTCTTTTTTCCGTCATTTCTCACTTTTCCCGCAACCCCTTGCCCGACAACGCCTTGCGCGCACCCCTCCCGCCCCTCCCCCGCCCCTCCCCCAAAAATCCCCCCAAAAACGCGCACCCAAATCCCACCGTTTTCCCTCCCCGAGGCAGCCACACCGTGGGCGCCAGGCCGACGCGCCGGCAGAGCCGCCACCACGCCCGCCGTTTCCCGAGCGACCAGCCCCAGACCGAAAGCCCGTTGCGCCGCATGATTGCCAGGACGCGCAGCAGGAGCGCCCGCTGGACGGCGAGGGGTGTGTCGCTCCGCCGAAGCAGCTTGCAGAAGTTCGCCAGCAGCCGGAGCTGCCCTTTGGCAGCCACGCGCCGCGGCAACGGCGGCAGCACCGCGGGCAGCAGCGCGACGAACCGCAGGTTGGCCAGCAGGTAACTGGGCGGGTTGCGGACGGAGACCGCGGCGGGGTGGCGGCGGTAGAAGTAGAGCGCCGCGTCCAGGACGGCGACGCGCCCGAAGCGCGCGAAGGCCGAATAGGTGAAGAGCGCGTCGTCGGAGCCGCGGAGCGACGGCTCGAAGCGCAGGCCGCCCAGGGCCTCGTGCCGCCACAGCTTGGTCCAGACGGCGACGGTCGCCGTGCCCCGCGCCAGCAGCCACGCGCAGGGATTTTCGACGAGGCGCGGCTCGGCGGCCGGCGCGGGCTCGCCCGCCGCGAACGGCTCCGAGCGCCACGCGCACGTCACGCACGCGGCGCCGGTCTGCCTCAGCGCCCCCAGCAAAAGCTCCAGGTAGCGCGGGTGGTAGGCGTCGTCCTGGTCCAGGAAGGCGACGTAGGCCCCGCGCGCCAAGTCCAGGCCGCGGTTGCGCGTGGCGGCGACGCCCGCGTTCGGGAAGGCGTGGACGGCGAAGCGCGCGTCGCCCGCCGTCAGCTCCCGTGCCAGTTCGGCCATGCCGTTGCCGCTGCCGTCGTCCAGGCACAGGCACTCCCAGTCCGCGAAGGTCTGCGCCCGCACGGAGGCGATGGCCTCCGCCAGGTAATCCTTGACCCGGTAGAGCGGCAGGATGACGGAGACGGTGGGCGTCGCGTTCATGGCAGGGACTCCTTGGTTTGGGATGGGCGGCGGGCCGCGCGCTTGAAGACGCGCAGGCCGAAGAGGAAGGCGCGCGTGTGGCCGTTCTTCGTCTGCACGCTCCAGACCAGGCCCCAGAGGTGCCCCAGCACGAAGCGCGCCGCCTCGCCGCGCCACGGCGTGCGCAGCAGGAAGCGCAGATAAGGCGGCCACGTGCGGTTCCACGCCACGTTGCACCACGGCTTCTCGTAGTGGCCCATATAGTGGTGGATGACGATTGGCTCGCGCGGGCGCAGCCGCAGCATCGCGCCCGTCATGCCGTAACGCGCGGGCAGGGGCAGGATGCGCCCTTGGAAGACGCGGTTGAGGACCACCTGGTCGGTGGCGCTGAAGAAGTCGGGCGTCAATTCCCGCGCGCAACGGGCGGTGTCCTCAATGAGGCGGCGCGCGGCGTCCTCCGCCCGCAGGCGTTCGCAATCCATCAGCAACAGGCCGGCGCAGAAATACGGGTTGCCGTCGCGGATGCCGATCGTCCGGCGGTAACGCGCCCACACGGGCGAAGGCGTCGTGGCGAGGTCGCCCACCTCGCGCACGGCCCCGAGCGGGAGCCCCCGCAGATCCGTCTCCCATAGCGGCTCGGCACGAAGGCGGCGGCCACCTTACGTCCCTTCCGCGCCAACCATTTGCGCAGGTAAAACCACGCGATGCCCCGCGCCAGATCCGGCCGCAGACGGAAGGGACGGAAGATGCGCCGCACCGTCCGGTGCGCGTCCCCGAAGACCTCCTGCTCGATGTTCGGCCACCCGAGGCGCAGGTTCAGCCGGAAGACGAAGACCCCGCGCGTCGGGTTGGAGGCGCGCACCTCGCCCGCCCGCAGCGTCGGCAGATGATCCACCACCAGCAGATCCACCCCCTTGCCGAGGAGCGCGCGCAGACGCCCCACCGCCTCCCACGCCTCCTGGTCGGTGACCGAGGTCAGCGTGCTGAACCAGACCAGCAGCGCGCGCTCCGCCTCGCCGACCGTGCGGTAGAAGCGCTCCTGCCGCCGGCGGTAGCGCTCCTGTGCCTCGGCCAGCGCCTGCCGGAAGGGGATCGCGGTGGGGAAATCGTGCGGGAAGACGATGCCCGTGGCCTTGTCCTCGTAGAAGCGCGTCCGCTCGTCGCCCCCCACCAGGCGCATGTTCTCCGGGCGCAGCCAACCCGCGAAGTGCGCTTCGATCATCGCCACGCGCCCCAGCAGCCCCCCGCCGCCCTTCACCCAATCCACCGGCCCCGCCATTTGGCGGAGGCGGAGGGTGCGCAGCCAGCTCGCGCACCCGCACGCCGCGCCGATCGAGTAGACGACATCGTAGGGGCCGATCTGATCGGCCCATGCCTCGATGGCTTTTTCCAAACGCATAAACCTGTCCTTTCGTTCATCTCATGACGGTCACCCACCCTGACCGGAGGGCCGTCGCATCAATAAGATAACATACCCCCCCCATTAAGCCTTTTCTGCGCCGACCCCGAAAAATCCCGCCGCGACGAAAAACGCGGCGGCCCACGACCCCTCCCCGAAAGACGGCGCACCTCGGGGCCGATCGCGGCGTCTCTCGGGTCGGGGTACGGCGCGATCCAAGAAACGAGGCCCGCAATCTCGTTTCCGGGGCGGGCGGGAAGGGGCGGGTGGCGGCGCGCGCGGGCGCCGCCGCTATGCTATAATTTTCTCTAACCCCCACAGGAGAGAACGATGGGCATCCACGACGAACTGCTCGGCGCTTGGGCCGACTTCAACGCCAAGAAAATCACCCCCGCCCAGCTGAAGGCCGTCTCCTCCGGCTTCGGCATCTATCAGCAGAAGGACGACGCGGTGATGATGCGCATCCGCTGCACCGGCGGCGTCGTCACGCTGGATGACCTGGAGGCCGTGGCGCGCCTCTTGGGCAAGTATGCGATCCCCTACGCCCACATCACCACCCGGCAGGCCATCCAGCTCCACGGCGTGCGCCCCGACCAGGTGGCCGACTGCCTGGCCGACTGCGAGGCCGCGGGGCTGCACTTCCGGGGCGGCGGCGGCAACACCTTCCGCAACGTCCTGGTGAACGCCAACAGCGGGCTCCACCCCGACACCGTCTTCGACGTCCTCCCCTACGCCCGCGCGCTGGCCGAGGCCTTCCGCGGCTTCGACGCGGCCTACGCGCTGCCGCGCAAGATCAAGATCGCCTTCGCCGACCGCCCCGCCGACCGCCTGCTCTGCGCCATCCAGGACCTCGGCTTCGTGGCGGCGCGCGGCGCCGACGGGCGCCCGGCCTTCGAGGTCTGGCTCGGCGGCGGCATCGGCAACAAGCCCCGCGTCGGCTTCCGCCTCTTCGAGGCCCTCCCCGCCGAGGAGTGCATCCGCCTGGCCATGGCCGTGACAAACCTCTTCAACGAGCACGGCGACCGCGCCCACCGCGCCACCGCCCGCCTCCGCTTCCTCCGCGGCACCCTCGGCGACGACGGCCTCGCCGCCCTCGCCCGCGACTACTTCGCCCAGGCCCAGGCCAAAGGCTACCCCGCCTGCCCCGAAAGCGCCCTCACGCCCGAGACCTACCCCGTCGCCCTCATCCCGGCCGACGCCCCCGAGCGCCCCGGCTTCGCGGCCTGGAAGGCCGTAGCCGCCGAGCCGTTGGCCGACGGCACCTGCGCCGTCCGCCTCTTCGTGCCCTTCGGCAACCTGCCCCTGCCCATCCTCGAGCGCCTCAACGCCCTGCTGCGGCACCTCGGCCTCACCCGCCTCCAACTCCACCAGGCGCAGGATCTGCTCATCCCGCGCGTCCACCCCCAATGCCTCGCCGCCCTCCACGCGGCGCTCGAGGAGGCCTTCCCCGACTTCGACCTCACGCTCCGCTCCTACGTCGGTCACATCCCCACCTGCATCGGCAACACCGTCTGCAAGATCGGCGCCGCCGACTCCCCCCGCATCGGCGAGCGCCTCGCCCGCGCCCTCGACGCCTGGCTCCCCGCCGACACCCCCCAGCGCCAGGCCCTCGCCCGCCTCCTCACCACCGAGGTCCGCATCAGCGGCTGCCCCAACAGCTGCACCGCCCACCCCGCCGCCAAGTTCGGCTTCCAATGCCGCAAGCTCGGCGGGCAGGACGTCCTCATCCCCTTCACCCCGGCCACCGCCGAGCCCCCGGCCCTCGGCGACCCCCTCCCCACCCCTCTCGCCGTCGAGGATCTGCCCCACTACCTGCTGGCGAACCTGGGGCTGGCCGGGGAACGCTGAGCGATGCGCACGACGCGCCAAGCGCCCGCCCGCCTTCGGAAGGCGGGCGGGCGCTTGGCAATGGGAGAGGGCGGGGCGAGGGGGAAGATCAGCGGTCGCCGGTCTTCATGTGGCGGACGGCGGCGATGAATTGGTTGACGTCGTCGAAGGCAGAGTAGACGGAGGCGAAGCGGACGTAGGCGACGGGGTCAAAGGCGCGCAGGCGCTCCATGATGATCGCGCCGATGGTCTGGGAGGGGATCTCGTCGCGCCCGCGCTGCTCGATCTCGGCGACGACGCCGTCGACGAAGGCGTCGAGGGCGGCGCCGGTGATGGGGCGCTTTTGGCAGGCGGAGTTGAGGCCGCGCTCGATCTTGGCGCGGTCGAAGGGCTCGCGGGAGCCGTCGCGCTTGACGACGCGGGGGAGGCGGCGCTCGATGCGTTCGTGGGTGGTGAAGCGGCAGCCGCAGAGGTTGCATTGGCGGCGACGGCGGACGTCGGCGCGGTCGACGCTGGGGCGGGTGTCCAGGACGCGGTCGTTGTCGCCGCCGCAGCGGGGGCATCGCATGGCGGCCTCAGACGATGGCGGTGAGGGCGGCCTGCGCGATGGCGGCGCCGTCGAGGCCGGTCACCTTGGCGACGCGGCGGGGGTCGACGAAGGCCCATTTCTCGGGGGTCTTCTCGGCGGAGTAGACGACGGCGGGGAGGTCACGCCCGGCGGGGAGCTTGCGGAGGATCTCGAGGACGCCGTCGGCGGGGAGCCCCTCGGCGTCCATCGGGAGGATGAGGCCCGCGGGGTGGCGGGCGATGACCGCCTCGACGGCCTCGGGGCCGGTGCGGACGGCCTCGACGGAGAAGCCGGCCTTGCCGAGGGCCTCGCGGAAGGCGTTGGCGCGGATGGGGTTGGGCTCGGCGAGGACGACGAGGCGGCGGACGTCGTCGCCCACGACCATGGTGTCGCCGCGGGGCAGGTCGCCCTCAGAGAAGAGGATGCGCTGGACCTCGGCGAGGAGCTCGTCGGGGTCGGCGGGCTTGGTGACGAAGCCGGCGATCTGCTTGTCGGCGAAGAACTCGGCCATGTCGCCGCGGGCGGTGAGGACGAGGACGGGGACGCGCGTGCGGCCGAGGCGGTCGGTGATGCGCTCGAGGAAGCCGGTGCCGCTCATGCCGGGCATGCCGAGGTCGAGGATGACGAGGTCGGGGAGGGCCTCGGTCATGCGCTTGAGGGCCTCCTCGCCGGAGTCGGCGCAGGTGACCTCGTAGCCGGAGGCGATGAGGAAGTCGCCCAGCATCATGCGGATGTTGGGGTCGTCGTCCACCAGGAGGAGGCGTTTCGCGGACATGGGGCACCTCACTCGGCCAGGAAGGCGCGGTACGCGCGGTAGGTCATGTAGCAATCGAACTTGGAGGCGGCCTCCCACGGCGCGTGCATGTTGAGGAGGGGCACGCCGAAGTCCACCACGTCCATCCCATAGCGGGCCATGAAGAGGGCGATGGTGCCGCCGCCGCCCTTCTCGCAGCGGCCGAGCTCGCCGGCCTGCCAGGCCACGCCCTCCTTGGCGAAGAGGCGGCGGAGGTCGGCGATGAACTCGGCGCGGGCGTCGGAGGCGCCGCTCTTGCCGCGGCTGCCGGTGTACTTGATGAGGCAGCCGCCGGCGTTGAGGGCGGCCATGTTGCCGGTGGAGTCGGCGTTGGGGAAGTGCGGGTCGCTGGCGGCGCAGACGTCGGCCGAAAGCATCCGGCTGGCCTCGAGGGCACGGCGGACGGCGAGGTCGACGGGCGCGCCGGCGGGGGTCTGGCGGGCGATGAGCTCGGCCACGGAGTTCTCGAAGAAGGTGGAGTCCATGCCGGTGGCGCCGACGGAGCCAATCTCCTCCTTGTCGCACAGCAGCACCATCGCGGTGTGGGTGGGCGCGGCGGGCAAATCCATCAGCGCCCGCAGCCCGGCGTAGGCGCAGACGCGGTCGTCGTGGCCGTAGCCGATGAGCATGGAGCGGTCAAGCCCGAGGTCGCGCGGCAGCCCGGCGGGCACCAGCTCCAGCTCGGCGGAGAGGAAGTCCTCCTCCGTCACGCCGTACTCCGTCTCCAGGATGCGCAGGATGTTGCGCTTGACGCGCTCCTTCGCCTCGGCGTCGCCGGGCTTGCCCGTGGCGGGGAGCGAGCCGATGAGCGCGTCCATGTCCTCGGGGTCGAAGGCCTCGGAAAGCTTCTTGCCGCTCTGCTCGGCGCCGAAGTGAGGCAGGATGTCGGTGATCTGGAAGACGGGGTCGCCGGGCTTGTCGCCGATGGCGATCTCCACCTTCGAGCCGTCGGGGCGGACGACCACCCCGTAAAGCGCCAGGGGGTGGACCAGCCAGTGGAACTTCTTGATGCCGCCGTAGTAATGCGTGTCGAAGAAGGCCAGACCGCCCTTTTCGCAGAGCGGCACGGGCTTGAGGTCGATGCGCGGCGCGTCGGTGTGGCCGCCGATGACGCGCAGGCCGGAGGCCACCGGCTCGCGGCCGATGACCGCCGCCATCAGCGTCTTGCCGTGGTAGCCGCGGTAGACCTTGTCGCCGGGGCGCAGCGTCTCAAAAGCGCCCAACTCGCGGAAGCCCTGCGCCTCGATGCGGCGCACCGCCTCGGCATAGGCCCGGCGCTCGGTCTTCGCGATGCCCAGGTAGCCGGCGTAATCCGCCGCGTAGGCCGCGCAGGCCTCGGCCTCCCCGGCGGGGAGGTTGCCCGCGACGTTCTCGCGCACGTAACGACCTTTCTGCTCTTCCATGACGAAACTCCTTCTTGATACGACTCAGAAACCGGTCCGATAAATGTCCATCACCTCTTCCGGCGAAGGCATCGCGCGGTACTTCCGCACCAACGCCAGGCGCAGCGGCTCCCGCGCGAAGCGCGCCAGCTCCTCCTCCGAGGGCGCCTCCGGCGTCGTCCCCGCCGCGTCCAGCACCGCGTCCACCAACGCCTGCAGCTCCTCGGCGTCCGCCAGCCCGCCCGCCTTCAGCAGCCGTTCCGTCAGCGCGGGGCAGGGGCGCTCCATGAACTCCAGGTAGCCGGCCAGCAGCACGCCGTTCGCCCGCCCGTGGGGCAGGCCCTTGTGGTAGGTGAGCGGATAGCCCATCGCGTGGACCAGCCCCGTGCCGGTCTGCGCGATGACCATCCCCGCCACCGCCGCGGCGTACTGCAACTGCCCCAGGTTCACGAAGCCACCGTGCGCCAGGCGCACCAGCTCCGGCACGATCAGGCGCACGGCCTCCAGCGCCAACGCCTCCGCGAAGCGCGTGGCGCGCGGCGAATAGGCGCCCTCGATCGCGTGCGACAGGGCGTCCAGCGCCGTGTCCGCCACCACCGCCTGGGGCAGGCTTTCCAGATAACGCGCGTCCAGCAACGCCACGCGCGGGAAGAGGCAGGGACCCGAGACGTTCACCTTCGAGCGCGCCCCATGGTCGGTGATGATCGCGTAGGGCGTCACCTCGCTCCCCGTCCCGCAGGTCAGCGGCACCGCCACGATCGGCAGCGCGGCGTCCCCCGGCTCCGGGAGCCTCCGAAAGAAGCGTTCCCGCGGCACCCCCTCCGCCGCCGCCCAGGCGATCGCCTTCGCCGCGTCCAACGGCGAGCCGCCGCCGATCCCCACCACGAAGTCGCACCCCTCCCGCCGGGCCATCTCCGCGCCCGCGCAGACCTGCTCCGCGTCCGGGTTTGCCCGCACCCCGTCGAACCGCGCCCAAGCCACCCCCTGCGCCTCGAGCGCGCCCGTCACGTCCCCCAACGCGCCCGAACGCGCCGCGCCCTGCGCGCCCGTCACGATCAACGCCTTCTTGCCCAGCGCCCAGCGCCCAACCTCGCGGCGGACGCACCCGGGCCCGGAGACAACCTCTGTCGGAAGATAGAATCGCACGCTTTCCATAGCACCTCGCAGTGCGCCACAGTATAGCACACTCCGCGCCGCGCCGTCCGCGGCGGAGGGGGCCGGGCGGGGGCGGGGAGGCTTACGGCGTCTCCGGGGGGGACTTGCGGCGTGCCCGGGGGCGGGGGGCGGCGCGTTCCCCTTGGGCGGGGGCGCCGATTCGGAGGAGGGGGGCGAGGAAGCGGCCGGTGTGGGAGGCGGGGTTTTGGGCGACCTGCTCGGGGGTGCCCTCGGCGACGAGGGCGCCGCCGCGGTCGCCGCCCTCGGGGCCGAGGTCGAGGATCCAGTCAGCGGATTTGATGACGTCGAGGTTGTGCTCGATGACGACGACGGTGTTGCCCTGGTCGCGGAGGCGGAGGAGGAGGGCGAGGAGTTTGTGGACGTCGGCGAAGTGGAGCCCGGTGGTGGGCTCGTCGAGAATGTAGAGGGTCTTGCCGGTGGCGCGCTTGGAGAGCTCGGCGGCGAGCTTGATGCGCTGGGCCTCGCCGCCGGAGAGGGTGGTGGCGGATTGGCCGAGGCGGACGTAGCCCAGGCCGACCTCGGCGATGGTGGCGAGCTTGTTGGCGATGGCGGGGATGGGCGCGAAGAAGTCGAGCGCCTCGGAGACGGTCATGTCCAGAACGTCGGCGATGGTCTTGCCCTTGTAGCGCACCTCGAGCGTCTCGCGGTTGTAGCGGGCGCCGCCGCATTGCTCGCAGGGGACGTAGACGTCGGGGAGGAAGTGCATCTCCAGCCGCTTCATGCCGTCGCCCTGGCAGACCTCGCAGCGGCCGCCCTTGACGTTGAAGGAGAAGCGCCCGGGCTTGTAGCCGCGCATCTTGGCGGCGGGGGTCTGGGCGAAGAGCTCGCGGATGGCGGTGAAGCAGCCGGTGTAGGTGACGGGGTTGGAGCGGGGCGTGCGGCCGATGGGGGATTGGTCGATCTCGATCATCTTGTCGAGATGGCGCAGGCCGAGGATGCGGCGGTGGGCGCCGGGGCGCTCGCGCGCGCCGTGGAAGTGGTGGGCGAGGGCGCGCTTGAGGATGTCGTCGACCAGCGTGGACTTGCCGGAGCCGGAGACGCCGGTGACGCAGACGAAGCAGCCCAGGGGGAAGCGCACGGTGAGGTCGCGCAGGTTGTTCTGCGCGCAGCCCTCGAGGGTCAGCCAGGCCTTGCCGGGGGCGCGGCGCGCGGGGACGGGCACGGACTTTCGCCCGGTGAGGTAATCGGCGGTGAGCGAGCCGCGGCAGTCCAGCAGCCCCGCGGCGGGGCCTTGGTAGACGACCTGGCCGCCCTGCGAGCCGGCGCCGGGGCCGATGTCCACGATGTAGTCGGCGCGGCGGATCATCGCCTCGTCGTGCTCGACGACGACGACGGTGTTGCCGCGGCGCTGGAGGCGGTGGAGCATGGCGATGAGGCGGTCGTTGTCGCGCGGGTGCAGGCCGATGGTCGGCTCGTCGAGGACGTAGAGCACGCCGACGAGCCCGCTGCCGATCTGCGAGGCCAGGCGGATGCGTTGCATCTCGCCGCCGGAGAGAGTGGAGCTCTCGCGGTCAAGCGAGAGGTAATCCAGCCCCACGTCGACGAGGAAGGCGATGCGGCGGCGGATCTCCTTGAGGATGTCGGCGGCGACGGCGCGCTCGTGCGGGGAAAGGGGCTCGGGGACAAGCGCGGCGTCGGGGGCCTCGCCCGCCAGCGCGTCGAAGAAGGCCAGCGCGTCGCGCGCCGGCAGGCGCATGACCTCGGGGAGGGTGCGCCCGCCGACGGTGGCGACGCGGCTCTCGGGGCGAAGGCGCGCGCCGGCGCAGTCGGGGCAAACCTGCGGGGAGAGGAACTGGGAGAGCGTCTCGCGCGTCTCGTCATTGTCGCATTCGGCGTAGCGGCGGCGGAGGTTGGGGAGCACGCCCTCGAAGGGCTTCTCGGTGTGGTTGAGGACGCCTTTGATGACGTAGGGGAGGCGGACGGGGCGGTCGCCGGTGCCGTTCATGAGCGCGTCGCGGAAGCCCTTGGGGAGGTCGCGGAAGGGGGTGTCGAGGCTCACGCCGCAGACCTCGGCGAAGGCCGAGAGGAGCCAGTTGTAGTACATGAGCAGATGGTGGCCGCCCCGCCGCCAGCCCACGATGGCCTCGCGCAGGGGCTTGGACTTGTCGGGCACCACGAGCGCCTCATCGAAGACCATCAGCGCGCCGAGCCCCGAGCAGGTGGGGCAGGCGCCGTAGGGGGAGTTGAAGGAGAAGCTGCGGGGCCTGAGCGCGTCGAAGGAGAGGCCGCACGCGGCGCAGGCGTTCTTCTCGGAGTAAAGCGTGGCCTCGCCGCCGACGACCTGCGCCTCGACGAGGCCGTCGGCCGCGCGCAGGGCCTGCTCCACGCTGTCGGTGAGGCGGCCGCGCAGGCCCGGCTTCATCACCAGGCGGTCGATGACCGCGTCGATGCGGTGCGGGCATTTCTTGTCCAGCTCCGGCCAGCCGTCCTCCACCTCGACCATCGCGCCGTCGACGCGGGCGCGGGAGTAGCCTTGGCGCAGCAGGCGCTCGCGCACCTCCTCGTGCCGGCCCTTGCGCCCGCGGACGACCGGCGCAAGGAGGATGAGGCGCGTGCCCTCGGGCAGCGTCAGGAGGCGGTCGACGATCTGCTCGGCGCTTTGGGGGTGGACCTCCCTGCCGCAGCCGGGGCAGTGCGCGTGCGCCACGTTGCCCCAGAGCAGGCGGAGGTAGTCGTGCGTCTCGGTGACGGTGGCGACGATCGAGCGCGGGTTGCTCCCGCTGGCGCGCTGCTCGATGGAGATGGCCGGCGAAAGCCCCTCGATGCGCTCCACGTCGGGCTTCTGCAGCTGGTCGAGGAACTGCCGCGCGTAGGCCGAGAGGCTCTCCACATAGCGCCGCTGGCCCTCCGCGTAGAGCGTGTCGAAGGCCAGCGAGCTCTTGCCCGAGCCGGAGAGGCCGGTGATGACGGTGAGCGCGTCGCGCGGGATGCGCACGTCGATGTTCTTCAGGTTGTTCTGCCTTGCGCCCGTGATGACGATCTCGTCGGCCATGCCCGCCCCTTTCCGCTCACCGCGCCTCGCAGAAGGGGCGCACCTGCGCGATCTCCTCCGCGCCCAAGGCCACCATCGCCAGCCGGTCCACCCCCAGGGCGATCCCCGCCGTCGGCGGCAGGCCCGGCAGGTCGGCCAGGAAGGCCTCGTCCAGCGGATAGGTGGGCAGCCCCCGCGCCCGGCGCATCGCCACCGTCGCCTCGAAGCGCCGCCGCTGCTCGGCCGCGTCGGTCAGCTCGCCGTAGCCGTTGGCGATCTCCATGCCGTCCAGATAGGCCTCGAAGCGCTCGGCCACGCGCGGGTCGTCCGGGCGCAGGCGCGCCAGCGCCGCCGCCGGCGCGGGGTAGTCCGTCAGATAGACCAGGCCCTCGCGCGGGAGCGACGGCTCGATGCGCAGCGCCATGTCCGTGTCGAAGCGATCCTCGTCCCATGCCTCCAGCGGGTCCCAGCCCGCCACCGCGCGGTAAAGGTCGGGCACCCGCAGGACGGTCGGCGCCAAGGGCCGCCCCAGCACCGCGCCGACCAGCTCCGCCACGTCCCGGTGGAGGGCCTCGACGCCCGCGTTCGGGCGGTACCACTCCAGCAGGGTGAACTCCGGGTTGTGCCGCCGCCCCCGCTCCCCCGCCCGGAAGCACGGCCCCATCTGATAGATCGGCCCGGCCCCGTGCGCCAGCAGCCGCTTCATGTGCAGCTCCGGCGACGTCCGCAGCCAGCGATCCCCGCTCGGCGGCGGCTCCAGGAACGCCTCGTTCGCCGGCGCCGGGATCCG
The DNA here is from genome assembly GCA_944391055.1 of uncultured Kiritimatiellota bacterium. Lineage (GTDB taxonomy): Bacteria > Verrucomicrobiota > Kiritimatiellia > RFP12 > DVOR01 > Spyradenecus. The sequence continues at coordinate 153,446 of CALXSF010000006.1, read as the reverse complement.
CACCGGCGTCTCCACCTCCGTGAACCCCCGCCCGTCGAAGAAGGCCCGGATCGCGCGCAGCACCCGCGCCCGCCCGACCAAGAAGTCCCATCCGATGCAACCGCTCTCGCTCATAGGGCCGCGTATTATACCACGCCCCCGCCCCGGCGCAACCCGCCCGCGGGGCGCGGCAAGTGTGCTAAACTACGCGCATGGATTTTGCGACACGCATCGAAGCGGAATTGGGGGCGCTGCGCGCGCGCGATTGCCTGCGTGCCCTGCCCCGGGCGCCCGAGGGGCTCGCCGACCTCTCCGGCAACGACTACCTCGGCCTCTTGGCGGACGACGCGCTGCGGGAGGCCTTCTTCGCGCAGCTCACGCCCGGCGAACGGCGGCTCGGCGCGGCCGGCTCGCGCCTGCTCGGCGGCAACTCCCCCGAGGCCGAGGCGCTCGAGGCCGACCTGGCGGCCGCCTACGGCGCGGAGGCCGCGCTCTTCTTCGGCTCCGGCTACCACGCCAACACCGCCATCGTCCCCGCGCTCGCCGGCCCCGACACCCTCATCCTGGCCGACCGGCTCTGCCACGCCAGCATGGTCGACGGCATCCGCGCCTCGGGCCGGCGCTTCTTCCGCTACCGCCACAACGACCTGGCCCACGCCCGCCGCCTGCTCGAGCGCCACGCGGGGGGGCACGGCGAGGTGATCGTCATGACCGAGAGCGTCTTCTCGATGGACGGCGACCGCGCGGACCTCCCCGCCCTCGTCGCCCTGAAGCGCGACTTCCCCAACGTGGTGCTCTGCCTCGACGAGGCCCACGGCGTCGGCGTCTTCGGCGAGACGGGTCTGGGCTGCGCCCACGAGGCCGGGCTCCACGGCGCCATCGACCTGCTCGTGGGCACCTGCGGCAAGGCGTGGGGCTCGCTCGGCGCCTACGTCGTCTGCCGCCGCGCGGTGCGCGACCTGCTGGTCAACCGCGCCCGCCCCTTCATCTTCACCACGGCCCTGCCCCCCATCAACCTGGCGTGGACGCGCTTCGTGCTCCACGCCTTCCCCAAGATGGCTGAGCGCCGCCGGCGTGTCCGCGCGATGGGCCGCCGCCTAGCCGAGGCCATCCGCGCCTCGGGCCGCCCGTGCGGGAGCGAGTCGCAGATCGTCCCCTTCATGGTCGGCTCCAACGCGGAGGCCGCCGCGGAGGCGGCGCGTTTCCGCGCGGCGGGCTTCCACGCGCTACCCATCCGCCCGCCCACCGTGCCGGAGGGGACGGCCCGCCTGCGCCTCTCCCTCTCCGCGGCGCTCCCGGACGACGCCTTCGGCCGCCTCCTGGAGCTCGTCGATGGCTGAGGGCGCGGGGCAGGTCACCGGCACGGTGGAGAGCGTGGTCTTCCGCAACGAGGAGACCGGCTACACCGTGCTGTCGGTGCGCCCCGTGGCCGAGCAGGTGGGGGATTCGCGGCGGCTGACGGTGGTGGGCCGGTGCGCGACGGTCTGGCCGGGCGAGGAAATCACGGCCGAGGGGCGGTGGGTGGACGACCCGCGCTTCGGCCGGCAGTTCCGCGCCGAGACGCTGACGTGCGTGGCGCCGACCTCCGCGGAGGGCATCCGCCGCTTCCTCGCCAGCGGGCTCATCCGGGGCATCGGGCCCAAGCTGGCGGAGGCCATCGTGCGGCGCTTCGGCACGGACACGGTCTTTGTCCTGGACAACCGGCCCGACCGCCTGCGCGAGGTGCCGAAGCTCGGGGCGAAGAAGTGCGCGCAGATCCGCAAGTCGTGGTCGGAGCAGCGCCAGAGCCACGACACGATGATCTACCTCCAGTCGCAGGGCATCGGCACGGGGCAGGCCGCGCGCATCTGGCGGCGCTACGGGCCAGACGCCATCGCCATCGTCAAGCGCAACCCTTACCGCCTGGCCGAGGACGTGCGCGGCATCGGCTTCCTGACGGCCGACCGCATCGCGCTGAGCATGGGCGTCGCGCCGGATTCGGAGCTGCGCGCGGAGGCGGGGCTGCTCCACTGCCTCCAGACGGCGGCGGAGGACGGCGGGCACGTCTACCTGCGCCGCGCCGAGCTCCTCCTCACGGCCAACGACGCGCTGGGCATCCCCGTCGAGCGCCTGGGCGAGGCCCTCGAGGCCGACGCCCAGCGCCAGGTGGTCGTGCTCGAGGACGACCGCGTCTACCTGGCCGCCCACTATGCCGACGAGGTCTCCGTCGCCGCGCGCCTGGCGGCCCTCCTGCGCGCCAAGCCCGCCTTCCGCCCCATCGTCGCCGACAAGGCCGTGGCGTGGGCCGAGGCCAAGATGGGCCTGACCCTGGCCGGCGCGCAGTGCCAGGCCCTCCGCATGGCCGTGGGCGAGAAGGTCTCCGTGGTCACCGGCGGCCCCGGCGTCGGCAAGACCACCATCATCAAGGCCCTCTGCGCCATCTTCTCCGCCCGGAGGCTGCGCCTCTTCCTCGCCGCCCCCACCGGCCGCGCCGCCAAGCGCATGAACGAATCCACCGGCTTCCAGGCCACCACCCTCCACCGCCTCCTCAAATACCAGCCCCAGACCGGCGGCTTCCTCTACGGCCTCGACAACCGCATCGCCGGCGACGTCTTCATCGTCGACGAGTGCTCCATGCTCGATGCCGCCCTCACCCGCCGCTTCCTCGAGGCCCTCCCCGACGCGGCCACCCTCATCCTCGTGGGCGACGCCGACCAGCTCCCCAGCGTCGGGGCCGGCAACGTCTTGGGCGACCTCATCGCCTCGGGCGTCATCCCCTGCGCCCGCCTCACCGCCATCTTCCGTCAGGACGCCTCGGGCTACATCGTCCGCAACGCCCACCGCGTCAACCAGGGCGAGCCCTTCGAGCTGCCCCCGCCCGGGCACGACAGCGACTTCTACTTCATCGAGGCCGCGGACCCGGCCAAGGCGCAGGAGATCATGCTGCGCATGGTCACCCGCCGCATCCCCGCCCGCTTCGGGCTCGACCCCGCGCGGGACGTCCAGGTCCTCACCCCCATGCGCCGCGCCGAGCTCGGCACCGACCGCCTCAACGAGCGCCTCCAGGCCAGCCTGAACCCCGCCGGCCCCGCCCTCCTGCGCGGCAGCGTCGCCTTCCGCCGACGCGACCGCGTCATGCAGATCGCCAACGACTACGACAAGGACGTCTTCAACGGCGACATCGGCTTCGTCGCCGACGCCGACCCCGAGGCGCACACCCTCACCGTCGACTTCGACGGCCGCCTCGTCACCTACAAACAGGACGAGCTCGACGAACTCACCCTCGCCTACGCCTGCAGCATCCACAAGTCGCAGGGCAGCGAATACCCCGCCGTCGTCATCCTCCTCCACACCCAGCACTTCAAGCTTCTGCGCAAGAACCTCCTCTACACCGCCCTCACCCGCGGCAAACGCCTCGTCGTCGTCATCGGCTCCTCCAAGGCCGTCTGGATCGCCCTCCACGCCGAGGCCGACCTCCGCCGGCAGACCACCCTCGCCCAACGCCTCCGCGCCCTCGCCCAGGCCGCGCCCTGACCCCGCTCACGCCGCGCCGAGCCAGCGGGCGAGGGCGCGCGCGAAGCCGAGCGCGTCGTCGGCCCCCAGCCCCAGCGATGGGTCGGCGGCGACGGCCACGGGCGCGTCGGCGCGGCCATGGGTGCCGCGGACGCGGGAGACGTCGGCGGAGCAGCGGAAGGGGCCCCGCCCGAAGAAAAGCTCGCAGGGGTCGAAGCCCGGCTTGTTGTGGATGTCCACGTGGGCGGCGAAGTCGGGCGCCTCGCGCGGATCCTCCCACCACGGCCAGGCGAACCAGCAGCCGGGCTTGGCGACGAGCTCCCAGTCGGCGCCGCCGACGCCGGGGCGGACGGCCTCGACCTCGGGGAGGGCGGCGAGGACGGCGCGGGCGCGTTCGCGCGCCTCGGGGTCCGCGCACCAGACGGGGGCCACCTGATGGTCGGGGAGGGCAAGCGCGCGGGAGCGGTAAAAATCGGGGTAGCGCATGGCGCGGACGGGGCGCGTGGCGAAGAGGCCGGCGGCGCGGAGCGCGCGGTTGGGGAAGGCGACGGTGCCGGTGACGTCCGTGATGGCATAGTCGCCGGCGATGGCAAGGGCATAGCCCTGCGCGCGGGCGGCGGCGGCCAGGCAGTCGATCTGGGCCAGGAGCTCGCGGAGGCTGGCGGCGACCTTGGGGTGGCCGTTGCCGTGGCGCTGGAGCTCGTAGTCGAGGGTCGGGAGGTAGACGAGCAGCAGCTCGGGCGCGTCGCCCCGGCGGATGCGCGCGGCGAGGGCGCGGGCGATGCCGCGGCCGACCTTGGGATGGGCGAGCGGCCCCCAATACCGCCAGAGCGCCACGGGGTTCGCCACGCCCAGGACGCGGTCGGGCTGCTGGTAGGTGGCCATGATCATGCCGCCGCCGTGGGTGTGGATGGGGGCGGGGGAGACGATCTCGTCCGCCGCCTCGCCGAGGGATTGCTGGAAGAAGTAAAGCCCCACGCGCCCGCCGCGCGCGCGGAACCCCTCCCAGACGCGGGGGCCTTTGACGAGCCGGGCGGATTGGCACCAGAACTGGCTCTGGAAGGTGTCGCGCAGGTAGAGGCCGTTGGCGGGGACGCCATGGCCGGCGGGGGGGAGCGCGGTGCGGAGGGTGGCCTGGGCCACGCAGGTGACGGCGGGGGCGACGGGCGCCATCGCGCGGACGGGGAGCCCGGCGAGGGCCGCCACGCCGTGACGGCGGAGGAGGTCCGCGCCGAGGGCGGCAACGGAGAGGACGAGGAGTTTCTTCATGGCGTTGGCCTGGGGCCCCCGGCGCGGCGCTCAGTCCTCCCGCGGGATGTCGTCGTCGGAGGGGAGGCCGTCGGGCCCGAGGGAGCGGACGGTGAAGACGCCGTTCGTGGCGTCGAGCGTGTAGACGAGGGGGCGGTCCCACCCGTCGCGGACGGCGTCCTTGCCGAGGAGGCCGTCGGAGACGAGCGCGCCGAGGGTGTCGGGGAGCTCGCCGGCGTTGAGGAGGGCGTAGGTGGGCAGCGCCTGCATGACGAGGCGGATGCGGGTGTTGGTGAGGATCTCGGCGTTGACGTCGGCGGTCGGCTCGGCGTGGCGCGTCCAATGGCCGGTGGCGTCGTCGGTACGGATGGCCTCGCCGGGCAGCTTGGCCTCGCGCCCCAGGTTGCCGAAGGCGAAGCCGATGGCCACGCCCGCGGCGGCGGCAAGCGTGACCAGGAGGCTGACCTTGCGGCCGGGGCGCCTCGGCGGGCGTGGGCGGCGGCGCGTCACGGCACGGGGAAGGCCGCGGCGAGCGCCTTGGCCGATTCGCGGATCCGGGCCTGGAGGGCGGCGTCCTCGGGGGCGCGGAGCACCTCGGCGATCCAGCCGCCCAGCGTGCGCATCTCGGCCTGGCCCATGCCGCGCGTGGTGACGGCGGCGGTGCCGATGCGGATGCCGGAGGTGACGAAGGGACTCTCCGTGTCGTAGGGGATCGCGTTCTTGTTGCAGACGATGCCCGCGGCGTCGAGGGCGGCGGCGGCGACCTTGCCCGTGAGCCCGGCGGCCTTCACGTCCACCAGGAAGAGGTGGTTGTCCGTGCCGCCGGAGACAAGGCGGAAGCCGGCCTCCTGAAGCGTCGCCGCGAGGGTCTGCGCGTTCTCCACGATGCGCCGGGCGTAGGCCTGGGCGTCGCCGCGCAACCATTCGCCGAAGCAGACGGCCTTGGCGGCGACGACGTTCTCGAGCGGGCCGCCTTGGAGCCCTGGGAAGACGCTTTTGTTGATGGCCGCCTCGTATTGCGCCTTGCAGAGCACCAGGCCGCCGCGCGGGCCGCGGAGCGTCTTGTGGGTGGTGGAGGTGACGAAGTCCGCGTAGGGCACGGGCGAGGGATGGGCGCCGCCGGCGACGAGGCCGGCGATGTGCGCCATGTCCACCATCAGATAGGCGCCCACCTTGTCGGCGATGGCCCGGAAGCGCGCGAAGTCGATGACGCGCGGGTAGGCCGAGGCCCCGGCCAGGATCAGCTTGGGGCGCGTCTCCTCCGCCAGCGCCTCGATCGCGTCGTAGTCCAGCCGCTCCGTCTCGCGGTTCAGGGGATAGGGCACGATGCGGTAGAGCTTGCCCGAGAAGTTCACCGGCGAGCCGTGGCTCAGGTGCCCGCCTTGGTCGAGGCTCATGGAGAGGATGGCGTCCCCCGGCTCCAGGACGGCGTTGTAGACGGCCATGTTCGCGGCGCTGCCGCAGTGCGGCTGGACGTTGGCCGCCTCGGCGCCGAAGAGCTCCTTCGCGCGGGCGATGGCCAGGCGCTCGGCGGCGTCCACCGGCTGGCAGCCGCTGTACCAGCGCTTCCCGGGGTAGCCCTCGGCGTACTTGTTGGTGAGCACGGAGCCCTGGGCCTCGCGCACGGCGGCGGAGGCGTAGTTCTCGGAGGCGATGAGGTTGATGGTGGCGTCCTCCTGCTCCGTCTGGGCCACGATGGCGGCGTGGATCTCGGGGTCGGCCCGGGCCAGGAGCGAGGCCTCCGCCAGGCGCCCCGCGCGGTCGCACTTGGCCAGGCGGCGCACGTGGCGCTCCGCCCCCGAGAAGGGCGTCCCCAGCCAGACCTCCAGCGCGCGCCACGCGGCCTTGGGGTCCAGCGCGCGCGCCGAGAGGATGGCGACGTTGGCGTCGTTGTGCTCGCGCGAGAGTTTGGCCACCGCCTCGTCGGTGACGATCGCCGCGCGGATGCCCACGAAGCGGTTGGCCACGATGCTCATGCCGATGCCGGTGGTGCAGAGCAGCACGCCCCGCTCGGCGCGGCCCTCAAGCACGGCCTCGCACACCGGCACCGCGAAGTCCGTGTAATCGTCCGCCGCCGCCGCGTCGAACGAGCCGACGTCCAGCACCTCCAGCCCGCGCTCCCGCAAGGCGGCCGCCAGCGTGGCCTTCAGCGCCACGCCCGCGTGGTCGCACCCAATCGCAATCGTGCTCATGCAAACTCCTTTCAACGGTTGTGCCGTCAGTATACCACACTCGCGCGCGCCGGGGAAAGACCGCGCCGGGGCTTTGCGTTATAATGGGGGGCATGGACAGCAAGACGCTTTTTCTCCCGGGGGCCTTGGCGGATTCGCCGCTGGGGGTGTTGTTTTTGGACAAGGCGCTCAAGCGGGCGCGGGCGGAGGGGCTGGAGGTGCGCGGCGTGACGCTGCCGGCCAAGCGCCTGCCGGACGCGCGGCGGCGCAACCGCTTCGTCGCGGAGGCGGCGCTGAACGGCCTGCCGTGCGCCTTCGGGGAGACGCCCCACGCGGAGGCGCCCTACCAGGCGTTCGTCGGGGCGCACGCGCTGGATCTGCGCCTGCCGGCGGGCCTGCACGACTGGCACGCGCACACGCAGTTCGCCTATTGCGGGCGGGGCATCGACCTGCTGGACGCGGCGCGCCTGGCGCTGACGCTGGGGGTGGAGCGGCAGGGCTTCTCGGAGCACGCCTTCGCGCTCTACTTCGGGCCGGACGCGCTGAAGTTCCGCTGGCAGGGGGACGCCGCGCTGGTCGGGCGCGTCTGGGAGGGGCCGGGGCGCGGGCGGATGGCGGCCTATCGGGCGTGGGTGGCGGATCTGCGGGCGCTCCTGGGGCCGCGGGTGCGCTTCGGGCTGGAGGTGGATCTCTGCCTCGGCGGGCGGCTCTGCCTGGCGCCGGAGGATCGCGCGGGCTGGGATTACCTGATCGGCGCGGTGCATGAGGTGGAGGGCCTCGCGCCGGGCGCGACGCAGGCCGAGGCCGAGCGCGCGTGGATGCGCGACGTGGAGCGCCTCCTGGCCCAGCCCATCCGGATCCTGGCGCACCCGTTCCGCTATTTCCCGTGGTCGGGCCGGCCGACGCCGGCGCACCTCTACCGCCCGGTGGCGCGCCTCCTGGCGCAGACAGGCGTGGCGGCGGAGATCAACCACCACAAGAACCCCTTCGACCTCGCCTTCTTCAGGATTTGCCTGGAGGAGGGCGTCGCCCTCTCGCTCGGCACGGACGCGCACGTGACGCGCGCCGCCGGCGACCTGCTCCCGCACCTGGCCACCCTGTCGGCGCTCGGCCTCGCGCCCGACTCCCCCCGGCTGCTGCGCTGAGGGCGGGGCGCCTTATGGGCGACGGGGGCGCAGGAACGGGGGGAGCTTGGCGAGCAGGTAGTCGCGCTCCTCGCGGGAGAGGAGGAGCGCCCAGGCCAGGGGCAGGAGCGCGGCCTCGGCGCAGAGGGTGGTGAGGGCCACGCGCAGGAGCGTCCCCTCGTGCAGCCACAGGCGCGGCAGAAGCCCCGCGCCCACGCCCGCGGCGCCCAGCGCCGCCAGCGGCAGCAGGATGCGGAAGAACCAATGGCGCGCGCTCATCCCCACCAGTCGGCGGGCGAACCAGACGCGCCCCCACGCGCAGACGGCCATCGTCAGCACCATCGCCCCGCCGATGGCGTAGCCCGTCCTCCTGTTTTGCTTTGCCCAAAGCCCGTCTATCTTTCCTCTTCCTTTGCTTCGGCCCTACAAGTGCGCAATTACATTGTGGACGATTCGGTATGCCAAAACCCCGGCGGGGGCGTTGCGCGGGCGAGCGGATTGTGGTATTATGTGGGCTTTCCGTCTCTGGTGGAGGCGGGCCCCGGGCCGGCAAGGTGGGCGGGGCGATCGGTTTCCCTTCTGTTTTGTTTCCCTTCTTGATGGCTTCCATGGCGTTGAAGGTTGCGTTGACGGGCGGCATTGCGTGCGGCAAGAGCATGGCGGAGCGGGCGTTCAGGGCCCGCGGCTGCCGCGTGCTGGACGCGGACGCGGCGGTCCGGGCGCTGGAGGGGCCGGGCGGGGCGGCGGTGGGGCCGATCGCGCGGCGCTTCGGCGCGGCGATGGTGGGGGCGGACGGCGGGGTGGACCGGGCGCGGCTGGGGGCGCTGGCTTTCGGGGACGCGCGGGCGCGGGCGGATCTGGAGGCGATCGTCCTGCCGCTCCTGCGCCGGGCGGTGGGGGCGTGGCTGGCGGGGGCCGGGCCGGGGGACATCTCGGTCTTCTCGGCGGCGACGCTCTTCGAGCAGGGGTGGGAGCGGGGGTGGGACGGCATCGTCTGCGTGCGGGCCTCGGCGGCGACGCAGCGGCGCAGGTTGGCGGCCGCGCGCGGCCTCTCGCCCGAGGCCGCGGAGGCGCGCCTGGCGGCGCAGTGGCCGGCGGAGGAAAAGGCCCGCCGCGCGGACTGGGTGCTGGACAACGATTTGGATGACCCCGCGGCGCTCGACGCGCAGGTCGGGGCCTTGGTGGCGCGCTGGCGCCGGGATCTCGGACCTGACCGATAGGAGCAGACATGGACGAAGAGACGCTGAACGCAGACTCGAAGCCCGCCATCCAGGCGCGGCGGGTGGCCCGGCCCAAAACCCCGGGCGCGGCGCGCGGCCGCACGGCGCGCGCGGTGGCCAAGCCCCAGCCGCCGGAGCCGGAGGCCGCGCCGGAGCCCATCACCCCCCAGCCGCCCGTCCCCGAGACGGTGGCGCGCGCCGCGGACGCGCTCATCGACGGCGCGCCCGCGCTGACGCCGCCGGAGCGCACGCCCGAGACGCCCCAGCCCCAGGACGAGGGGCGCCAGGAGGGGCGCCGCTGGAACCGCAACAACCGCTGGGAGCGCCGCAAAGGCCGCGGCGGCGACCGGCAGCAGCAGCAACCGCCGCCGCCCCAGCCGGGCTACGAGCCGCTGCCGCCCGAGACGCCGCCGCTCTATCTGAAGGAGCTGGAGGGGGTGCCCTTCGAGAAACTGGTGGCGATGCTGCCGGCGGACCGCGCGGAGGACGCGATCAACCTCCGCCGCCACGAGGTGATCATGGAGCTGATCCGCACGTGGCTGCGGCGCAAGGGCACGGTCATCGCCACGGGCACGCTGGAGACGCTGGGCGACGGCATCGGCTTCCTGCGCGCGGCGGCGAACAATTACCTGCAATGCCCGGAGGACGTCTTCGTGAGCCAGCAGCAGGTGCGTCGGCACGGCCTGCGCACGGGCGACCTGGTGGAGGGGCCGCTGCGCGAGCCGCGCGACCGCGACCGCTTCTTCGCCCTGGCCAGCGTGTCGCTGGTCAACGGGCTGCCGGTGGAGCAGGCCAAGCGCATCGCCCACTTCGAGTACCTCACGCCCATCTTCCCCGACCGGCGTATCCTGCTTGAGACGACGAAGACGGAGTATTCCATGCGCGTGATGGATCTCTTCACGCCGGTGGGCTTCGGCCAGCGCGGGCTCATCGTCGCCCCGCCCCGCACGGGCAAGACCGTCCTCCTCCAGAAGATCGCCAACGCCATCAGCGCGAACTACCCCGACGTGGAGCTCATGGTGCTGCTCATCGACGAGCGCCCCGAGGAGGTCACCGACATGCAGCGCAACACCAAGGCGCAGGTCTTCTCTTCCACCTTCGACGAGGAGCCCCAGCGCCACTGCGCCGTCTCCGAGATGGTCATCGAGGTGGCCAAGCGCAAGGTCGAGAGCGGCAAGGACGTGGTCATCCTCCTCGACTCCATCACCCGCCTGGCGCGCGCCTACAACACCGCCGCCCCCCACTCCGGCAAGATCCTCTCCGGCGGCCTCGACGCCAACGCCATGCACAAGCCCAAGCGCTTCTTCGGCGCCGCGCGCAACATCGAGCACGGCGGCTCGCTCACCATCCTCGCCACCGCCCTCATCGAGACCGGCAGCAAGATGGACGACGTCATCTTCGAGGAGTTCAAGGGCACGGGCAACATGGAGCTGCGCCTCGACCGCGGCCTCTCCGACCGCCGCATCTTCCCGGCCATCAACATCGAGCAATCCGGCACCCGCCGCGAGGACCTCCTGCTCCACCCCGACGAGCTCACCCGCGTCTGGGCCCTGCGCAAGGCCCTTACCCCCGTCGGCCCCAACGAGGCCATGGACGTCCTCCTCAAGCGGATGCGCCTGACCGGCTCCAACGCCGAGTTCCTCATGTCCATCAAGGAGGGCTGAGCCCATGCCCGAACAGAAGAAGCCCGGCGGCCGCGTCTACCACCGCGCCGCCCAACCCCGCAAGCGCGCCAGCCGCACCTTCGGCGAAAGCGCCGACTGGTCCGACCACGAGGGCTGCGAGGCGCTCTACACCAACCGCCCCGCCAACCTCCTGCGCTGCCTCCGCCCCGGCCAATGGCCCAAGAACCTCATCCTCCTGGCGGCGCCCTTCTTCGCCTGCTTCGACAAGGGCCAGCGCATCGCCGACCCCGTGCGGGCGCAGGAGGATCTCGGACTCGCCCTCGTCGCCTTCGTCCTCCTCTCCGCCTACGCCTACGTCCTCAACGACCTCGCCGACGCCAAGGCCGACGCCCGCAACCCCCTCAAGCGCCTCCGCCCCATCGCCGCCCGCCAGGTCTCCTTCGGCGCGGCCATCCCCCTCGGCGCGCTCTGCCTGGCCGGGGGCCTCGCCGCCGCCTGGTATCACGGCTGGCGCGCGGGGGGCGGCCACGCGCTCCTGTGGCTGGCCCTGGGCTACGCCCTCCTCCAGCCGGCCTACACCTTCGCCGCCCGGCGCGTCGTCGAGATCGGCGCCGCCGCGGTCGCGCTGGGCTTCGCCCTCCGCGCCGCCGCCGGCGCCGTGGCCGTGGGGGTGCGCCTCTCGCCCTGGCTGCTGGTCTGCGCCTTCCTGCTGACCTTCTTCGTGGCGCTCTGCAAGCGGCGCGCCGCGCACTTCGTCAAGGGCCTCCCCCAGCCCACCGCCGCGGAATCGCGCATCCTGGACCTGGAGATCGGCGTCGCCGCCGCCGCCACCGCCGCGTGCTACGCCCTCTACACGCTGGCCACCGAGACCATCGCCAACTTCGGCACCGACCGCCTCGTCTGGACCGTCCCGCTCGTCCTCCTCGGCCTCTTCCGCTTCCTGCGCCTCACCTACGGCGAGCGCGGCGGCGGCGCGCCCGACGCGACCCTCCTGCGCGACTGGCCCACCCTCGGCATCCTCGCCCTCTGGGTCGCCGCCTGCGCGGCCATCCTCGCCACCGCCTGAGTCCGGGCGACGGCAAACAGAAAGCCCCGCGGCGCGCCATGCGCGCCGCGGGGCTTCGTTTTATCTTTATTCGTGTGTGTCGTCAATCCGTTGTTGTGGGGCGCAGCCGGGCGCGGGCCTCGAGCTGCCGCGCCTCGCCGGCCGGGAAGTTCGCCTCCGTGTACGGGACGCGGAAGTACCGCACCGCGGAGAGCCCGCCCTCCACCGCCGCCCGGCCAAGGGTCGCGCCGGTCAGATCCGTGACCTCCTCGGCGTCCTTGACGGCGTCGCCGCCCTTCCAGGCCAGGTAGACCTCGGTGGTCGCGCGGAAGGCCGCGGGCTCGGTGGCGACCTCGTGGCCGGCGAGCTCGGGGAAGGAGGCGCCGAGCGCGTTGCGCAGCTCCACCTTCACCACCACGTAGTCCTGTTCCCCCACGGTGGCGAAGGCCGAGGCCGCGATGCCGAACTCATAGGCCAGGTAGAAACTGCCGCCGTCCACGTACTCCACCGTCGTGCCCGCGTCGTTCGGCGCCGCCCCGGAGGCCTCGCCATAATGGCGGATGCCCTCGAAGCAGATGAGCGCGTCGCTGATCTCCGCGGCGTTGAGGCGGTAGTTGCCCGCCTGGGTCAGGCCGACGGAGGCGCCGACATAGGCGATGTTCTCGCCGTGGTAATGCTCCAGCAAGGCGTCCAGCACGTCCTTGTGGTAGGCGTGCTCGCCATCCGGGGTCGTGGAGGGATTCACGGGGACGGGGAAGGCCGGGGGCTGGGCCGCGTACTTCGTGGTGGCGCCGTTCTCGATGCGGGCCGTGGTGTCCCAGCGCGTCGTGTCGTCCTTCAAGGAGAGCAGGCGGCGGCGGACGTTCGGCACGCCCTTCGCTTGGTCGGGCTCACGGCGCTCGGCGACGAGGAAGACGGTGCCGGCCTCGTAATCCTCCGGCAGACGGACTTGGACGGTCGCCTCCTCGGACTGCGTGGTCACAGAGAAGCCCGCCGTCGCGGTCAGCGCCTCGTCCTGTTTCACCTCGTAGCAGGCGCCGGGGTCGAGACGGACGAAGCCGCCCTCGACCGTGCCGCCGCCGGAGAGGGTCGCCCCCGAGGGCAGGTGGGCCAGGAAGTGGGTGTCGCCCGAGATGCGGGCGTTGGCGCCGAGGGTCGCCCCCTTCTCCACGTGGAGGCCGTGCTTGCCGATGGGCACGTCGGCAAGGGCGTCCCGCTTGGCCACGAGGAGCGTCCCCTCCTCCACGCGCACCGGCCCCGAGACGGTCGGTGCGGCCTCGGCGTAGAAATCCACCGTGCCCGCCCCGGTCTTGGTCAGGCCGATCCCCTCGCCGTTCAGGGCGACGGTGTGGCTGTGCCAGCTGTCCGAGGCGTTCGGCGCGTCCACCACCAAGGTCGCGTTCGTGGCGACGACGCCGCCCAGCGCGGTGAAGTGCGGCATCCCCGACCCTCCCGCCACGTTCGAGCCGCGGAGCGTCGCCTTCTCGCCGAGCAGGCGCAGCGCGCCCGTCAGCTCCACGCCGTTCTCCGCCGAGCTGGCCTGCCCCGCCTGGAAGGCGAAGACCGCCCCCTCGCCGAGCACGACGTCCGTGCCGAGCAAGGCCGAGGCGCCGCGCTGCGCGAGGGTCGCGCCGGCCTGCGCCGCCAAGACGTTGCCGTAGTTCCGGAAGTCCTGCCCGCCCTCAAGCGTCAAGGTCTTCCCCGCGGCCACCTCCAGCCGCGGCACCGAGCTGATCGCGCCGAAGTCCCAATCGATCGTCGTGTTGCCCACGATGAGCGCGCCCTGGGCGCTCGTGCCGCGGTGCACGGGGACGGGCTCGCCCTCGGGGTCGGGGCGAAGATTCAGCGCCATCGCGCCGTTACCGTTCGAGACGTCGAGCCGCGCCTCGGCCACCACCGAGCGGTGGATGGGCAAGGGTTTCACACCCTCCTGGACCTTCAGGAAGAGCGTGGGCAGCGCCTCCTCCTCCGTCCCCTCCGGCAAGCAGTCCTCCACAAAGAAGGTGTCGATCTCGGCCTCGGGCAGCGCATCCAAAACCAACGTCGCGTCCCCATCGGCCAAACGGATCTGGAAGGCCACGGCGTTGTCGAAGTCCGTCTCCGAGATAAGCGTGGGCGTCATGCCGCTGCGGGTCTCCCCGGCCGGCGTGCCCTCGTAGCCATAACGGTACCACGCCTGCTGCGAGAAGTCCTTTGTTTTGCCATACGTCCCCGAGCCTTCCTTCTGCGTGAGGTCAAGGTAGAGCCGCCCCGGCGTTTGGATACCCTGGGCGAAGAGCCCAGCCCCGCGCCCGTTCTCGTTCGCCTCAGCCTCCTTGCGCGTCACGTCATAGAACTTCCACGAGGCGTCCGCGCCAAAGCCCGGCACCCAAACGTCCAACGACGCCTGCGTCTCGTCCACCTCCGGATCACCATCGGTGTTGCCGTCCACGAAGGACAAATCCCCCGTATTGGCCTCGAAGCCTTGGACCCGAACGGGCCCCGTCAGCTGCCACGCCACCACCTCGTCGCGCTCGCCGCGCGTCAGCGACGCTCCCGCCACCAAACGCAAATGCGTCGCCACCGTCCCGGCCTCGCCCACCTCCGTCGTCTCATCCGTGACGCTTTCATCGTTGTTGTCGGCATACTCCTCCGACCAATCGCCGCTGTCCTTCGCCGTGGAGAGAATAGGCTCGTACCAAACAATAAATCCCAAAATCGAATGCCTCTCCGCCTCGCAGGTCGCGTCTGCCGTACGTGTGACCGTCTGCGATCCCGTGACCGTGGTCACCGTGGTGATGGGCGTGCCGGAGGTCTCCACCACCATGTTGGCGTATTTGGAGAAGACGCAGACGCCGGCGTCGTAGATACCATGTGTCGGCGACACGTCCGTTGCGCCACCGGAGATCTCCGTGACGGTGTAGGTGTAGGTGCGTGTACCGATCTGCGTTGCCGTGCCAGAGGTCACCTCATCGGCGGTATTACCGCTCTCAGGGAAGGTCCACGTAATTTCCCCGTCCCACGTAACCTCACCATAGACCCGCTCGGAGGTCTGGGAGGTTCCCTCGCCGATGGAAGACTCCCCGGCCAAGAGATAGGAGGCGCCGTGGAAATTGGCGATTGTGGGGTCGTCGTTGATGGGGTCGCCCGCGCCGCCGGTGAAGCGGATGCGCCCATAACGGAAGCCCGTGCGGTTGCCGGCGTCGGCCGTGGCGGTGGTGGCATACCATGCGGAAGGCTCGACGGCTTCGCCCTCCTCCGTCGTGCCGCCGACAATCTCGCGTTCCCACGCGGCGGTGTCCGTCTCGGGGGTGGTCACGCCCAAGGGGGTGAGGCGGACGGTGCCGGCCGCAGTGGCACCTTCCTGCGGGGCGACGACAAGCGTGGCGTAGCAGCGGTTGGGCGAGTAGAAATACGCCTCTTCCTGCCGCTCGACGTTCACTTGGATGACATACTCGCCCTCGGCGACGAGCAGACGGCACTCCGCACCCTCGGCGGGCTGGTCGACGGTCTCGCCATCCTCCCATTGTTGTTGATTATTGTTCCAAGTCTGCTCCAGCCACGCCCTCGCCTGAATCCAGGTCTCGGGGCCGGTGTGCCCAGCGGCGGGCACCTCGCGCACGTAGCGGAGGTTCTCGCGGACGTAAGGGGTGCGGTCGGCGATCTCCTGCATGGCCACGTCCGTCAGCGCGCCCTTGTAGAAGCGGATGTAATCGATGACGCCGCCCTCTGCTTCGCTGGGCGGATAGGCCAATTTCCAAAACGCGTCCGGCACGACCCCTTGGCCGCCGATCTGCGCGCCCACCTGGAGGCCGCGCCCAAGGCGGAACCCTTCCAACGCGCCGGGCGCCGTGGCGTCGATGTAAGCGCCGTCAAGGTAAAAGGCCATCGTCTCGCCGTCATACACCACGGAGACGGTGTGCGCGGCGGAAGTGGCGTCGGCCACCGTCTTGCGGAAGAGCACTTCGCTGGACTGCGCCGTGGCGGCGCCGCCATCGATCGCCCTGCGCCCGGAGAAGCGGTAAAGCACGATTTCGTTGTCCGTCTCGCCCGTGGCCAGGACAAGCGCATTGCAGTTGTCCAGCTCCGGGTTGTTCCCCGTGTTGTCGTTGTTGCCGAAGGCGATGAGGCAGCGATGCCCCGCATTCGGCGTGGTCAGACGGACGGACAGGCTCCACGTCTCGGGATAAACCAAGGAACTCTTCATGGCCACGTAAGGGCGGTAATAGAGGGCGAGACCACCTTTCGCATTATAGGGATGGCGCACCTCGGAGAAGTAGTCCTCCGCCGCATGCCCACTTATAGAACCATACATCACCTTGTCGCCGAACGGGTTTTCCCCTTCCTCCGTGCCTCCGGGGAGGCCGCAGAGCAAGCCGTTTGTCGTGCGCCCGTCCTCATCCACCGTCGCATTGTCCTGGTCGGTGAGCGTGAACCAGCCGGTGTTGCGGGTGTCGCCGTCGAACTCGACGTCGATCCACGCGCCCTCGCCGGTGAAGACGGGGTCGTCCCAGGTGAGGGTGTCGGTGACGCCGCTCTCGTCGGAGACGACGTCGAAGTCCGCGGGGGGACGCGACGCCCAGCCGCCCGGGGCGGAGGCGTCGAAGGAGGCGAAGTCGAGCGTGACGCCCTCGCCGAGGCCGGGGATGTGGGGCAGGGTGACCGTGCCGCCGTAGGCGCCGGATTCGATGAGGGTGAGCGTGACGCCCTGCGGGGCGTCGGGCCAGCGGATGGTGGCGTCGGCGTATTGGTCCAGACGCATGATGACGTGCTGATTGTCGTTGATGCGGAAGGCGCCGGGCAGCGCCGTCAGCCCGTCCACTGACGCGAAGTCGATGGTCTTGACGTTCCCCTCCTCGCCGGCGGTGAAGCCGAGCGTGCCGCGGTAGTCGGCGGCGATTTCTGTGGCGAGGGCCTCCAGGTCGCCGCCGCCCCACGGGTCGCCGAGCGTGACGTCGCCGAGCGAGCCTGCGATCTGCCCGATGCCCTTGCCGCCCCGGATGACGCCGATGTAGTCGAGGACCGTCCCCACCGAGACCGACTCATCCAAAGTCAGCGTGCCGCCGTTGGGGCCGCGCAGACCATCCACCTTCAGGTCACCCGCCAAGGTGCCGCCGTTGGCGGTGACCTCCATGAAGTTCTCGCTCTCGGCGTCCGCGCCGGTCGCGCCGTTGACGACCTTGGCCGCGGAGGCGGCGCGAATGATGCCGCCGTCGAGGGTGAGGGCGCGCCGCGCGGCGGGGGTCATGACGAGATCCCCGTCCAAGACAAGCGTGCCGGCGACCGTAATCTCCAGCGAACTATTGTCGTTTCCGGCGACGATGCCCTGATTGAGCGTGAGCGTGCCATCCGGCCCCACCGCGAGGTCGACGTTGGTGTTGGTGGCAAAGCCGCCGACCTCCTCGACGGTGAGCGAACCGCCCGCCACGTCGATCGTCGTGGCGGAGGCGTTGAGAGTCAGGCGCGAGACGGAGGCCGTCCCGCCGTTCTGACGAAAGGCGGCGCCCTCGCCCACCAAGACAAGCGGGCCAAAGGAGAACGCATAGCCGCCGTTCAGCTCCAGCGTCCCGATGCGCCCCGTGCCGCCGACGGTGACGGTGCTCGCCGAGACCTCCTGCTCCAGCGCAAGGACGCCGGCGGCGCCCATATCGTTGCCAAGGTACTTGGCGGGGATGGTCGTCCCCTTGGAGGCCAATTCCAGCCGCGAGGCCGCGTCCCCGAAGCGCAGGTCGGGGAAAACGGCGTCCGCTGGCAGTTCCAGACGGACGGTCCGGCCCGCGGGGATGGTGACGGCGCCCAGCGACGCGGGCAGGGGCGCGCGGAGGGTGAGGTCGCAGCGGAGCAGGAAGGCGGCGGGGGCCCAAACGGCGTCAGTGGGTCCCTCAAGGATGACGCGGCCCTGCGCCTCGCCGCCGTCGCGCAGAGTGAAGGGGCCGGTCTGAGCGACGCCCTTCACAAATTGGATGACGGCGGCGTTGTCGGTGGCGGCGGAGCCGGCCACGAAGGCGGCATTCGCCAAGGTCCGATCCATGACCAACGTGCCGCCGGCCTTGCCGAACTCGGCGACCACCACGGTATCCTGCGTGTCCTCAAAGCCTTCACTCAACTCTTTCGAGAGGTTGTTTTCCGGGCCGGAGACGTTGATCACATGGCGGTCGAGCGTGGCCGTGCCGACGACCTCCGCGTGGAGGACGCCATCCACCGTGAAGTAGCTGGCCTGGGAGCCGCCCAGGCCCTGCCCCAGCCCTGTGAGTTCGTAGCCCGTCCCCGTCTCCAGGCGGACGCCCCCCTCGCAGGTGTAGGTGACGGGCCAGACCGTGCGGTCGCCCGCGCTGGAGGGCACGGCGATCGCCGCGCCGACCGTGGGGTTCCCAAAGGCGGCCCCGTTCAACGTGAAGGACGCGGAATAGGCCGTCTGCGAGGCAAAGGCCAGCGTGACCGACGTGACCGTGAGTGCCGTGGGGTTGAAGTTGATGGGGCGCTCGTCCCCCTCCGCCACGGTGATGGTCCGGGCGAAGGCCGCGCCCGTCAGCGTAAGGGTCGGCACCGAGCCGGTGTTCGCCACGACGACCGCCACCTCGCCGGAGGTGCCGAAGGTGGTGTAGGTCAGCGGATAATCCGCCTTTTCCGCCAAGGCCGCCCCGGCCAGGCAAAGGGCCGACAACGCGGCCAGAATCGTTCGTTTCATCGTGCCACTCCTTGGTTTGGCTCCCGTCTCCAAAACAGGCCCGCGCGACACCGCAGGCAAGCCCCGGTAGGGGTCTTTCAGAATGGCCACTATTATAATACTTACCCCCCCCCCGGTCAAGAGTTTTATTCCCTTGCCCGAGGCGGAGTTATTTTTGCGGTTCCAAAATCGGGCGCGGCGCGGTCAGCCCAGGCGCTCGGCCTTCTCCTCCACCTCCAGGTAGGCGTCGACGGCGGCGTCGAGGTCGGCCTGGGCCTGGGCGAGGCGCGCCGAGAGCCCGGCGTAGTCGGCGTCCGGGGCGGCCAGGGCGGCGTTGAGGTCGGCGACGAGCGCCTCGAGGCGCTCGATCTCGCCGGGGAGGGTCTTGAGGAGCTGTTGCTCTTTGTAGGAGAGGCGGGTGGCGGCGTTGTCGCGCTTGGGCGCGGGGGCCTTGCGGGGCTCGGGCGCGGGGGCGGGCGCGGCGGGGGCCTGACGGGCGCGGGCCGCCTGCCAATCGCCGTAGCCGCCGGGATAGACGGCGACGCGCCCCTCCTCGATGACGAGGACGGAGGTGGCGACGTGGTCGATGAAGTCGCGGTCGTGGGAGACGAGCAGGAGGGTGCCGGGATAGTTGGCGAGCTGCTCCTCGAGCAGTTCGAGGGTCTCGACGTCGAGGTCGTTGGTGGGCTCGTCCATCACCAGGAGGTTCCCGGGGTTGAGGAAGAGCCGGGCGAGGAGGAGGCGGGCGCGCTCGCCGCCGCTGAGGGCCTTGACCGGGGTGCGGGCGCGCTGGGGGGTGAAGAGGAAATCGCCCAGGTAGCCGTAGAGATGCTTGCGGACGCCGCCGACGGTGACGAACTCCCGCCCGTCGGCGACGTTCTCGGCCACGGTGGCCTCGGGGTCGAGCGCGCCGCGGAGCTGGTCGAAGAAGGCGGGCCTGACGTTCGCGCCGAGGCGCTGCGTGCCGCGCTGCGGGGTCAGGCGCCCGAGGAGCAGATTGAGCAGCGTGCTCTTGCCCGCGCCGTTGGCGCCGAGGATGCCGATGCGCTCGCCGCGCAGGATGCGCAGCGAGACGTCGCGCAGAACGGGCCGGTCGGGGTCGTAGCCGAAGGTGACGCCCTGGCATTGGTAGACGATGTCGCCGGTGCGGCCGCCCTCCGCGCCGAGCGCGAGGGAGACGGTGCCGACCTGGGCGCGGCGCTCGGCGAAGGCCTGGCGCAGGCGCATGAGCGCGGCGACGCGCCCCTCGTTGCGGCAGGTGCGGGCCTTGACGCCGCGGCGCAGCCACGCCTCCTCCTCGGAGAGCTTCTTGGCCTTGCGCTCCCAGTAGACGGCCTCGTCGGCGAGCAGCTCGGCCTTGCGGCGGAGGAAGGTGGGATAGTCGCAGTCCCAGCCCGAGAGGACGCCGCGGTCGAGGTCGAAGACGCTCTTGGCCACGGCGCGGAGGAAGGCGCGGTCGTGCGTGACGAAGAGGCAGGCGAAGGGGGCCGCGGCGAGGAAGCCCTCCAGCCAGCGGATGGAGGGGATGTCGAGATGGTTGGTGGGCTCGTCGAGCAGCAGCAGGTGCGGCTCGCGCGCCAGGGCGCAGCCCAGGAGGACGCGCCGGCGCAGCCCGCCGGAGAGGGCGTCGAAGGCGGCGTCGGGCGGCAGGGAGAGGCGCGTGCAGAGGGCGTCGGCCACGTGGGCGCGGGCGGGGTCATGCAGGGCGGCGGCGAGGATCTCGCGCACGGTGCCGGGGCGGTCGGCGGGGACGTCCTGCGGCAGGTAGGCCACGCGCACGGCGGGATCGCGCAGCACCTCGCCGGAATCGGGCTCGATCGCGCCGGCGATCACCTTGAGGAGGGTGGACTTGCCCTCGCCGTTGCGCCCGGTGACGCACGCGCGCGCCCCCGGCTCGACGGCGAGGGAGATGTTCTCGAGCACGGGCGCGTTCCCGAACCCGACCGTCACGTTGTGCAAAACAATCAGCGCCATGCCCCCCATTATACCATGCGCGGGCCGGGCGCGGGGCGGACGCGGCGGGTGGGGATGGCCTGGGTGGGGTCCTCGGGCCAGTAGTGCCGGGGATAGCGGCCGCGGAGATCCTTGCGGACCTGGGCGTAGCCGGTGGCCCAGAAGGAGGCCAGGTCGGCGGTGATCTGGACGGGGCGTTGGGCGGGGGAGAGCAGGTGGAGCAGGAGCGGGACGCGCCCCCGGGCGAGGCGCGGGGTGGCCTTGAGGCCGAAGACCTCTTGGATGCGGACGGCGACGTAGGGCTGGGGCGCGTCGTAGCGGATCTGCATGGCCGAGCCGCTGGGGACGGCGAAGCGGGTGGGCGCGAGGGCGTCGAGCGCGCGTTCGTCGTGGCCGGAGCGGGCGAGCAGCGCGCGGAGGGCGTCGTGCAGCGTCAGGCCGGGGCTCTGCGCCAGGAGGTCGAGGAGGGCCTCGTCGTCGGGCGCGGGCCAGTCTTCCTCGGGGAGGGCGGCGCGCAGGAAGGCAAGGCGCCGGGCGAGGGATTCGGAGGCCTTGTCCCAAGGCAGCCCCTGTTGGCGCAGGCGGCAGCGCTCGGCCTCGGCGCGCAGGTCGGGGGGGATCTCGCGGAGGGGGCGGGACTTGAGGACGATGGCGCCCAGGCGCGTCTCCTCGGCGGCGACGAGGCGGCCGGCGGCCTTGTCCCACGCCACGCGGGGGGCGGTCTCGGTGGGGAGGAGGGCCAGGGCGTCCTCCAGGGCGACGGGGGCGGCCCAGAGCAGGCGGGCCTCGGCCTCGGCGTCGCTCATGCGGGCGGCCACGAGCCATTCGGCGTTGAGGAGGGGGGAGTCGGGGGGGAGGGCCGCGCCGAAGCCCTCGGCGAGCAGATAGCGCCCCACCCCGCCGCGGCGGCGGGCGAGATGGCCGGGGAAGGCCCAGAGCAGATAGGGCGCGAGGGCGTCGGGCGAAAGGCGGGGGACGGGGTCGCCGCCGGCCCAGCGCCCGGCCAGGCGCCAGAGGTCGCGCGGGCGTTCGCGGAGGACCTCCTCGATGACGCGGCGGAAATCGTGGAGGGCGCGGAGGCGGGGGAGTTTCTCGCCCTCGGTGAGGATGGCGGCCAGCAGCGCCCCGCCCGCGCGGTCGACGGCGCGCAGGCGCAGCATCATGGCCGCAAGGGCGGGATGGACGGGGAAGCGGGCCATCGCGCGGCCGAGGTCGGTGATCCGGCCCGAGGCGTCGGTCGCGCCGAGCGCGCGGAGGGTGGCTTGGGCGCGGGCCCAGGCGGAGGGCGGGGGCGGCGTGGGCCAGGGGAGGTCGGCGGAGCCCCATTCGGCGCAGAGCAGGGCGGTCTGGGTGAGGTCGGCGTCGAGGATCTCGGGCTGGGAGGACTTCGGGAGGGCGGCCTCCTCGCGGGCGTCCCAGAGGCGCAGGCAGACGCCGGGGCAGAGGCGCCCGGCGCGCCCGGCGCGTTGGGCGGCGCGGTCAAGGGGGATTCGGACGGTGACCAGGCGGGTGAGACCGTTGCGGGGGGCGTAGCGGGGGACGCGCGCCAGCCCACTGTCCACGACGACGCGGATGCCCTCGATGGTGAGCGAGCTCTCGGCGATGGAGGTGGCCAGCACGACCTTGCGCGTGCCGGGGGCGGGCGGGGCGACGGCGAAGTCCTGCTCGCGGCGGTCGAGGGCGGCGTAGAGCGGGGCGACGCGGACGTCGGGCGGGAGCGTTTCGGCGCGGAGGGCCTCGGCGGCGGCGCGGATCTCGGCCTCGCCGGGCAGGAAGACCAGGACGGAGCCGCTTTCCTCGCGGAGGGCGCGGAGGGCGGCGGCCACGGGCGTCACGCCCGGCAGGTGGCGGATCTCAACGGGGAAGGCCTTGGCGGGCAGGTGGATGCGGCGCGCGCCGGGCAGGACGCCCTCGGGCAGGGTGGCGGACATCACGAGGAGCCGGAGGTCGGGGCGGAGGGCCTCGCGCACCTCCCGCGCCAAGGCGAAGGAGAGATCCAGCGCCAAGGCGCGCTCGTGGAACTCATCGAAGACGATCAGCCCCACGTCCGCCAACTCGGGGTCGGCAAGGATGCGGCGGGCCAGGAGGCCCTCGGTGAGGAACTCGATGCGCGTGCGCGGCCCGACGCACCGCTCCAGGCGCACCTGCCAGCCGACGGTCTCGCCGGGGGCCTCGCCCAACCGCCCGGCGATGAACTGCGCGGCGCGGCGGGCGGCCAGCCGGCGCGGCTCGAGGACAAGGATCTTTCGGCCCTCGAGCCACGGCTCGCCCAAGAGCGCGGGGGGCACGCGGGTGGTCTTGCCCGTGCCGGGCGCGGCGGAGAGGGCGACGGGTTCGTTCGCGGCCAGGGCCGCCTTCAGCGCCGTCAGATCCATGCCGCCTGCCCCATGCGCAGGCGCAGCGCCCCGCCCTGCGTCCCCGTCCGGCCCACGCGCAGCAGCCGCACGCCCCAGACGCTCACCTCGAAGGCCCAGCCGGAGGTCTCCGTCCCCGGCCAGACGCCCTCCAGCCCGCCATCGGGGAGCGCGCGCAGGAGGGTCGGGTTGCCGTAGGCCTCCACCGCCTCGCGCAGCGTCAGGCTGGGCGGCGGCGCGGCGTCCCGGGGCGCGCCCGCCCGCTCGGAGACGCAGCCCGCCGCGGACAGCAGGGCCGCCAGCGCAAGCCCCGCCCTCATGGCGCCGCCCCCGCGCGGCGGAAGTCGAGCACCTCGAAGGCGTCGCCGCGCTGCCGCACGCGCGAGACCAGCGCCACCCGGCCCGCCTTGTCGAAGCGGATCAGCAAGTCCTCCGACGTCACCGTGCGCGAACGGCGGAAGATGGGGTAGACGACGTAGCCGATTTTCAGTTCCCAGAGGCGTGTGTCGAGCGTGCGCCA
The DNA here is from genome assembly GCA_944391055.1 of uncultured Kiritimatiellota bacterium. Classification (GTDB taxonomy): domain Bacteria; phylum Verrucomicrobiota; class Kiritimatiellia; order RFP12; family DVOR01; genus Spyradenecus. Next base: position 130,069 of record CALXSF010000006.1, on the reverse strand, counting down.
GTGGAGCGCGTCGGGGGCGATCGCCGCCGGCGCGGCGTCCACCCGCCCCGAGGGCGGCGGGAAGCCCAGACGCGCCGTGACCTCCGCGAAGGTCGTCCGCCCGGGCTCGATCCACGCGGTGTCCGCCGCGGCCGCGCCGGGGTTCACGCAAACCCGCGAGACCGTGCACCCGGAGGCGAGGGCGAGGAAAGCCAGGAAGAGGGCGCCGCGCATGGGTCACTCGCCGAAGGGCCACGTCTCCCACGCCACCTCGGGCGGCGGGGTGGCCTGCACGCGCCGCACCACCCCCTGCGCGTCGGCCAGGACATACACCGAGGCGAAGGCGGAGTTGGTCTTCGTCAGCGTCACGAGGATGAGCGAGAGCCCCTCGGTCTTGGCGTCGCCGTAGGCCCAGCCATAGAGCGTCTGCCCATCGCGCAGCGGGATGACCGCCGTCGGCTCCGCGCCCAGCAGGCCGGGCAGCTCGGAGGCATGGGTCTTCCCCGGCGCCACGCGCGAGACGCGCGCCGCCACCGAGGCGTCGTTCACCTTGGCGCGGTTCCAGATGCAGCCGCCCGCCAAGGCCGCCAACAATACCAGTGTCAGGATATGTCTCATGCGCCCCATTATACAGAAAACGCGCGCTCACGCCTCGCGCGTCACGTCGGCGCCGAGCGCGCGGAGGTTGGCCTCGACGGCCTCGTAGCCGCGGTCGATGGATTCGGCGTTGTGGATGACGGTCTGCCCCTTGGCGCAGAGGGCGGCGATGATGAGGGCCATGCCGGCGCGGATGTCCGGGCTGGTGACGGTGGAGGCCTGGAGCGCGGTGGGGCCGGTGACGACGGCGCGGTGCGGGTCGCACTGCACGATCTTGGCGCCCATGCCGATGAGGTGGTCGACGAAGTAGAGGCGGCTCTCGAACATCTTCTCGAAGAAGAGCTCGGTGCCGCGCGTCTGGGTGGCCAAGACGATGAGGACGCTGAGGAGGTCGGAGGGGAGCATGGGCCAGGGGCCGTCCTCGATCTTGGGGATGGCGGCGCCGAGGTCATAAGCGGTGCGCAGACGCTGGCGCGGGGGCAGGCGGAGGGAGCCATCGGCCTCCCAGTGCCAGCGCACGCCGAACTTGCGGAAGGTGGGCTCGAGGACGGCCATGTCGGCGGGCGAGACGCCCGCCAGGGTGAGCGAACCGCCCGTGGCGGCGGCGGCGACCAGGTAGGAGGCGGCCTCGATGGCGTCGCCCCCGACACGGAACCGACCCCCGCCCAGCCGCGGGACGCCCTGGATGACGAGCCGGTTGGTGCCGATGCCCGAGATGTCCGCGCCCATGGCGTTGAGCATCCGGCAGAGGTCTTGGACGTGGGGCTCGCAGGCGGTGTTGTAGAGGACGGTGCGGCCGGGGGCGGTGGCGGCGGCCATGACGAGGTTCTCGGTGGCCATGACGGAGGCCTCGTCGAGCATGAAGTCGGCGGCGCGCAGCCCCTCGGGCGCCGCGAGCGTGGCGGCGCCGCCCTTGCGGAGGGTGACCTTGGCGCCGAGGGCGCGCAGGCCGTTGACGTGGGTGTCGAGCCGACGACGCCCGATGCTGTCGCCGCCGGGCGCCCCGCGCAGGCGGATGCGGCGCATCCGGGCCACCATCGGTCCGGCGAAGAGGAAGGAGGTGCGGATGCGGGCGCAGATGGCGGCGGGGACGTCGGGGTCGGCGCGGAGGCGGCGGGGGTCGATGGTGAGGGTGTGGGCGGCGAGGTCGCCCGAGACCTTGGCGCCAAGGGCGCGCAGCCCCTCGGCCATCACGCGGACGTCGGCGATGTCGGGGAGGTTGTCGAGGGTGACGGGCTCGTCGGCGAGGAGGGCGGCGGCGAGCATGGGGAGGGCGGCGTTCTTGTTGCCGGGGGCAACGTGGCGGCCGGAGAGGGGCTTGCCGCCCCGGATGATGAGCTTGGACATGACGGGGCCTCAGGGGGTTCGGCGGAGACGGTCGCGCAGGGCTTGGAGGGCGGCCCAGTTCTCGCGCTTGAGGTTGACGGACAGGGCGTCGCCGGCCAGCAGCAGCCGCATGGGATGGTGGAGGGCGATGGTGGGGATGCGCCCCAGCAGCCCCCACTGCCCCACCGTGCCGATGGCGGAGGCGCCGGAGCCGTGGACGGCGCGCGCGGCGACCGGCCCCAGCAGCACGATGGCGCGGGGGTTGACCAGCGCCAGCTCGCGCCGCAGGTGGGCGGAGCAGGCGCGGAGCGCCTCGGCCGGGGGGCGGCCGGAGACGGGGCACTTGAGGGCGTGGGTGACGTAGAGCGCGGGCCGGGCCAGGCCGATGGCCGCGAGCATCCGGTCGAGGAGCGCCCCGGCCTCGCCCTCGAGGCGGGAGCCGACGGCCACGGGGTCGCCGCCCTCGAGCGCGGCGCCGTTGACGAGGGCGACGTCGGGGTTGTAGGCGGGGCCCTGGCCGAGGAGCCGCCCCTCGGCCGCGCCGTAGGCGCAGGCCCGGCAGGCGCGGAGGTCGTCGCGCAGCAGCCCCATCGCGGCGTCGCGGTCGGCGGGGGTGTCGGCGGGGGCGCCGCCCGGGGCGGGGCGTTCGGCCTGGGCGGGCGGCGGCACCCGCGGCATCGCCTGGGCGGGGGAGGGCGCGGCGAAGGCGGCCCACGCCCCGGGATCCACGGGCAGGGTCTTGACCCCGCACTCGCGCATCAGGGAATAGGCGGCGATGACGTCGTCCAACGCCCGCACGAAGGGGTGCCCGCTGGGGTCAGAGCCCGGCATAGCTGTGCATCCCCGGGAAAAGCTTGGAAAGGTTGATCCACGTGACGGTGAGCAGGATGGCCAGCAGCCCCAGCCCCAGCAGGGCCAGGCGCCAAGGCCGGCTGGCGCGCACGTGGAAGAGCGCCGCGTAGACCAGCCACGTGGCCAGCGACCACTGCTCCTTGGGGTCCCACTGCCAATAGGCGCCCCACGCCTCGTTGCCCCAGACCGACCCCAGCGCGAGCGCGAGCGTGATGAGGAAGAAGCCCCACGCCAGGCAGCGCCGCGCCGGGCGCGCCTGCCCCGCGCACTCCAGGGCGAAGGCCCGCGCCATGAACGCGTAGGCCAGCATGTAGCCCAGCACGTGCGGCACGAAGAGCGGACTCTGCAACGCCGGCGGCAGGCGCCCCTCCTCCGCCGAGAAGACGAAGGCCAGCGGGAAGGCCACCACGAAGCCCAGCACGGCGTCCAGCCGCACCGTCCAGATCCCCTCGCGCCAACGCGTCAGCAGCGTGCCCGCCGCCAGGATGGGGGGCAGCCAGAGGAACGCCTCGAAGAGGTTGCGCATCGGCGGGTGGCCCACCTGCGCCCAGCGGAGCGCGATCGCGGCGAGCCCAATGGGGAGGACGGCCCCCCAAAGCCACCGGCCCACGGCCCGGGGCAGCGCCACGCCCAGCGCCGCCAACGCCGCCTGCGCGGTCAGCAGCAGGCCCAGCGCGTCCGTCTTCACCGTCATCGCCGCGCCTCCCGGATCGCCATCCCCAGCGCCGCCAGCGTCAGCAGGCCGTAGCCCGCGAAGGCCACCGGCGCGCCGGGGTCGCGGCGGAGCGTCAGGTGCGTGGCCCACCACGCCCGCCCGTAGGGGTCGCGCGCCTGCGAGTAGGACATCTGATAATAGGTCACGCCCTTGCGGCGCAGCGGCCTGTTCACCGAGAGCTCGCGCTCGCCCTCGGGGAAAGCCAGGCGCGTGCGGTACTGGCGCGGCATCCCGTCCGGGTAGGTCTCGATGGCGAAGCCCCGCAGCTCCGCCACGTCGCCGTCCACCACCGTCCGCCGATACTCCGGCGGCGTGATCTCCGCCGGCGCGTCCACCAGCGCCACCTGCCACGTCTCCGCGTGCCCGGCGGTGATCCCCCCGCCCACGATCACCGCCGCCGCGCCGGCGTGGAAGAGCGCGCTCAGCCAACGCCGCCGCGCCAACGCCGCCACGGCGCAGACGGCCAGCGCCAGCAGCAGCGCCAGCAGCGCGCCGTTCGCCCACGGCGTCCCCAGCGCCGCCCGCGCCCCCGGGAAGGCCAGCACGGCCGCGGCCGCGGCCAACGCCAAAAGAAGGCACGCCGCCGCGGGCCCCGCATATCGTCGCAACGCAATCCGATCCATGGCGCACAGTATACCATTTTCCGCGGCCGTTCCCCGCCCCGCGCCGCTTTTTGCTACAATGCGCGCAAAAGGGCGCTGGCCCGACAAGAAGGATGGACACTCGGATGTACGAGAACGAGAGACGTGAGCGGGAGGCGATCATCCGCGACGGATGGCCGCTGATTTTGATGCCGTTGGCGCTGGGCGTCGGCGGCGGGTGCGTGCTGTGCCCGGTCTTCGGGCTGCCGTGGGCGGCGACGGCGTGGCTGGCGCTGTGCGCGCTCTTCGCGGCCTTCATGGCGTGGTTCTTCCGCAACCCGCGGCGGACGCCGCCGGAGGGGGAGGGGAACATCGTCTCGGGCGCGGAGGGCACCGTGCGCTCGGTGCAGTACGTGACGGAGGACGACGGCTCGCCGGCGAGCGCCGTGGCCAAGGAGTTCTTCCCCGGGCAGCGGGCCGTGCGCATCTCCACCTTCCTCTCGCCGCTGCACGTCCACGTGAACCGCCTCGCCATCGGCGGCACGGTGACGCGCTGCGAGTACCGCCACGGCAAACACCTGCTGACGATGGACGAGCGCTCCAGCCTCTACAACCAGCACTCGGTGGTGGTGGTGGAGGGCGAGGACGGCCTCCGCTGCCTGCACAAGCAGATCACCGGCCCCGTCGTGCGCCGCGTGATCTATTGGCTGGAGCAGGGGCAGCCGGCGCGGCGCGGCGGCATCCTCGGCATGATGAAGTTCGGCAGCCGCATGGACATCTGGCTGCCGGCCGACCGCGTGGAGGTCTGCGTGCGCCCGGGCGACCCCGTCCGCGCGGGCGAGACGGTCATCGCCCGGCGGAAGTGAGGCGCGCCATGCGGAAGATCCCCCACATCAAGCGGCCCTCGGCCCACGCCAACCGGGTGGGCTTCGTGAACTCCATCACCTCGGGCGCGCTCCTCTGCGGCCTGATGAGCGTGCTCTTCTCCGCCACGGGCAACTTCTACATGGGCGCGCTCCTCATCCTGGGCGCGATGATCCTCGACGGCATCGACGGCACGATGGCGCGCCTGCTCAAGGCCTCGACGGCCTTCGGCGCGGAGTTCGACACCTTCGTGGACATCACGGCCTTCGGCATCGCCCCGGCGATGCTGATGTATTTCTACCTCTTCCACGACTTCGCCGCCGCCACGCCGGCCATCCACCCCGTGGGGGCGCTCCTGGCCATCGCCATCGTCCTCTCCGGCGCCATCCGCCTGGCGCGCTTCAAGGTGGTGGACGAGGATCACGGCATGAGCGGCTACACGGGGATGCCCATCACGGTGAACGCCCTCTGCCTGGCGGGCATCGTGCTGCTCATCGAGGCGTGGAAGCGGGGCTACGGCGCGGCGCACCCCCTGCCGGCCTGGCTGACGCTGCAGGACGGCGGGTGGCTCTCGTGGGTGATGTACGCCAACTGCGTGGTCTGCCTCCTCCTCCAGGTCTCGCCCTTCAAGTATCCCAAGCCGACGAACACGCCGCTGGGGCAGTTCATCGGGGTGCTGGCCTTCCTGGGGCTCTTCATCGGGCCGAAGACCGCGGTGGTCTGCTGCTGCTATCTGGTCCCCGTCACCCTCTTCTTCGTCTACGTGGCGCCCTTCTGGTTCGCCCTGAAGCGCCGTTGGCAGGCCCGCAAGGCCGCCTGAATCGGAGTCCGAAAGCCTTATGAACGTCACCGAAAAGATCCTCCGCGCGCACCTGGTCTCCGGCGAACCCGCCGCGGGCCGGGAGGTGGGCATCCGCATCGACCAGACCCTCACGCAGGACGCCACCGGCACCATGGCCTACCTCCAGTTCGAGAGCATGGGCATCGACCGCGCGAAGACCGAGCTCTCCGTCAGCTACGTGGACCACAACACCGTGCAGATCGGCTTCGAGAACGCCGACGACCACGACTACCTCCAGAGCGTCGCCCAACGCTACGGCATCGTCTATTCCAAGCCCGGCAACGGGATCTGCCACCAGCTACACCTCGAGCGCTTCGGCAAGCCCGGCAAGACCCTCATCGGCTCGGACTCCCACACGCCCACGGGCGGCGGGCTGGGGATGCTCGCCTTCGGCGCCGGCGGCATCGACGTGGCCGTGGCCATGGGCGGCGGCCCCTACTACATCGCCTGGCCCAAGGTCGTCGGCATCCGCCTTGTCGGGAGCCTCGCCCCCGGCGTCTCGGCCAAGGACGTCATCCTCGCCGTCCTCCGCCGCTTCGGCTCCAAGGGTAACGTCGGCAAAATCTTCGAGTATTACGGCCCCGCGCTGGCCGGCTTGGACGTGCCCAGCCGCGCCACCATCGCCAACATGGGCGCCGAGCTCGGCGTCACCACCTCCGTCTTCCCCTCCGACGCCGTCACCCGCGCCTTCCTCAAGGCCCAGGGCCGCGAGGCGGATTGGACGCCGATCGAGGCCGACGACGAGACCTACGACGAGACCTGGGAGCTGGATCTCTCGGCCCTGGAGCCCCTCGCCGCCGCCCCCCACAACCCCGGCAACATCGAGACCGTCGCCGAGCACCTGGGCCAGCGCGTCAACCAGATCATGATCGGCTCCTGCACCAACTCCTCCTACCGCGACATCAAGACCGTCGCCCTCCTCCTCAAAGGCCGGCAGGTCCACCCCGACGTCGAGGTCGGCATCGCCTGCGGCTCCAAGCAGGTCGTGCGGATGCTCGCCGACGAGGGGCTCCTCGGCGACCTCCTCGCCGCCGGCTGCCGCATCCTCGAGAACGCCTGCGGCTTCTGCATCGGCGCGCACATGAGCCCGGGCACCGACGCCGTCTGCCTGCGCACCAGCAACCGCAACTTCGAGGGCCGCTCCGGCACCCAGTCCGCCAAGGTCTACCTCGTCTCCCCCGAGACCGCCGCCGCCAGCGCCCTCGCCGGCGCCTTCGCCGACCCGCGCGCCCTCGACGTGCCCGCCGTCGCCACGCCCGAGCGCTTCGCCATCGACGACGGCATGTTCCTCTACCGCGACACCGCCGGGCGCGGCGTCCCCGGCGCCGCCATCCGCCGCGGCCCCAACATCGGCCAGGTGCCCCCCGGGCGCCCCCTTCCCGAGACCCTCGAGGGCGTGGCCGTCATCAAGGTGGGCGACAAGATCACCACCGACCACATCATGCCCGCCGGCGCGCGCCTCAAATACCGCTCCAACATCCCCGAGTACGCCAAGTACGTCTTCGAGCACACCGACCCCGCCTTCTACGCCGCCGCCGTGGCCAACCGCGACGCCGGGAAGGCCAACGTCATCCTCGCCGGCGAAAGCTACGGCCAAGGCTCCTCCCGCGAGCACGCCGCCCTCTGCCCCATGTTCCTGGGCGTCCGCGCCGTCATCGCCAAATCCATCGAGCGCATCCACCGCGCCAACCTCATCAACTTCGGCATCGTCCCCTTCGCCTTCGCCGACCCGGCGGACTACGGCCGCGTGCCGCAGGGCGCGCCCCTGCGCATCGAGGGCCTCCGCGCGGCCATCGCCGGCGACGGCCGCGCCACCGTCACCAACCTTTCCGACAACACCACGTTCGACGTCGTGACCGAGCTGTCCGACCGTCAGAAACGCCTCCTCCTCGCCGGCGGCCTCCTCGCCGCCGTCGCCCAGGGGCAGGCCTAAAGGAGCGCGCACCATGAGCGACGCAGACACCCCCGAAAGCCTCGGTTTCGACTTCGCCCCCGCCTGGGCCCGCAAGTCCGCCGACGAGTACGTCAGCCGCTACCAGGGCAAGAACTACGACGAGCGCACCGGCCGCGAGGAACGCCCCCGCCGCGAAGGCGACGGCTTCCGCGACCGCCGCCCACCCCGCCGCGACCGCGACGCCGGGGAGCGCCCGCCCCGCCGCCCCCGCCGCGACGCCCCCGAGGCAGGGCGCCCCCGCGCCCCCCGCCGCGGAGGCGCCCGCCCCTTCGAGCGCCGCGAGCCCGTCAAGCCGCTCGACGCCGAGATCCGCATCCTCCCCAACCAGAAGAACCTGGGCGTCATCATCAAGACCCTCCAGGGCACCCACGTCGCCTTCCCCGTCAAGAAGTTCGTCAACCTCTTCCTGGAGAACCCGCAGGCCTGCCTCGTGCGCTTCGAGGCCAAGCCCGAGACCGATGTGCGCTTCTGGTCGTGCAAGACCTGCGGTCTGGTGGCCCTCACCGAGGCCGAGGTGGCCCAGCACATCCTCGCGCACCACCTGGAAGACTTCTTCGACGTGGCCGAGGAACCCTGCGACCCGCCCTCCGGGACCTTCCCGCGCGTGGCCAAATGCACCCTCACCGGCGAATGGGTCGGCGCCCCCAACCACCACAGTTACCGCCATCGCGTGGCCGAGCTCGCCGCCCGCGCCGGGATGTCCGAGCGCGACTACCTGCGCACCGTCGAGATGCACACCGACCCCGAATCCATCGAGGCCTGGAAGCAATCCGTCACCAAGCAGACCGTCTACCGCCCCAAGGCCAAGCCCGCCGCCGCGCCCACGCAGGGCGCGGAAGAGCCCGCCGCCGAGGGCGCGGCCGAGGCCGCCCCCGCCGGGGAGACGCCCGCCGAGGCCCGCCCCGCCTACAACCGCGACCAGGCCGAGGCCGTCTTCCGCCGCGACATCCTCCCCACCCTCGTCACCTCGGCCAAGCACGTCTGCCTGCCCGTCTCCCTGGCGCAGACCTCGCCCTCGCTGCCCCTGCGCCTCCTGCTTCGGTACACCCTCCGCGACGAGCAGCGCTACCCGCGCTCCCTCTTCTTCGCCCTGCGCGGCGCCTTCCGCCACCGCAAGTTCTCCCTCTTCCGGGGCAACGACGCGCGCGGCCCGGAGTTCGTCGCCAACATGACGCCCACGCCCTTCACCGCCGAGCACGCCGTGCGCGAGATCAAGGCGGCGCTGGACTACGTCACCGCCCACCCGCTCTGCACGCGCCCCGAGCTCCTCGCCGCCCTCAAGGCGGAGCTTGCGGACATGGACATCGCCGTCGTCGCCCGCCAGATCGCCTTCCTCTTCCAGAAAGGCCACATCGTCGAGTACTACAACGGCGTCCTGGCCCTCCCCGAGGCCAACCCCAAGTTCCGCAAGCTCCCCGAGGAGATGCGCCGCGAACGCGAGGCCGCCGGCGTCGAGCCCAAGCCCGAGGCCGAGGCCCCCGCCCAGCCAGCCCCCGAGGCCGAGCCCCCGGCGGCGGAGCCGGCCCCCGAACCCGCCAAGACCGACCCGGCGCCCGCCCCCGAGGCCCCCGCGCCGACGCCCGAGCCACCCGCCGCCGAACCCGAGCCGGAAGGAGCGCCCCATGAAGCTCAGTAAGGTCGCAAAGGCCGTCAACGGCGCCTTCGAGGGCGACGGCGAGGCCGAAATCCGCGCGATGGCGAGCCTCCTGGAGGCCCGCGAGGGCGACGTCTCCTTCCTGGCCAACCAGAAGTATGCCCCCCAGATGCGCGACACCAAGGCCACCGCCGTCCTCGTCGACCGCGACTACCAGGGCGAGTCCCCCGCCACCCTCATCCGCGTGGACGACCCCAACAAGGCCTTCGCCTCCCTCGCCCCCATCTTCGGGCCCAAGCCCGTCATCCGCGAGCCCGGCATCCACGCCACCGCCGTCATCGGCGAGGGCGTCACCCTCGGCAAGAACCTCTACATCGGCCCCTACACCGTCATCGAGGACGGCGCCACCATCGGCGACGACACCGTCATCGACGGCCAGGTCTTCATCGCCCAGCACGTCCGGATCGGCCGCGCCTGCCACCTCTACCCGCAGGTGAACATCCGCGAGTCCTGCGAGATCGGCGACCGCGTCATCCTCCATGCCGGCGTGAAGATCGGCACCGACGGCTATGGCTACACCGTGGGCATCGGCCCCAACGGCCCCGTCATCGACAAAGTGCCGCAGGTCGGCATCGTCGAGATCGGCAACGACGTCGAGATCGGCTCCAACACCTGCGTCGACCGCGCCCGCTTCGGCCGCACCCGCGTCGGCGACTGCGTGAAGATCGACAACCTCGTCCAGATCGGCCACAACGTCCAGATCGCCCCCTTCGTCGGCATCATCGCCCAGGCCGGCATCGCCGGCAGCGCCAAGATCGAGACCGGCTCCCTCATCTGGTCCCAGGCCGGCGTCTCCGGGCACATCACCGTCCACGAACGCGCCCAGGTCGCCCCCCAGGCCGGCGTCAAGGAAGACGTCCCCCCCGGCGAATACGTCGCCGGCACCCCCGCCATCCCCAAACGCAAATTCGCCGAGACCCTCCTCTTCCCCCGCCTCCTCGACAAACTCAAGAAGAAGGTCGCCGACCTCGAGGCCAAGGTGAGGGCGCTGGAGGCCCGGTGAGCCGCGCCGCCCGCGCGCTCCGCCGGGCGCCCGACGGCCTCGCCGACATCCTGCGCGGCGCGCGCGGCCACTTCGTCGAGATCCACGACCCGGCGCGCCTGCGCGCCGCCCGCCTCCTCCTCACCCTCCTCTGGGGCGCCGCCGCCGCGTGCGCCCTCCTTGCCTGAAGGAGCCCCCCATGGCCTTCCGCTACCTCTCCGCCGGCGAATCCCACGGCCCCTGCCTCACCGTCATCGTCGAGGGCGTCCCCGCCGGGCTCCCCCTCACCGAGGACCTCCTCGCCGCCGACCTCGCCCGCCGCCAGCTCAAGGCCGGCGCCGGCGGGCGCATGGACATCGAGACCGACCGCGCCCAAATCCTCGCCGGCGTCATGGGCGGCCTCACCACCGGCGCCCCCATCGCCCTCTCCATCCCCAACCGCGACCACGCCGCCTGGCGCGGCAAGGCCATCCCCGCCTACACCATCGCCCGACCCGGCCACGCCGACCTCGCCGCCTGCGCCAAGTACGGCCACGACGACATCCGCCGCTCCCTCGAGCGCTCCTCCGCCCGCGAGACCGCCTGCCGCGTCGCCGTCGGCGCCATCGCCCGCGCCTTCCTCGGCCGCTTCGGCATCCGCGCGCGCTCCTACGTCGCCGCCCTCGGCCCCGTCCCCGAGGACCGCGCCGTCGACCCCGAGGCCGCCCTCGCCTTCGCCGAGCGCTCCCCCAGCCGCGCCCCCACCCAGGCGCAGGAGGACGCCTACGCCAACGCCATCCACCTCGCCCGCGCCAAGGGCGAGACCCTCGGCGGCCTCATCGTCTGCGCCGTCGACGGCCTCCCCATCGGCCTGGGCTCCTACGCCACCCCCGAGCGGCGCCTCGACGCCCGCCTCGGCGCCGCCGTCCTCTCCGTCAACGCCATCAAGGGCGTCGCCTTCGCCGACGCCTTCGCCAACCTCGCCCTCCCCGGCAGCGCCTGCCACGACCCCATCCTCCTCGAGGGCGGCCGCATCCGCCGCCCCACCGATCGCTCCGGCGGCCTCGAGGGCGGCATGACCACCGGCCAGCCCCTCCTCGTCCGCGCCGCCATGAAGCCCATCCCCACCACCCTCGCCCCCCAGCAAAGCGTCGACCTCGCCGCCCACGCCCCTGCCCAGACCGCCTACGAGCGCTCCGACACCTGCCCCGTCCCCCGCGCCTGCGTCGTCATCGAGAGCGTCCTGCTCATCGAGCTCGCCGCCGCCCTCTGCGAGAAGCTCGGCGGCGACTCCCTCCCCGAGCAGCTCGCCCGCTTCGCCGCCCTCCCCGGCGCCGACGCCGTCCGCCTCAGCCCCGAGCCCAAGACCTTCTGGCCCGAGGCGTGATGTTCGACGCCCACCTCCACCTGCGCGACGCCCGCATCGTCCCCTACCATCCCCGCTTCGTCCGCGACGCCCTCGCGCACGGCGTCACCGCCTGCATCGACTGCGCCGTCCGCCCCGAGGAATGGAACGTCGAGGTCCGCTGCGCCCTCGACGTCACCCCCGCCTTCGGCCTCCACCCTTGGCACGTCGCCACCGCCTACCCCGACTGGCCCGCCTTCCTGGAATGCGCCCTCCGCGCCGACCCCGCCGCCCTCGTCGGCGAGATCGGCCTCGACGCCCTGCGCAAGCCCCACGACGGCGGCGCCGCCCAACGCGCCGCCCTCCGCGCCCAGCTCGCCCTCGCCGCCCGCCTCCGCCGCCCCGTCGTCCTCCACGGCGCCCACGCCTGGGGCGCCCTCCTGCGCGAGCTCGAGCCTTGGGCCGGGCGCCTCCCCGCAATCCTCCTCCACGGCGTCGCCTTCGCGCCCGACCTCCTCGCCCACCCCCTCCTCCGCCGCCCCAACGTCTGGTTCTCCGTCGGCGGCGCCCTCCTCAACCCCGCCGCACGCACGCTCCCGCGCCTCGCCGCCGTCCTCCCCCTCGGGCGCCTCCTCGTCGAGACCGACGCCCCCGACCAGCTCCCCATCGGCGGCGAGCCCCTCGTCCTCGGCCAATACCGCGCCCTCCTCAACACCCCCGCCAACCTCGCCCTCACCCTCCGCGCCCTCGCCCGGCTCCGCGGCGTCCCCTTCGCCGAGCTCGCCGCCCTCACCGAGGCCAACGCCCGCGCCTTCCTCGCCGCCCGCACCGCCTGACGGCCGCGGTCAGCCGACGGTGATGGGTTCCTCCGGGTAGCGGATGTGGCGCTTGACGTCCTGCGAGGCCATCATGAGGGCCAGGGAGATGGGCCCGATGCGCCCGATGAACATGGCCAGGGCGATCAGGAGGCGCCCGGCGGGGGTGAGCAGCGGCGTGGCGTCGAGCGTGACGCCGACGGTGCCGACGGCGGAGGCGACCTCGTAGAAGAGGGCGAACTCCCCACGCGCGGCGATGAGGGCGCGCTCGGTGAAGAGCAGGATGAAGTAGAAGAGGAAGACCATCGCCAAGTAGTAGAAGACGATGACCATCGCCTCGCGGCAGATGGAATCGGGGATGGTGCGGCGGTGGATCTGCACCCACGGGTTGCCGTGGAGGTAGGCGCGGATGGTGAGGAGGACGACGAGGAGCGTGGTCGTCTTGATGCCGCCGGCCATGGAGCCGGGCGCGCCGCCCACCAGCATGAGGAGCACGGAGAGGACGTTGGCGGGGGAGGAGACCTCCCCCATCGGGATGGAGTTGAAGCCGGCGGTGCGGAAGAAGACGGTCTGGGCGAGGCCGGCGGCGATCTTGTCGAGCCCCTCCCGGAGGGCGTCGGGGATTGCGGCCCAGTCGCCGCGGGCCAGGCAGTCGAGGACGCCCGGGCCGTGGGCCAGGTCGAGCGCGCCGTCCCACTCCAGCACGATGAAGACAAGCCCGCCGCCGAAGGTGAGGATGAGCGACATCCACAGCACCAGCCGGGAATGGAGGGAAATCCGCCCGCGGACGCGGAGGTCGCGCCGCCAGAAACGGTAGCGGAAGACGTTGGAGAGCACCAGGAAGCCGATGCCGCCGGCGGCGACCAGCAGGGAGATGACAAGCATGTAGGGCACGTCGCCGCGCAGGGCCAGGAGGTTCTGGGAATGCAGGGAGATGCCGGCGTTGCAGAAGGCGCTGACGGCATGGAACAGGGCGAACCAAAGGCTTTGCCCAAGGTCGTAGCCATGGTGCCAGTGGTAGCGCAGGAACAGCAGGAACGTGCCGGCGAGCTCAAAGCCGAAGACATAGCGGAAGGTCTGCGACAGCAGGCTCTCCGCCCGCCCCGAGGGGTCGCGCCCGAAACTGAGCATCAGCTGCCGCTCGCCGCCGAAGGGGACGCGCCCGAGCAGGATGGCCACGATCATCGTGCCGAGCGTGACCAGGCTGATGCCGCCCAGCTGGATGCACCCCAGCAGCACGGCCTGCCCGACGAAGCTGTACGTGCCGGGGACGTCGACCACCGCCAGGCCGGTGACGCAGGAGGCGGAGGTGGCCATGAAGAAGTTGTCGAGCAAGGCCCTCCAGAACCGCCCCCAGGCGAAGGGCGCGTCGGGGCTCGCCCACGCCCACAGCCCGTCGGCCTGCGCCCACGGCGTGCTGAGCAGGAAGGTGCCCGCGAGGATGAGGATGGCGAAGGTGCCCGCCAGCATCCGATAGGGATTGAAGGGTTTGGGCTTGGGGGGCAGGCCGGGGGCCCGGCCGAGGGGCGCGGCGGGGGCGTCGCCCAAGTCGCGCAGACGGTCGCGGAAATCCCGGAGCGATTCCGGCTCGCCGCGCGGCGTCACCATGCGAGCGCCTCCTTCGAGGGCGGGGCCAGGCGCGCGCCGCGGTAGGGGATCCCGAGGGCCTCGTATTTGTGGACGCCCAGCTCATGGTAGGGCAGGCGGTCGACGCGTTGGACGTTGAGCCCTTCGAGCAGCGCGCGGGTGGCGGCCTTCTCCGCCGGGGTGTCGTTCAGCCCTTGGGCGACGACCTGCCGGACCCAGAGCGGCTTGCCGGTGGCGCGGAGGTGGGCCAGCACGTTCCAATAGGGCGCGGGGTCGGCCCCGGTGACGGCGCGGAAGCCCTCGGGCGTGGGGCTCTTGACGTCGAGCAGCACCAGGTCCGCCGCGTCGAGGGCCGCCAGCGCGGCGGGCGTGTCGAGCGCGCCGGAGGTGTCGAGCGCCACGTGGAGGCCCTGCGCCTGAAGGGCGCGGGTCGCCTCCAAGACCGCCTCGGCCTGGAGGAGCGGCTCGCCGCCCGAGAAGGTGACGCCGCCCGAGCGCCCCAGGTACGGGCGCATCCGCAGCGCGCGGCGCACCACCTCCCCCACCGGCGTCTCCGTGCCGCCCTCCGCGGGCCAGGTGTCGGGATTGTGGCAAAAGAGGCAGCGCAGCGGGCAGCCCTGAAGGAAGACGACCAGGCGGATGCCGGGGCCGTCGACCGCGCCGAAACTCTCGTAGGAATGGACGCGCAGGTTCATCGCCGCCCTCCCCGCAGCCGCGGCAGGATGACCTCGAAGACCTTGTAGGCATACTTCGGGGCCATCATGGGCAGACAGCACCACAGGCCGTTCATGCGGTTGGCGCGGACGATCTCGCGGTTGAGGCGGATGCGCGCGCGCAGGCCGTCGGTGGAAAGCCCGCCCAGGCGCATGGCGGTGGTGCACAGCGGCAGGTAGCGGGTGCGCAGGCGGGCCTTGTAGAGGAAGCGCACCAGCAGCTCATGGTCGGCGGCGATGCGGAAGGCGTCCGGCAGATAACCGCCCAGCTCCGCGAAACGTTCGCGGCGGATGGCGAAGCTCGGGTGCGGCGGCATGAACCCCCAGCGCAGCATCCACGGCCGCCACCGCGCGCCGGAGTAGTAGCGCATGGTGGGCGCCTCGCGCCCGGCCGCGCCGCGGGGCACGAAGCGGATGTCGCCGTAGACCGCGTCGAGCGCGGGATCCTCGGCGAAGGGGGCACACCAACGGGCCAGGATGTCGTCGCCGTCGAGCATGTCGTCGGCATGGAGCAGCGCCACGAGGTCGCCCGACGCGCGGGCGATGCCCTTGTTGATGGCGTCGTAGAGGCCGCGGTCCGGCTCGCTCGTCCAGCGCAGGCGCCCCCCGAAGCGCGGCTCCCACTCCCGCAGGAGCGGCACGGTGGCGTCGCGGCTGCCGCCGTCGACCACCAGATACTCATAATCGGCGCCGCGCTGGCGCAGCACGCTTCCCAGCGCGGCCGGCAGCGTCCCCGCGGAGTTGTAGCACACGGTGATCAACGACAGCCTCATCGCGTCCCCTCCCCCCTGGCCTCCGCCAGCGTCCCGCACCCGCGGAAGGCCGGGTCGCCCGCCGCGCATTCCAGCACGCAGCGCGCGCGCCACCCGCCCCAGACCCACCAACGCCCCGGGCGCACGTTCAGCGCCTGGCGCGTCAGGCGGCCCGCGCGGTCGTAGAAACGCGCGTCGATGGCGAAACGCATCCCCAGCGTGTGGATGGCCCGGCACGGCACGATGAGCAGCGCCCGCCCGGACGGGAGCCCCGCGCGCCCCAGAAGCCCGCGCATCCGCGCCAACGGCGTGTCGGCCACCTCCACCTCATTCATGGGGCGGCTCCCCGGCGGCCCAGAGCGTGGGCCACCATTCGGCCATGAAGCGGCGCAGCGCCTCCTCGCCCTCGGGCGTCTGGAAGTCATGCTGCGGGCTGCTCACCGTCACCATCGCCCACCGCTGGATGCGGTTCCGGAGCGAACGCTCCAGGCTGTCGCCCACCACGCGGCGGAGGTTGGAGCACGTGGCCCCGCGCGAATTGAGGAAGACGTAGGCGAAGCCGCTCGTGCGCGTCTGCCCCTTGCGGTTGAGCGAGAAGCAGGCCATCGGCAACCCCGGCAGGATCTGGCGCACCTCCCGCTCGCTCATCACGAAGCCCTGCGCCGGCAGGCACAGCTCCGGCCGATGGATGGAGAGGCGGCTGCGCCCCGCCACCACCAGCGCCACCGTGAAGACGTCGCCGTTCGCCAGCGTGTACGTCACCTTGCGCGACTGCGTGTCCCCCGGCAAAATATCTAGCTCCGCGCGGCTCACGCGGCGCACCTCCCCGCCGCACCGCGGGCACGCCCCCGGCGGCGTCTCCCCCTCCGCGAAGTCCTGCGACCACAGGCACGCGCGGTCCTGGCAGAACCACGGGTAATGGCTCACCGCCCCCGGCAGATGGGCGAAGGTCTTGTTCAGGAAGGCGTCGCTCTCATAATCCAGCGGCGGCATCCGCCCCGCCCACGCCCGGAAGACCGGCAACAGCGCGGCCAAGGCCACCACCGCGGCCACCGAACGCCAACCTGGCGCCGGCGAGGCCGACGGCGCGGCCCCCTCCCCCTCCGCCCCCGGCGCGGGCGCGTCGCCCCGGCGCAACCAATCGGCTAGGCCGAAGACGCAGAGCGCGTAGATGGGCGCCACGATGAAGAGCGCGTTGTCGTGAAGCGTCATGCCGGCCGCCTGCCCCATCCACTTGCAGGTCAGCGCCGTCAGCAGCAGACGCAGGATGTTGCCCAGGAAGGCGATCGGCACGCTGGCCAGGAACAGCGCCCACCGCCGCCACACCCCCCGCAGCACGAAGGCCCCGTAAGCCGCCGTCCCCACGAACAGCGCCACCAGCGAGCGGATACCGCTGCACGGATCCGCCACGTCGAGCTGGAAGGGCGGCGCGCCCGTCGAGACGATGGCCGTGCCCACCTGCCGCACGCCCACGCCCAAGCCGTTCAGGATCACCGTCGTCACCGCCACCGAGGCCCGCCGCAGCGGCACCGTGAAATTGTCCAGGAACCCCACCGGCATCACGAACGCCAGCAGCGCGATCGGGAACCAGGTGGCCAAAAAGGCCCGCCGCCCATAGCACGCCAACGGCGCCGCCAGCAGCAGCAGCACCGCCGCCGCCTGCAAAAAGCGCGTCTGCCCCCCCCGCAGCCCAAAGAAGAGGAACGCCCCCGAAAGCACGATCAGCGGCAGCGCCAGCAAAGGCTCCGGCCCCCCCAGCGCGCGCGCCACGCGCCCCCGCCGCGCCCACAGCACCGCCGCCGCCAACAACGGCACCAGCCAGACATACTCCATGTGCTGCGAAGCGTCGGACATCGTCCCCAACGTCCCCCCAACCGCCGGCCACAGCCACGACAGCCCGGCCAGCATGAACACCACGAACGGCAGATGGCGAACCCAACGCTTCACCTCATCCTCCCATCACTTGCCCGAGACCACGGCGCGGAACCTGCGCCCCTCGCCCAACACGATCGCCCCCGGCAACGCCCGGCGCGCCGCCTGCGGCGGCAGCTCCGCCAGCGACGCCTCCTCCGCCACCAGGATATCCGCCTCCCCCGCCACCGCCTCCCCGCACGCCACGCGCCGCGCCGAGGCCCGCAGCGGCCACAACGCCGCCGCGCACAGCCGCGGATCCTCCGTCTCCACGCGCAGGCGCGTCCCACGCAGGCGCGGCGCCGCCGCGTCGGCCGCCAGCAACGTCCGCGCCGCCTCGCGCTGGACCGGGCGCGTGGGCACCCCGCGCCACGCCGCCGCCAACGCCCAGCTCGTCCACCCCGCCAGGAACGCCGCCGCCGCCATCCCCAGCACCCCCCGCACCCACGGCGAAGGCACCGTCGACAACGCCAGCCCCAGCATCAGCGGCGACAACGCCGCCAGCGGCACCGCGAACGCCCCACCCTCCTCAAAGAACAACGACCCCACGAAGCAAAGCGGGAAGACCACCGAGAAAAGCCGCGCCCACCGCCGGGCCGGCCGCCACCCGCCCCACACCGTCAGCCCCACCCACGCCAACGCCCCCAGCCCGCCCGCGCACAGCCACACCGCCCGCCACGCCGGCCCCCGCACCCAATCCGCCGCCGAGGGCGGCAGACGCGGCAGATCCGGCACGCCCCCCCACAGCCCCAGCCGCGCCAGCGCCGCGCACAGGCCCACCCCCACCGCCAGCGCCAACGCCACATGGAGCGTCCGCCAATACAGGCACAGCCGCGTCCACCCCACCCCCACCAGCAACGCCGGCGCCAACGCCGCCAGCACCCACAGCACGTTCGGATCCACCGCCACCCCCACCGCCAGGCACGCCCCCACCACCGCCGCCGCGCAATAACCCGGCCACTGCGCGTAGGCCCGCGCCGCCACCAACATCGCCAAAAAGGCGAAGGCCTGCGCCGCGAAAGGCCCGAACATCTGCCCATGCCACACCAACGCCGGCGCCAACGCCGCGAAGGCCGCCGCCCAGAGCGGCCCATCCGCCGTCTCGAAGACCCCGCCCCGCCGCCGCAGCCCCAGCGCCGGGATCCCCGCCAGGAACAGCGCCGACAGCGCGAAGACGACCAGCCGGTAACTCCGCGCGCCCCCCGGCCCCTCATGCCGCCCCAGGAAACGCGCCCCCACCGCCGCCGCCTCGTGGAACGGCGTCACCCGCGCCACCGTCCCCGCCGGCCACCCCGCCGTCCCCACCGCCTCCGCCCGCGACGCCGCGGCCAGCAGCTCCGGCGCCTCGTCGGGCGTCGGCATCGGCGCACCCACGTGCGCAAGGCGCACCCACGCGCCCACGGCCACGATGGCCGCGAACGCCAACGCCTGGGCAAACCAACGGCATTTCGTTCCCATGCCCGCGCAGTATACCACAATGGGGCGGCCTTGGCCGCCGCCCGCTCGGCGCGCGTCAGGGGGCGACGGCGAGGGGCTTGGAATCCGTGCGGGCGGCGAAGTCCGGGGCGTAGAGCGCGCGGAGCGTGGCCAGGCCGGGGAGGCAAAGCCCCGCGTGCGTGGCCTTGAGGCGGTACTCAAAGGTGGTGACGCCGCGGGGGAGCGCGCCGATGAAGACGTCGAGCCCCGTGTCGCCGGGCTGGGCGTAGGCGCCGGTCTGCCACTCCCACCACGGCAGCTGACGCTCGGGCTCGGTGTTGGCGGGGCGGTCGTCGCGCAGGTGGAGGTGGCTCATGGGCTGGGCGGCCTGGATGGTGAGGCGGACGGTGACGGTGTCGCCGACCTTGGGGTCGGCGGGGCTGTAGGCGCGGGTGAGGGTGAGCGCGGCCTCGCCGTCGGCCTCGGGGAGCGGCGGCACCTGCGCGAGCGGCAGGGCATAGCGGGCGACGAGGCTGCCGAAGCTGAGGCCGGGCGCGCCGCGGGCGTAGGTGACGCGGCGGACGCCGGGCCCCTTCTCGGCGGACACGGTGAGTTTGGGCGCGGCCCCGCCCTCGGGCAGCCCGGCGAGCAGGAGGGCGTGGGCCGCCGCGGCGGTGGCGCGGGTGGAGCCCCAGTCGTTGAGGCGGCGGTGCTGGAGGAGCCAGCGGCCCGCGGCGCGCGCGTCGTCGGCGCGGCCCGCCGCGGCAAGGAGCTCGAGGCCGAGGGCGTGGCTTTCGAGCGGCGTGTGCCACCAATTCCACCACAGCCGCTCCTGCGGCCACCACAGCCCCCAAGCCTCGGAGCGGTTGGCGGCGGCGAGGACGTCCCGGAGGCCTTCCTCGGCCACGGCGCCGACGCCCAGCCGCCGGGCGGCGAGGGCAAGCAGGCGGCGCTCCTGGACGCTCCCGGCCTCGCGGTAGGCCATCGTCAGCGCGTCGGTCAGGTTCTCCCCCATAGGCCAGACGTCGGCGAAGGCGGCGCGCGCGTAGGCCCAGGCCGCCAAGGAAAGCCCCTCGCGGCGGGCCAGCGCGGCGCGGACGGCCTCCTCGAGCGGCTTGGGCGCGAGGCCCAGCAGGTGGAGCCGGGCGACGCCCATGCAGATCTCGGCGGTGACGCACGCGTCCTCGGGGCCGCCGGGGAACCACGGCCAGCGGTCGCCTTTGCGCGCGGCGAGGAGGCGGTCGAGCCAATCGTCCTCGCGGACGTCGGCGTTGGGGACGGCGCGGCCCAGGCGGCGGAGAAGCAAGGAGGCGTTGAGTTTGGCGAAGAACTGCTCGCACCCCTCGTAGGGGCAAGCCAGCGTCGCCTCCAGCGCGTCGGCCACGGCCCGCGCGGGGGCGTGCTCCCAGCGGGCGAAGAGGTCGCGGAAGACGGTCGGCTCCCGGACCGCGACGGTCACGGGCCGGGTGTCCACGAGCGTGAGGGGATAGACGTCCTCCACCTCCACGCGGTTGTCGCGCACGGGCACCTCGAAGCGCACGGCGTCGCCCTCGGTGGCGAACTCGAAGGTCTGCGTGCCGGGGACGGCGGGCGCGGCGACCTCCCAGGCGACGGCGGCGGAGCCTTTCGGCGGCAGGGAGACGGCGCGGCGGTCGGCGCGGTTGAGCTCGGCCCACGTCTCGATCGGCCTGTCGGTGGCGTTGGAGAGGCGGACGCGCAGGGTCAGGCGGTCGCCCACGCGGAGGGTGCGCGGCAGATACGGGCGGAGCATCACGTCCTGCCGGGCCACGCACGTGCGCGTGAGCGTGCCGCTGCGGCCGTCGGGGGCGAAGGCGAAGGCCATGAGCTTCCACGTGGTGAGCGAATCGGGCAGGGTGAAGGAAAAGACGGCGCGGCCCCCCTCCAGCCGCTTCCGCGGGGCCCAAAGGGCGGTCTTGGCGAAGTCGGCGCGCACGCGCGGCGCCGGCGCGGCGGCGCCGGCGGCCGTTTTCGCCAGCGCGGCCGGCGGCGCCCCCTCGGCGGCGGCATCCTCCGCCACGGCCAGGTTGGCGGCGCGGGCCAACGGCACGACGGCGCCGCCCGCGCGCCCGCAGAAGTCCCACGGCAACGGCTCGGCCACGGTGACCCACGCGCGCGGGACGAACCATGCCGACGCCAGGCCGTACCACCAGCGCACACGCAGGAAACGTTCGGCAATGGTATACCACGCATACGGCGCGAGGGCGTCGAGCGCCTGGTCGTAACACGTAACGACAAGCTCGGCGTCGGGGTCGTCCACCGCCAGCACCCAGCGCTGGGCGGAGCCGGGGCGGGCGGTCTCGGCGACGCGCACGGCCTCGATCGTCAGCCCCGGCGGCGGCCGGACGGCGACGTTGAGCGTCTCGGAGCGGAGCGTGCCGCCGTCGAAGCCATAGACCGTGAGGGCGAAGTTCGGCGCGAGGTCGGCCTCCACCGGCAGCGCGAAGAAGGGCGAGGCAAGCGAGATGACGCTCCGAAGCCCCTTGCCCGTCGTCACGGACAGGAAGGCCGGCCCCCCGCCGCGGACGGCGGCGAAGCCCTCCAGCGTGTCGCCGACGACGAGCTCCCCGGAGGGTTGCCGCGTGCGCAGAAGCGCGTCCGGCAGGCCGTCGAGCCCGCCGTCGCACGGAAGGACGAGGACGGAGGCGGCGTTGGTGACGGGCCCGGCCTCGGCGGTGAGCGCATAGCGCCCCCCCGGCAACGTCAGCGGCACGGCGGCCTCGGCCTTGCCGGGCGCGGCCTCGCGCAGGGCGAAGGCCACGCGCGCGCAATCGTTCGTCGACCCCTCGCGGCGGACGGCCAGGACGCCCGAGACCGCGCGCTCGGCGGAGAGCCGCACGTCGAAGGCCTCGCCCCCGACGGCCCACCGCGCGGGCTCGATCGCGACCTCATAGCCCCACCGCGGCGCCCACGCGCCCACGCTTGCCTCCTGCCGCTCGCCGTTCGCGTCGAGCACGGCGGCGGTGGCCTGGACGAAGCACCCCGCCTCGCCCTCCGGGAGGGCGGCCTCGAAGGCGAAGGCGCCGTCCGCGCCCACAGTCGCCCTGCCCCTGACAGGGTCGTCCGCCCCGCGCACCTCCCACGCCACGTCCGCGCCGACGAGCGGCACGCCCGCCAGATCAATGGCCGTGCCCGCGAAACGGACAGGCTCCGTGAGCGGCGCGCCGACGTTCGCGCGGCGCAGCGTGACGGCGAAGTTCGGCGCCTTGAACGCGGCCACCGCGCCCAACCGCTCCGAGGCCCGCCACGCCGGCACCTCGGCGACAAGCTCGCCCACGAAGTCTTCCGGGATCGCCACCTCCGCCGAGAAGGCCCCCGAGGCGGAGGGCTTGATGGGGAAGGACGCCAGCTCGCGCGTCTTCCTGCGGCCGTCGGCCCCCACCACGCGAAGCGTGCCCGCGGCGTCGGGGTCGGGGACGGGCCGCCCCTCCGCGTCGCGGCGCAGGCAGACGATCTCGAAGCACGCCGTCTCGCCGGGGCGGTAGAGCGCGCGGTCGGCGAACGCCGCGAAGAAGGGGCGCGCCTCCGGCGGCGACGGTTCGGAAGGCGGGGCGATCTCCGTCCGCAGCGTCCATTCCCCCCAAGAGACCGTCAGGGGCGTGCGCGCGGCGGGTCGTTGGCGCGGCAGCTCCGGGAAGGCCACCAGGCCCAGCGCGTCCGTCTTCCTTGTCTGCCCCAGCACCGACACCTCCGCGCCCGCGAGCGGCCGCCCCGTGCGGCTCGCCGCCACAAAGACGGTGAAGGGCTCCGAATGCGCCTGCGCGGCGACGATCTCCGAGGCCGTCACCGTGAGGGCGACGGGAGGCTGGCACAGCCCTTGGAAGCGCTGCGGCACGCGCAGCTCCACCTTGTGCTCCCCCTCCGCGAGCGCGGGCAGGGCGATTTCCGCCTCCGCCCAGACGTAGGGCAGCGGCTGCGGCAGCTCCAACGTCTCCCACGCGCCGCCGTCCACCCGCGCCTCCAGCGTCTGCGTGTTGCGGTAACGCACCTTCGCCGGCGTCGGCCCGCCCGGCGGCGTCAGGGCCGGCACGTCGGCCAACGTCACGCGCGCCTGGCGGATGGCGTTGATCTCCTCCTGCAAGCGGGCCTTGAAGGCGTGGTCCCGCGCCAAGTCCCGCGCGTCCATCAACAGGCGCAGCCGCCCGACCTGCCGCTCGGAGTCCGCGGCGGCGTCCTTGCCCTCCTCCCCCGCCGACGCCTCCGCGCGGCACTTCAGGATCAGCGCGCGCACGTCCCCCGGCCAGACGCGCCGCGCGTCCAACGCCCGCAGGGCCGCCTCGCGCCCCGCGCCGGGGGGCGTCCCGTCCAGGATCGCCGCGACGCGCAGCGTCCCCTCCAGCGCGTCGTCGCCCACCGCCCGCGCCGCCTTCAGGGTCGTCTCCCGCGCTTGGGCGCGCGCCTCCGGCCCCCAGTCGGAGAGGACGTTCTGCCAAAGCACCGCCAGCGCGGAGGAGTCCCAGGCGTCGGGGTCGCGCCGCGTGGCCGAGAGGAAGGGCGCGGCGGGGGTGGCGGCGTAGCGCGGCGCCTCCGCCAAGGCAGCCTTCGCGCGCGCCTCCAGCAGCGCCGTCGCCTCCGCCACGCTCCACGCCTGGCAAGGCCCCGCCGCGGGGTCGGGGGGCTCGGCACCCGCCTCGCCCCAGCGGAACTGCCACCGCGCCCGCGCCAGCACCAAGGTCGCATACAAAGAAAGGTAAGGTCTGTCGGCGACGTCCGCCTCGCGCTCCATCCGGAAGAGCCGGTCAAGCGTCTGGAAGACGCGGTCGTCGCGCTTTTGGCGCCCCGGCTCCGCGGCCAGCTCGGCCTCCCACCCCGCCAAGGCCCTCGCGCCCAACGCCACCGCCAGCAGCCAACACGCAAACCGTCTCATCGCACGCTCCTTTCAAGCCACAGTCTAACACAACGGCGCCCCGCGCGGATGGCGCAGCAACCCGAGCGCGCGCAGGTGGCGGAGGACGCCGTTCTCGGTGTTGGGGGGCGCGACCTCGGCGCAGCGCGCGCGGAGCGCCGGGTGCGCGTTGCCCATCGCCACGGCGCGCGCGCCGACGGCCATCATCCCGGCGTCATTCAGGTAGTCGCCGAAGACGATGGCCTGTTCCGGGCGGAGGCCGCGGCGGGCGAGCAGGGCGCGCAGGGCGTTGGCCTTGTCGATCCGCGCGGGCTGGACGTCCACCCACTGCGGCCCGGAGAGGATCACGCGCAGGCCGGGGGAGCCCAGCGGCGACAGACGCGGGAAGAGCGCCTCGGCGGCGCGTGGATGGAAGACGGCCACCTTGCAGACGCGCAGGCCCAACACCTCGCCCAGCGCGTGCCACGGCTCGCGGACGGCGAAGAACTGCCCGATCTCCGGCCAGTCCCCGGGGTGCGCGTCGCCCACCCACGCGCGGTCGGCGCCGCAGAGCACGGGGGTGGCGCCCGGGGTGGCGAGGGCCTCGCGGAGCACGTCGACGAAGAAGGCCGCCGGGGTCAGATCCTCGAAGAAGGGGCGCGCCGCGCCGGGCTCCGCCGCCAACGCGCCGTTCTCGGCGATGAGCGCCACCGGCGCGCCGATGGGGTCGAACTGGGCGCGGAGATTGGCCAGCTGCCGCCCGCTGGCGATAGCCCAGCCCACGCCGCGCCCGGCCAGGCCCCGCACCAGCGCGCCGAAGCGGCGGGGCAGGCGCCGCGCGCCGTCGAGCAGCGTCCCGTCCATGTCCGTCACGACCAGGCGAATGTCCATGCGCGGATTGTACCAAACCGGCGGACGTGCTAGACTATCCCCAACCACAAGGAGAACGGCTTATGGCACCCTGCGCCTTCCAACGCCTCATCGACCAAGCCCGCAAAGAGGGCCGGCGCCTCGCCGTCCTCGAGGCGGAGTCCGCCGCCAAGCGGCGCGTCTTCAACCTCTACGCCGTGGGCGACGACCGTTTCCTCATCCAGCGCGGCGGGCGCGCGGCGAAGGAGGAGCGGCGGCGGCTGCTGATGCTCATCCGGCGCGCGGACCTGCGCTCGGGGCGGCGCGGGATGCTCTGCGCGCTGGCCACGGGCCACTTCGGCACGGTGCTCACCCCGCTCTTCTCCGGGGCGCTGGGCGACCTTTGCCGCCTGCCGCGCGCGCGCCGCTCGGAGACGCTCCTGCGGCGCGTGGCCCTGGCCAACGTCTCCACCCGCACCGTCGAGCTGCACCAGCGCGACGCCGACTTCGCCCTGCTGGCCGAGGCCGACCGCTGGCTCCAGGCCCACGGCTTCGGCCTCGACGAAGTGGCCTTCTGCGAGCGCACCCCCGAGGCCCTGGCCTACGCCGAGCCGCTGGGGCAGGTCTGGCGCATCCGCCCGCGCGTCTACACCATCGCCGAGATGCGCCGGCAGGTGGCCCACGCCTGGCTGCGCGTGGACACCGCCGCGCACTACCTCGTCAGCCTCCGCGGCGTCCACTGGCTCACCTACGCCGAGTTCGCGCGCATCGCCGCCCTCGCCGCCGAGGACCCCGCCCAGGTGCTCGCCTGCCTGCGCGAATGGGCCGCCCTCGCCCCCGGCGAGAGCCAGTCGGCCCTCCGCCGCGCCAAGGGCAACGCCGGGCGCAACGCCCTGGAGTTCTTCGGCATCCCCCGCGCCGACGCCCAGCGCCTCCTCGTCCCCGCCCTCGAGCGCCTCCTCGAGGGCGTCACCCTCGGGCGCATGGACGCGCGCGACGTGGCCGACACCCTCGCCGGCCTGGCCCTCCTCTTCCGCCGGCTCCTGCGCGACCCGGCCTTCGCCGACCCCGCCGCCGACCGCGCCGTCCTGGCCCTCTACGCCTGCCTCAACGACGACGCGCCCGGCGCCGACGCGCCGCTCGACTTCGACGCCCGCCGCGTCGCCCTCCCCGGCGTCACCTTCCAGGCCGGCGTCCCCACCCCCCACCCCGGCGCCGACGCGCGCACCCTCGCCGTCGTCCGCCACGTCATGCGCCGCCTCTCCCACAACGAGACCCCGCAATACCTCAACGTCTACGACGTCCGCTCCACCAAGAGCCTCGCCTCCGGCGCCGCGCAGACCCGCGAGATCGTCCTCAAGACCGACCGCACCCCCGTGCCCGTCTCCTTCATCCAGAAGCGCCTCGGCTCCCTCCGCCCCGGCTACGCCGACTACCTCCTCGTCCGCGCCAACGTCTTCCGCGCCCTCGGCGCCGACTATCCCGTCTTCCAGCTCCTCGCCCCGCCCGAGGGCGCCGCCGACCGCTTCCCCTACTTCCTGCGCACCCGCTCCCCCGGCGACCCCCTCGAGGCCATCGCCCCCGCCCTCTTCCGCTGCAACCCGCAGAACCCGCGCTCCCCCGAGGAGCCCGCCGTCGTCCTCGCCCTCGCCGGGCTCTACGGCTCGGCCGCCGCCCAGAACATGGCCGCCAAGAAGTACCTCCCCGGCGACCCGCCCACCCCGCGCTTCGGCATCGGCAAGGAGATCTTCCAGTTCGTCTACGACCCCTTCCTCCACCGCCAGATGCCCGCCCACGTCCAGGTCTGCTCCATCCGCGGCACCCTCGGCTGGCCCAGCCTCGCCCAGGACGAGGCCAACCTCCGCGACGCCCACCGCTTCCACATCCGCGCCTACGCCCTCGCCCTCGGCGACTACTGGGGCGCCCACAAGGAGGCCTGCACCCTCAACGAATGCGCCTCCGCCTTCTTCGACGGCTTCGAGCGCAAGACCGAGGCCATGCACTGGGCCTACCTCCGTGACCGCCGCGACTTCGACGCCTTCGACCCCCGCCTCCCCCCGCGCTACGCCTTCCGCCCCAAGCTCGACTTCGCCCTCTGGGCCCTCTCCCGCGCCGCCGAGACCCTCCCCGCCCTCCGCGAACGCTTCATGGACGCCGTCCGCGACGTCTTCGTCAAGGCCTGACCCCGCCCGCGCACGGGAAAAACACCCCCGGGGCGCCCCGCGCTATGCTATAATGGCGGGCAAAAGGAGTTCCGACATGAGGATTTTGACGGGCGTCCAGCCCTCCGGCCAGTTGCACTGGGGCAACTACTTCGGCGCCATGAAACCCATCATCGACACCCAGGCGCAGGGGGAGACGTTCGTCTTCGTGGCGCAGTACCACGCGCTCACCACCGTCCACGACGCCGCCGCGCTCCGCCAGGCCACGCGCGACGTGGCGCTGGACTTCCTGGCGTGCGGGCTCGACCCGGCCAAGGCCTGCCTCTTCCGCCAGGCCGACGTGCCGGAGGTCCACGAGCTAGCCTGGCTCCTCTCCGTCGTCACCCCCATGGGCCTGCTCGAACGGTGCCACTCCTACAAGGACAAGCTCGCGCGCGGCCTCCCCGCCAGCCACGGCCTCTTCGCCTACCCGGTGCTCATGGCCGCGGACATCCTCCTCTACCAAAGCGACGAGGTGCCCGTGGGGCGCGACCAAAAGCAGCACGTCGAGGTCACGCGCGACATCGCCGCCAAGTTCAACCAGACCTTCGGCGAGGTCTTCAAGCTGCCCCAACCGCGCATCGCCGAGACCGTCGCCGTCATCCCCGGGCTCGACGGCCAGAAGATGTCCAAGAGCTACGGCAACACCATCGGCCTCTTCGACGACCCCAAGGAGGTCAAGGCCAAGATCATGCGCATCGCCACCGACTCCACCCCCCTCGA
Source organism: uncultured Kiritimatiellota bacterium (assembly GCA_944391055.1). Taxonomy (GTDB): domain Bacteria; phylum Verrucomicrobiota; class Kiritimatiellia; order RFP12; family DVOR01; genus Spyradenecus. The sequence goes on along the minus strand of CALXSF010000006.1, from coordinate 102,590 downwards.
GGCCCCCAAAGACCCCGACGCCTGCCGCGTCTTCGCCCTCTACCGCCTCTTCGCCGACGAGGCCGAGACCGAGGCCATGCGCCAGAACTACCTCCGCGGCGGCTACGGCTACGGCCACGCCAAAAAGGCACTCTTCGAGATCTACCAGCGCAAGATGGCCCCCTTCCGCGAACGCCGCGCGGCCCTCGCCGCCCACCCCGAGGAGGTCGAGGCCGCGCTCCGCGCCGGGGCCGAGCGCGCCCGCGCCGTCGCCCGCCAAACCCTGGCCGCCGCCCGCCGCGCCGTCGGGCTCGACTGAACCTTTCCCCGGGCGGTTAACTCAGTCGGTTAGAGTTCCTGATTTACACTCAGGCCGTCGGCGGTTCGAGTCCGCCACCGCCCACCATCCGAAACCCGCGGGGACGGCCGCCCCCGCGGGTTTTCTTTCCCCCGCGCCGCCCCCGACGCAAGGCGGCGCGATCAGCGGGAGCCCTGCGCGTGGCGGAGGGCGGCCCAGGCGGCGAGGTAGGCGTCGTCGCGCGCGGTGCCGTCGTGGACGGCGGCCTTGAAGTTGGCGTAGTCGATGGCCTGCGCCTCCTCGGCGGCGACGCGCGCCCAGTCGGCCTGCGGCAGGTCCATCCGGAAGCGGTAGTCGCCCCCGGGCGTCTCGGCGATGGCGCGCGCGTCGAGGCCGTGGGCGGCGCAGAGACGCTCAAGGTCGCCGCGGAAGCGGGCGCGCAGGTGGATGGTGCCCGGGTCGTCCCAGTGTCGGACGGCGGAGAAGAAGCCGGATTTGCAGAAGAGCCACATGGCGGGTGTCCTTTCGGTTCGGGCTGGGTGCGGGAAGGGGCAGGCGGCGCGTTCGTCCTCAACCTTGCCGTGGAGGCGCCAGCACACCAAGCAGGTGGCGACGACGGCCCCGAGGATCACGTGCAGCGCATCGCGGGCGGTCATCACAGCCCCATCTTGCGCAGGCGTTCCATCCATGCGTCGTCGTAGGGCCAGTGTCGGCTGGCCGTGTCGAAGCCTTCCCACGTCTCATCAAGGGCGTGGACTTGCGCCTGGTGCAGGTAGTCAAGTGCAGCCTGCCGGTTCGGGAAAAGAGGCAGCTCGATGGCGACGCGCTCGCGGCCATCGCCAAGGCGGTCTATGTACTCCCTGGCGTGGATGATCATGCGGATGATGGGGGCGATAGCCTCCGGGTCGTCCACGTAAACCGGGTCTGTTTCCCGCATCCTTCGGGCTTCGATGGTTTTGGCATCCTGCTTGTTTCCGATTTGGAAAAGGCAGCCGAGCCCCGTCACAAAAAAGAAGGCGGGTTTGCCTGTGAGCGAGAAGGTGTGCCTGTTCCGTGTCGTGACCTGGTATTCGCCCGAATAGTTATCCGCGCCTTGGCATTCAACCTTGGCCACGCCGCCAAGGTCATGAACGTAAAGTGCGCGTTGGTTCTCGAAGCCGGCAAGAAGCTCCATTTTTATGCCTCTGTTATTCTTTTTCATGTCTTTATGCTATCAAAATCAATAGGTTATTGTCAAGCACATTAGAGAAGGCCATAAAAGTCCTTGCAGGGTTTGTTCACGCGCAGGCGTTCGCAGAAGACGCGGCGCAGTCCGATGCCGTCAACGTTGAACTCGCTCTCGCCGTCGCCGAGGAAGAGATCGTCGTGCTCCCCGGGCGTGCGCTCCATGAAGTAGGCGGCATTGATACGCGACCATGGGACCTCGGCGATGGTGGCATATTCGCCGAAGGCCAAGACCGTGCGATGCCAGGAGTAGGATTCGGACGGTCCCATGCTGTAATCGTAGGCTTTGCCTTTCTGCGGTTTTGCCGCGACGACGCCTTTTGCCTCAGTACGGAGGAGCTTGACGGAGCGGGAGGTTTTGTCGTTGCCCTCGAAGGCTGCATTCTCCAGAAGGAGTTGGACGGCCGCCTTGTATTGTGCGACGGTCTCGATGTCCTTTTTAAGCAGGTCTGGGTTGCGCTTGTAGAAGTCGACGGCGGATTTGTATTCCCTATCAAACTTTCCTGTGCCATACCAGACGCCCGGGGCGGGCGGCGGCGGGTCCCAGTTGAGCCCGCGGGCGGCGAGCTGGACGACTTTGCGTCGGCAGGTGTTGAGGCCGCCGCTTCCCGTCCAACTGTGCCCGGCTTGTTCCCTGCACCATTTCTCGATGAAGCCGTAGTCTGCGCCGTGGGCGGCCATGTATTGGGCGATGTGGTCGGTGAGGGAGGTGTACTTGGGGGCAGGTTTCCGTTCGGTCTTGGGCGCGCGGACCTTGACGCTTGTGTCGATGTGCGGCAGCGCGGACTGGTTGGCGACGGCGTCCTTGATCTGCTGCATGGCCTTGAGGTAGTGCGCGGCGCCTGCGTTCTTCGGGTCGGCCTTGAGGATGGCCTTGAGCTCGGGCTCCTTGGCGTAGAAGGCGTTGAGGGTGGCCTGATTGTAATTTCCGTCCTTCTGGTGCGTGCCGACGGTCTTGGCGGCCGCCAGCGCGAGCGAGCCGTATTCCTCGCCGGGCTCCCCGCCGACGAGGCCCGCGGTGGAGGGCTTGGAGCGGCAGAAGCCGTAGTCGCCGTGTTTGATGGTTTTGGGGACCTCCTCGCGGAAGCCCTCCTTGGAGAGGTTGAAGGAGTGCTCGACGACGCGCTCGGCGAAGGCGTCCTCGTAGCCGCCCCGTGCGAAGTCGTCGGCGCGCGCGGCGAGCTGGCGCATCTCGGCGACGCGCCGGGTGAGCGCGTCCCTGTCGGCCTGGTCTGGGAGCGCGGCGACGACCTTCTCCCAATCGCGCGCGGCGGCCTGACGGATGAGGGAGAGGGAGGAGGTCCCGCCGACGTAGGGGGCGTTGTTGGCGGAGCCCGCGATGGTGAAGAGCTCGTTCGGCCAGCCGTCCTTCCAGTCGGCGTCGGCCTTACGGGCGCCCTGCGCGCGGAAGCCGAGGGCGCCGCCGTTGTCGATGCGCCAGGGCTCGCCGTCCTTGTCCACGAGGATGTTGTCGCCGCCCATGCCGATGACGTCCCAGTTGCCGAGCATGGCGTCGACGTCGAGCCCGGCCCGCAGCTTGGCGCGCATCGCCTCGCGCTCGGCCTCGGTGCGCCCCTTGGCGCGCCACCAGTCGGCCAATTGCTCTCCCTCGGCGAAGTCGGCGAGCTTGAAGCGCCTTCCGCCCTTGGAGACCACCGTGCGCTGCTCCGGGACCTTGATGCCGGCGGCGCCCTCGTTGTGGCGGGTGGGCGTGACGGCGCTGTGCGCGGAGGCGCTCTTCCTGCCGTTGGCGTGGCGCCTGGCGCTCGACGGGGAGGAGCGGGCCTTCGTGTGGGAGCGCGTGCGGGCGCGGTTGCCGAGGGCCTTCGCGCAGGGCGGGAAGGGGTTGTGATACACTATGGGCCACGCGCGGCGGAGAGGCCCCGCGCAAGCACGGAGAGACGAGCATGGCCAAGGGCGCGACGGATGCGTTGAGCGGTTGGAACGCGGTGAAAAGCGCGGAGCTTTATGGCGTGGACGCCTGGGGGCGGGACTATTTCGGGGTCTCGCCGGAGGGGTTGGCCACGGTGAGGCTGTCGCGCCAGGGCAAGAAGGTGGACGTGCCCTTCGCGACGATCGTGCGGGAGCTGCGGGAGCGCGGCATGAGCCTGCCGGTGCTGCTGCGCTTCAGCGACATCCTGGCCGACCGGATCCGGGTGATCAACGAGGCCTTCGCCAAGGCCATCAAGGATTATGGCTACAAGGGCGTCTACCGGGGCGTCTATCCCATCAAGGTGAACCAGCAGCAGCAGGCGGTGCAGGATGTGGTGACCTATGGGCGCCCGTGGCACCACGGCCTGGAGGCGGGCTCGAAGGCCGAGCTCATCGCGGCCTTGGCCTACATGCAGGACCCGGAGGCCTACATCGTCTGCAACGGCTACAAGGACGAGGAGTTCGTGCGCCTGGCCTTGGGGTCGCTGAAGATGGGCCTGCGCACGATGCTGGTGCTGGAGAACCCCGAGGAGCTGGACATCATCCTGGCGGTGGCCGAGGAGCTGAAGGTGAAGCCGCGGATCGGCATCCGCGTGAAGCTGAGCAGCAAGGTGGGGGGCAAGTGGAGCGAGAGCGGCGGCGACCGTTCCGTCTTCGGGCTGACGGCGGGGCAGATGATCGCGGTGGTGGACCGTCTGCGCGCGGAGGGTAAGCTGGATTGCCTGGAGATGCTGCATTATCACCTGGGCTCGCAGGTGCCGAACATCCGCGAGATCCGCGACACGGTGAAGGAGGCCTCGCGCTTCTACGTGGGGCTGGTCAAGGAGGGCGCGCCGATGGGCATCTTCGACATCGGCGGCGGCCTGGCCATCGATTACGACGGCAGCCACACGAACTTCGAGAGCAGCGCCAACTACGACATCGCCGAGTATTGCGCCGACGTGGTGGAGGGCATCATGCTTTCCTGCGACCACGCAAGCGTCCCCCACCCCACCATCATCAGCGAGTCCGGCCGCGCCCTCATCGGTTACTATTCGGTGCTGTTGGTGGATGTGCTGGGGACGGCGAGCTTCGAGGTGGAGGCCCCCGCGCACGACCCCGCGCTCGAGGACGCGCACCTGCCCGACTGCATCGCCAACCTCCTGGACGTGGCCAAAAACCTGCGCACCAAGAACCTGCCGGAATACTTCAACGACGCCCTGTATTACCGCGAGGAGATCCAGAAGGCCTTCAAGCAGGGGCAGGTGTCGCTCCGCCAGCACGCGGCCGCCGACCGCGTCTTCTGGTCGATCCTCACGCGCATCCGCGCCGAGGTGCCCAAGCTGAAGTACGTCCCCGAGGATCTCTTGGGGCTCGACGAGGCGATGGCCGACATCTATTACTGCAACTTCTCCGTCTTCCAGTCCCTGCCGGACGCCTGGGCCATCGACCAGCTCTTCCCGATCATGCCCATCGCCCGCCTCTGCGAGAAGCCCACCCGCAGCGCCCACCTCTCCGACATCACGTGCGACTGCGACGGGCAGATCGACAAGTTCATCGACCTGCACGACGTCAAGCGCGCCCTGCCCCTGCACCCGGTGAAGGAAGGCGAGGACTACATCCTCGGCGCGTTCCTCGTCGGCGCCTACCAAGAGACCTTGGGGGATCTGCACAACCTTTTCGGCGACACCAACATCGTCTCCGTCAAATTGGACGAGGACGGGGACATCGACTTCCCCGACGAGGTCGAGGGCGACACCGTGGAGGAGGTGCTCTCCTACGTGGAATACAACACCGCCGACCTGGTCTCGCGTTTCCGCCGCCTCACCGACGCCGCCGTCAAGAGCCGCCGCATCACGCCCGCCGAGCGCCGGCGCATCCTCTCGGCCTACGCCAACGGCCTGCGCGGCTACACCTACTTCGAGCTCTGAGGCGCCCCTCGGCCCCGATCCGCGCGGCCCCGCCCCCGCGGGGCCGCGCCGTTTGCGCGGCGCCCTGGCACGGGCGTGCCAGCGGCATGGCACGGTTTTGGCACAGTCGTGGCACGCGGCGGGGCGCCAAGGGGGGCTTTCGGGCCTCGCCGGCGAATTGGCACGGCGGTTGCAAAAGGAGGCGTAAGCCACGCGGTGACCCCGCGACGAAAGGAAAGAACCGATGAGCAAGATACTTGGCATTGACTTGGGCACGACGAATTCGTGCATGGCCGTGATGGAAGGCGGCGAGGCCCGCGTGTTGGAAAACGCGGAGGGGCAGCGCACGACGCCTTCGATCGTGGCCTTCACCGCCAACGGCGAACGCCTGGTGGGCCTGCCCGCCAAACGCCAGGCGGTGATGAACCCGAAGGGGACCATCTACTCCATCAAGCGTTTCATGGGGCGCAAGTTCGATGAGATGCAGAAGGAGATCGCGATGGTGCCTTATGAGGTGGTGCGCGCGGCCAACGGCGACGCCGCCGTGAAGGTGGGCGACAAGACCTACTCCCCGCCCGAAATCTCCGCCATGATCCTGGCGAAGCTGAAGGCGGACGCGGAGATGCGCCTGGGCGAGCCCGTGACGCAGGCCATCATCACCGTGCCGGCCTATTTCAACGACTCGCAGCGCCAGGCGACGAAGGACGCCGGCAAGATCGCCGGCCTCGAGGTGCTGCGCATCATCAACGAGCCGACGGCGGCCTCGCTGGCCTATGGCCTGGACAAGAAGAAGGACGAGAAGATCGCCGTCTATGACTTCGGCGGCGGCACGTTCGACATCTCGGTGCTCGACATCGGCGACGGCGTCTTCGAGGTGAAGGCGACGAACGGCGACACGATGCTGGGCGGCGACGACATCGACCAGGCCGTCATGAACTGGATCTTCCAGGAGTTCAAGGGCCAGACGGGCATCGACCTCTCGAAGGACACGCAGGCCATCCAGCGCGTCAAGGAGGCGGCGGAGAAGGCGAAGATCGAGCTCTCCAGCGCCCAGACGAGCGACGTCAACCTGCCCTTCATCACCATGGACGCCACCGGCCCCAAGCACCTGAACCTGCAGCTGACCCGCGCGAAGCTGGAGCAGCTGGCCGACACGCTGGTGGAGCGCACCACGGAGCCTTGCCGCAAGTGCATGGCCGACGCGGGCGTCTCCGCGGTGGACGAGGTGGTGCTGGTGGGCGGCCAGACCCGCATGCCCCGCCTGCAGGAAAAGGCCAAGGAGATCTTCGGCAAGGAGCCCCACAAGGGCGTCAACCCCGACGAGGTCGTCGCGATGGGCGCGGCCATCCAAGGCGGCATCCTGAAGGGCGACGTGAAGGACGTGCTGCTGCTCGACGTGACCCCGCTGACGCTCTCCATCGAGACCCTCGGCGGCGTGGCCACCCCGCTCATCGACCGCAACACCACCATCCCCTGCAAGAAGAGCGAGATCTTCTCGACCGCCGCCGACAACCAGCCCGGCGTGGAGATCAAGGTCTACCAGGGCGAGCGCAAGATGGCAGCGGACAACAAGCTGCTCGGGCGCTTCAACCTTGACGGCATCCCGCCAGCCCCGCGCGGCGTGCCGCAGATCGAGGTCACCTTCGACATCGACCCCAACGGCATCCTCAACGTCACGGCCAAGGACAAAGGCACCGGCAAGGAGCAGAAGATCACCATCACCGCCTCCTCCGGCCTCTCCAAGGACGAGATTGAGCGGATGCGCCAGGACGCCGAGCGCTACGCCAAGGAAGACGAGGCCCGCAAGGCCGCCGTCGAGAACCGCAACCAGGCCGAGCAGATGGCCTACCAGGCCGAGAAGATGCTCAAGGAGAATGGCGACAAGGTGCCGGCCGACGCCAAGGCCAAGGTCGAGGCCGCCACCAACGAGCTGAAGGAGGCCCTCAAGGGCACCGACGACGCGGCCATCAAGGCCAAGCAGGATGCCCTCATGCAGGTGCTCCAGACCGCCGGCGCGGCGATGTACCAGCAGCCCGGCGCCCAGCCCGGCCCCCAGCCCGGCGCGCAGCCCGAAGGCAACGCGAAGAAGCCCGACGACAACGTGGTCGACGCGGACTTCAAGATGAACTGAGCCCCGCGGGCGGGGGCCCGGCCCCCGCCCGCGCCACCGAACCCTTTAAGAAAGGAAGAGACAACCATGTCCAAGAAACCCGCAATCCGCCCGTTGGGCGACCGCGTCCTCGTCCTGCCCAAGGAAGAGAAGGAAGTCACCCGCGGCGGCATCATCATCCCCGACACCGCCAAGGAAAAGCCGATGGAAGGCACCGTCATCGCCGTCGGCGTCAAGCGCGACAAGGACGGCAAGGAAGTGCCCTTCGACGTCAAGCCCGGCGACACCGTGCTGCTGCCGAAGTACGGCGGCACCGAGATCAAGCTGGACGACGAGGTCTACCAGATCGTCCGCTCCGAGGACCTCCTCGGCATCCTGGTCTAAGACCGATTTCCTGAAAGGAGAAGATTCACCATGGCTGCTAAGCAAATGAAGTACGAAGGCGACGCGCGCCAGGCCATCCTGGCCGGCGTGGGCAAACTGGCCAAGGCCGTCGCCACCACCCTCGGCCCCTCCGGGCGCAACGTCATCATCGACAAGAAGTTCGGCTCCCCGCAGATCACCAAGGACGGCGTCACCGTCGCCAAGGAGATCGAGCTGCCCGACCCCTTCGAGAACATGGGCGCCCAGATGGTCCGCGAGGTCGCCTCCAAGACCAACGACGTGGCCGGCGACGGCACCACCACCGCCACCATCCTCGGCGAGGCCATCTACCGCGAGGGCCTGAAGAACGTGACCGCCGGCGCCAACCCGCAGGCCATCAAGCGCGGCATCGACAAGGCCGCCGCCGCCGCCACCGAGGCCATCGCCAAACTGGCCAAGAAGGTCTCCACCAGCGACGAGATCGCCCAGGTGGCCACCGTCTCGGCCAACGGCGACACCGAGATCGGCGCCATCATCGCCGACGCGATGGACAAGGTCGGCAAGGACGGCACCATCACCGTCGAGGACGGCAAGACCACCGAGACCACCAGCGACGTCGTCGAGGGCATGCAGTTCGACAAGGGCTACCTGAGCCCCTACTTCGTCACCGCCGCCGAGAGCATGGAGTGCGTGCTGGACAATCCCTACGTGCTCATCTACGAGAAGAAGATCTCCAACCTCAACGACATGCTCCCCCTGCTCCAGGGCGTGGCCAAGAGCGGCAAGCCCCTCCTGATCATTGCCGAGGACGTCGAGGGCGAGGCGCTCGCCACCCTCGTGGTGAACAAGCTGCGCGGCACCCTCCAGATCTGCGCCGTCAAGGCCCCCGGCTTCGGCGACCGCCGCAAGGAGATGCTCAAGGACATCGCCATCCTCACCGGCGGCCAGGTCATCTCCGAGGACCTCGGCATCAAGCTTGAGAGCGTCACCGTCGACCAACTCGGCAAGGCCAAGCGCGTCACCGTCGACAAGGAGAACACCACGATCGTCGAGGGCGCCGGCAAGAGCTCCGACATCCAGGCCCGCGTCGGCGAGATCAAGCACCAGATCGAGACCACCACCTCCGACTACGACCGCGAGAAGCTCCAGGAGCGCCTGGCCAAGCTCGCCGGCGGCGTGGCCGTCATCAAGGTGGGCGCCCAGACCGAGGCCGCGATGAAGGAGAAGAAGGACCGTGTCGACGACGCGCTCCACGCCACCCGCGCGGCCGTCGAGGAAGGCATCGTCGCCGGCGGCGGCGTCGCGCTCGTTCGCTGCCAGAAGGCCGTCGAGAAGTGCGCCGCCGAGCTCACCGGCGACGAGAGGATCGGCGCCGAGATCCTCGGCCGCGCGATGGAGGCCCCCCTCCGCCAGCTCGTCGCCAACGCCGGGCTCGAGGCCGCCCTCATCGTCGAGAAGGTCAAGGGCGAGAAGGGCAACGTCGGCTACGACGTCGCCAGCGGCGAGTTCGTCGACCTCGTGAAGGCCGGCATCCTCGACCCCGCCAAGGTCACCCGCACCGCGCTGCAGAACGCCGCCTCCATCGCCGGCCTCCTGCTCACCACCGAGTGCATGGTCACCGAGATCCCCGAGCCCAAGACCCCCGCCCCCGCGATGCCCGACGGCGGCATGGGCGGCATGATGTAAGCCCACGCCCCTCGGACAACCCGAGACGCAACGGCCCCCGACCTCCCCGGTCGGGGGCTTTTTCGCGTCCGCCGGGGCCGCATACAACAGTCCGCAGCGCGCCGGGCGCGCAAGAAAACGCGCACGCCCCGCCCTCCCCTTGCTATGATGAAAGCGTGGTTCCGCGGAGATCCCGCGCCACGCCAGTTTCACGGAAGGATCGACACATGAGCACAAGCAGAGTCTCGTTTTGGAAGCGCGCGGCGGTGGCCGTGTGCGGCATGGCGGCATTGGCCGGCGGACTGACGGCCGCGCCCTACCCGGAGACCGTCGAGGAAGGGTTCGTGAGCCTCTTCAACGGCAAGGACCTGACCGGCTGGGAAGGCGCCACGGCGATGTATGGCGTGGACCCGAAGGAGCCCGGCGTGCTGCAATGCTTCCCGGGCCGCAAATTGCCGAAGGGCCAGCGCGGCGACCTCGTGACGGCCAAGGAATACGGCAACTTCATCCTCCGCTTCGAGTTCAAGATGCCGCCCAACGGCAACAACGGCCTCGGCCTGCGCATCAACAAGCCCAACGCCGACGCCGCCTACGAGGCCATGTGCGAGGTGCAGCTGCTCGACGACGGCGGCTCGTGGTACTACGACGAAAAGGCGAAGAAGGACAAGCTGGCCCCCTATCAGTTCACCGGCTCGGCCTACGGCATCCTCCCCTGCCGCCGCGACAACGTGGGCAAGATGGTCGCCGGCAAGGCCAAGGACTGCGCGCCCGGCGGCAGCTACCTCCGCAAGGCCGGCCAATGGAACTTCATGGAGGTCAAGGCCATCGGCACGCAGCTGGAGGTCTACCTCAACGGCCACCTCGTCACGAAAGGCGACATGGCGGCCTTCAAGGGCGACGGCGACACCCCCGACCACCGCCCCCACCCCGGGCTCCACAACACCCGCGGCAAACTCGGCTGGCTCGGGCACGGCCACAACGTCAAATGGCGCAACATCCGCATCAAGGAACTCCCCGACGACGCCGTCATGGGCGCGGCCTGCCCCCCCGCCGCCGCCCCCGAGGGCTTCGCCCCCTGCTTCGCCGGCAACCCCGCGGACCTCGCCGCCAACTGGAAAGGCGTCACCACCGAGGGCGGCTTCGACAACCCCATCGTCCGCCAGCGCGCCACCCCCGAGAAACGCGCCGAGATGCAGCGCAAGGCCGACGCCCTCGTGCCCCCGCACTGGCACGTCCGCAACGGCGCCCTCTTCTTCGACGGCCTCAAAGGCGGCTACTCCCTGGCGACGAAGAAGGACTACGAGGACTTCGAGCTCTGGGCCGACTGGCGCATCCTCACCGAGCGCGGCGACTCCGGCCTCTACCTCCGCGGCGCCCCCCAAGTGCAGATCTGGGACGCCCACAACCAATGGCACATCGGCTCCGGCGGCCTCTACAACAACCAGAAGAACCCCTCCAAGGCCACCGCGATCGCCGACCGCCAGGTGGGCGACTGGAACCGCTTCTACGTCAAGATGGTCGGCGACAAGGTGACCGTCCGCCTCAACGGCCAGACCGTGGTCGACAACGTGACCCTCGAGAACTACTGGGATCGCCGCCAGCCCATCTTCCCCGTCGGGCAGATCGAGCTCCAATGCCACGGCGACCCCGTCGAATGGCGCAACATCTTCATCCGCGAACTGTAAGGAGACCCCATGAGACGCCGCACCTTCCTCTCCCTCGCCGCCGCCGGCGCGCTCGCCGCGCTCACAGGCTGCTCGCTCTGCGGCAGGCAAAGCCCCGAGACCGTCCCCATCGCCCGCGTGGGCGTCTGCAGCTGGAGCTTCCAGGAACCCATCGCGCAGGTCGACGCGCGGATGAAGGCGATGGGCGTCAAAGGCATCCACCTCGCCCTCGGCCCCTTCCTCGCCCCCGACGAACGCCACGGCGCCGCCGAAGGCCAGGAGGCCCTCGCCCTCGTCAGGCGGCGCGTCGCCTCGGGCGACTGGGTGCTCATGTCCACCATGATCGGCTTCCCGCAGGAAGACTACTCCACGCTCGAGACCATCCGCAAGACCGGCGGCATCGTCCCCGACGCCGAATGGCCCCGCAACCGCGAGCTCGTCCGCCGCGCCGCCAAGCTGACCAAGGAGCTCGGCGCGCCCTACCTCACCCTCCACGCCGGCTTCCTCGACGAGCGCGACCCCAAGGCCTACGCCACCTTCGTCGAGCGCGTCACGTGGATGCGCGACGAATGCGCCCGCAACGGCGTCACCCTCCTCCTCGAATCCGGCCAGGAGACCGCCGAGGACCTCGCCGCCTTCATGGAGGACGTCCCCGGCGTCGGCATCAACTTCGACCCCGCCAACATGATCCTCTACGGCAAAGGCGACCCCACCGCCGCCCTGGCCACCCTCATGCCCTGGATCCGCCAGATCCACGTCAAGGACGCCATCCCCGCCGCCAAGCCCGGCGTCTGGGGCACCGAGACCCCGTGGGGCGAGGGCAAGGTCGGCGGGCGCGCCTTCGTCGCCGCCCTCGGCCGCCTCGGCTACGACGGCAACTTCCTCATCGAACGCGAGGGCGGCGACCGCCGCGCCCAAGACATCGCCCTCGCCGTCCAGCGTCTGACCAAGTAACCACCAAAGGAGCGCCATGAACACCTCCCGCAGAAACTTCCTCAAGGCCGCCGCCGCGGTCAGCCTCTTCAACATCGTCCCCGCCCACGTCCTGCGCGGCGAGACCGCCCCCTCCAACCAGATCACGCGCGCCCTCATCGGCTTCGGCGGCATCGCCCACAGCGGCAACCACCTCGGCTTCAAGGGCTCGCGCCTCATCGGCCTCTGCGACCCCGACCAGACCCGCGTCCAAAACGGCCTCGCCAGCGCCGAGAAGGCCGGCTGGGGCAAGGTCAAGGCCTACGAGAACTTCATCAAGCTCCTCGAGGACCCCGACGTCGACGTCGTCCACATCTGCACCCCGCCCCACTGGCACGCCGTCCAGAGCGTCATGGCCGCCCGCGCCGGCAAGGACATCTGGTGCGAGAAGCCCATGACCCGCACCGTCGGCGAGGGCCGCCGCGTCATGGAATACGTCAAGGCCAAAGGCCGGATGTTCCGCCTCAACACCTGGTTCCGCTTCAAGGACACCTTCTACGGCTTCGGCACCCCCGTCAAGCCCATCCGCCAGGCCGTCGAGAACGGCCTCGTCGCCACCCCCGGCAAGCCCATCCGCTGCATCGTCGGCGCCGGCCAGGGCTTCGACTGGAAGTTCTTCTGGTCCGGCAAGGTCAACGTCGCCCCCCAGCCCTGCCCCCCCACCTTCGACTGGGAGATGTGGCTCGGCCCCGCCCCCTGGAAGCCCTACAGCCCCGACCGCGGCCACGGCAACTTCCGCGGCTACTGGGACTACGACTCCGGCGGCCTCGGCGACATGGCCCAGCACTACCTCGACCCCGTCCAATACCTCCTGGGCAAGGACGCCGAGTTCCCCGTCAAGATCGACTACGTCGGCCCCCGCCAGCACCCCGAGGTCGTCGGCCGCTTCGACCGCATCACCCTCACCTACGCCGACGGCACCGAGGTCATCCTCGACGGCAACGGCTCCCTCAAGGACGCCCCCTTCCTCGTCGGCGACCACGCCACCGTCTGGCCCGTCAACGCCAGGAAGGACGTCGCCCGCCCCGCCGCCTGGGGCGAGGCCGCCAAGCGCGCCTTCCGGATGTTCGACGCCTCCGGCAAGGAACTCAACACCGCCGGCCTCCTCGCCGAGCTCCCCCAGCCCGCCGCGCAGCAGACCGACTTCATGGATTCCGTCCGCACCCGCAAGCGCTTCTGCCTCAACGAGGAGACCGGCTTCCACTCCTCCGCCATGTTCAACCTCGCCATCGTCGCCGAGCGCCTCGGCCGCGGCTTCACCTTCGACCCCGACGCCTTCCGCGCCAAGGACGACCCCGCCGCCGACCGCTTCCTCTTCCAGTCCCACCGCTCCCCGTGGGACGCCGAGTTCCTCAAGGCCTAAGGCCCCAGCCGAAAGGATCCCCAACCATGAGACACCTCCTCCTCGCCCTCGCCGCAGCCGCCGCCCTCACCGCGCGCGCGGAGCTCGGCAAAGAATACGACATCCGCCCCGCCGCCACCGCAGGCGCCGCGCCCACCGCCGTCAATTGGCAGAACGCCAACGACGACGCCCTCGCCTCCGCCACCTCCCCCGAGGGCCTCGCCCCCATCCTCGCCCACCCCAAGGCCGCCGACGCCCTCCTGGCGCGCGTCAAGCCCGCCTACCAGACCGACCCCCTGGCCGCCGCGCAGATCGCCGCCGCCTCCCAGCTCGTCATGCTCCCCGGGCGCGTCACCGCCCCCGCCGAGCGCGAGCTCTGGACCGGCGCGCTCCTCCGCGCCGCGCAGGCCTCGCAGGAGACCTACCGCACGCTCTTCCTCCTCGACCAGCTCCGCTGGTGCGGCAAGCCCGACCAGGCCGCCGCCGTCCGCCGCCTCGCCGACGCCTCCAAGGACGGCGCCGTCAAGGCCTTCGCCGCGCTCGTCGCGCGCGAGCTCGCCACCGCCGAACGCTGACGCGATGCCCCCCATCAAGGCCATCGTCCTCGGCGCGGGCTACCGCGGGCGCGCCTACGCCGCCTACGCCAAGGCCCACCCCGACGAACTTGAGATCGTCGGGGTGGCCGACCCCGTCCAGGCCCACATCATCCACGCCCCGCGCTACTGGGAGGATTGGCGCGCCTGCCTCGACGAACGCCCCGAGGCCGCGCTCGCCATCATCTGCACGCCCGACGCCCTCCACCACGCCCCCGCCCTCGCCGCCCTCCGCGCCGGCTACCACCTCATCCTCGAAAAGCCCATCTCCCCCACCGAGGCCGAATGCCGCGAGGTCATCGCCGAGGCCCACGCCCGCGGCCGCCTCGTCATGGTCGGCCACATCCTCCGCCACACCCGCGTCTACGCCACCATCAAGGCCGCGCTGGCCTCCGGCGAGTTCGGCGACGTCGTCTCCGTCGCCCACCAGGAATCGATGGGCTACTGGAAGGCCGCCCACTCCTACTGCCGCGGCAGCTGGGCCCGCGCCGAGGACTCCTCGCCCATCATCCTGGCCAAGTGCTCGCACGACTTCGACCTCTTCGCCTGGTGGATCGACAAACCCGTCCGGACCGTCACCAGCGTCGGCTCCATCCTCGAGTTCCGCCGCGAGCGGATGCCCCCCGGCGCCGCCGAACGCTGCCTCGACTGCCCCGCCCGCATCGCCGACCGCTGCGTCTGGAACGCCCGCAAGCTCTACGTCGAGCAAAACGACCTCCGCTACCTCTTCGCCGACCCCTCCCGCGAGGCCATGATGGCCCTCATCCGCGACACCGACTACGGCCGCTGCGTCTACGCCTGCGACAACGACGTCCCCGACCACCAGGCCGTCCTGATGACCTTCGAGGGCGGCGCCGTCGCCACCCACATGATGACCGGCTTCACCGCCCGCAACGCCCGCACCACCCTCATCTCCTGCACCCGCGGCGAAATCCGCTACGACGGCCGCACCCTCGCCATGACGCGCTTCGACGGCCACCCCGTCTGCGCCCAGCCCCCGCCCCTCTACCGCCACGACAACCCCTCCCGCCACGACGGCGGCGACTTCAACCTCGTGGCCGAGACCCTCCGCCTCATCCGCGAAGGCGCCCCCGCCGAGATCCGCGCCGTCACCGACCAGGCCCTCCAAAGCCACCTCATCTGCTTCGCCGCCGAGCGCTCCCGCCGCGCCAACGGCGCCCCCGTCACGCTCTGAGAGGCCGCCCATGCCCCTGCGCCGCCGCGACTTCCTCCGCCTCAGCGCCCTCGCCGCCGCGGCACCCGGCCCCGCCCTCGCCGCCCCCGCCGAACGCTACGAGGACGCCCGCAAGGCCGCCGCCGTCGCCGCCGAGCCCAACATCACCCTCCTCGCCCCCTACCGCCTCCAACGGGCGGCGTGCGCCGGGGGGCGCATCCGCGCCGTGACCCTCCGCCACGTCGAGCCCGACCCCGAGAACGCCAAGCGCTTCCCGATGCCCTTCAAGTCCGTGGCCCACCACTCCCGCTTCGGCGGCCCCTGGCCCATCCCCTACCGCTGCCTTTATTCCCGCAACGTCCCCAACCTCTTCATGGCCGGGCGCTGCGTCAGCGTCACCCACGTGGCCCTCGGCACCGTGCGCGTCATGCGCACCGGCGGCATGATGGGCGAGGTCGTCGGCATGGCCGCCGCCCTCTGCCACCGCCACGGCCTCGACCCGCGCGGCGTCTACGAGCGCCGCCTCGGCGACCTCAAGGCCCTCATGGCCCAAGGCTTCGGCGACGGCGCCGCCCACCCCCCGCAAAACTACAACCTCGGCTCCGGCTGAGCCCCAAACCCCAAAGGAAGCCCCATGCGAAAACCCCTGACCCCGCTGGCCTTGGCCGCCTGCGCCGCCCTCGCCGCCTGCGCCAACCGCCGACCGGACGCGCAGGCCCAGGCGGACGCCATCCTGCAAACGCTGACCTTGGAGGAGAAGGTGGCGCTGACCCACGGCAATTCCACGATGTATCTGGCGGCCAACCCCGCCAAAGGCATCCCCGCGGAGCTGGCCTTCTCCGACGGCACCCACACCGTGCGCCCGGAGGTGCCCCGGCAGACCTTCGGCTGGCTGCGCGACCCCAAGGACATGACGGATTCGGCGACGGTCTTCCCCGCCCTCTCGGCCTTGGCCTCGACCTGGGACGTGACGCTGGCGCGGCGCTTCGGCGAGGCCCTCGGCGAGGAGGCGCGGGCGCGCGGGAAGGACGTCCTCCTCGGCCCGGGCCTCAACCTCGTGCGCACGCCGCTGTGCGGCCGCAACTACGAATACCTCGGCGAGGATCCCCTCCTGGCGGGGCGCCTGGCGGCCGCCGAGATCCGCGGCATCCAGTCGCGCGACGTGGCGGCCTGCGCCAAGCACTTCGCGCTCAACAACCAGGAGCGCAACCGCCACGGCGTGGACGCCCGCCCCGACGCCCGGACGACGCGCGAGCTCTACCTGCCGGCCTTCGAGATGGCCGTGCGCGAGGGCGGCCTCCTCGCCGTCATGGGCGCCTACAACAAGACCTGGGGCGTCCACGCCAGCCACAACGCCTGGCTGAACCGCTCCGTCCTCAAAGGCGAATGGGGCTTCCCCGGCTTCGTCGTGACCGACTGGGGCAGCCTCCACGACGCCGTCGCCGGCGCGCTCGGCGGCACGGACGTCGAGATGAACATGGGCAAGTCCATCCGCCACTACCCCCGCCTGGCCCAGGCCGTGCGCGCGGGCGAGGTGCCCGAGGCGCGGGTCGACGACATGGCCCGGCGCGTCCTCCGCGTCCAGGCGGCGCTGGGCCTGCTGGATGGCCGCCCGCGCCACCCCGGCTCCGTCAACACCCCCGAACACCAGGCGCTGGCCCGCGAGATCGGCGCCGACAGCGTCGTGCTGCTGAAAAACGACGACGCCCTCCTGCCGCTCGACCCCAAGGCCCTCCGCCGCGTCCTCGTGGTGGGCGAGATCGCCACCGTCACCGACTGCTGGGAAGGCTCCAGCGCGATGGGCAAGGCCCCCTACGAGATCCCCCTCCTCGCCGGCCTGCGCGAGGCCCTCCCCGGCGCCGACATCCTCTGGCGCCCCTTCCCCGCCCTGCCCAACGCCTTCGCCCCCCTGCCCGATTCCTGCCTGCTCACCGAAAACCCCGCCGCGGACGCCGACCGCGGCATCCTGGAGCGCGGCTGGCTCTGGGAGCGCTTCCCCAACGACCGCCTGGAAGGCGCCCCCGCCGCCACGGGCTTCGCCCGCGCACCCGCCCTCCCGGAAGGCGAGCGCGCCGCGAACTTCTCCATGCGCTGGCGCACGCGCCTGCGCGCGCCGGAAAGCGGCCTCTACCGCTTCGGCGCGCTGTGCGACGACGGCGTGCGCGTCCTCCTCGACGGCGTCCCCCTCATCGACGCCTGGGCGGACGGCGAGGCGCGCCGCCTCTCCGCCGCCGTGCGCCTGGAGGCCGGGCGCGAGTATGCGCTGACCGTGGACTACCGCCAGGCCGGCGGGGAGGCCGTGCTCGGCTTCGGCTGGCGCCGTCCCTCCGAGACCGGCGCGGACTACGCGGCGCTGACGGCGGAGGCCAAGCGCGCGGATGCCGTGCTCCTGGTCACCGGCAACCGCAAGGGCTGGGGCCCCGCGCGCGAATGCGAATCCGGCGACCGCCCCGACATGCGCCTGCTCCCGCGCGACGACGCCGGCATCGCCGCGCTGCTGGGCGCCAACCCGCGCACGGCCATCCTCGTCCAGGCCGGCTCGCCCGTGGAGATGCCGTGGCTCGGCCGCGCCAAGACCCTCCTGCTCTTCTCCTTCCTCGGGCAGGAGACCGGCCGCGCCGTGACGGACGTCCTCCTCGGCAAACGCGACCCCGCCGGGCGCCTCTGCCAAACCTGGCCAAAGAAACTGGACGACTCCCCCGCCCACGCGCTGGGCGATTACCAAGACGGCGCGGCGGAGCACAAGGAGGGCCTGCTCGTGGGCTACCGCTGGTTCGACGCCAAGGGGATCGCCCCCGCCTTCCCCTTCGGCTTCGGGCTCAGCTACGCCGACTTCGCCTTCGGCGAGCCGGAGGTGCGGGCGCGCGGCGAGACGATCGCCGTGCGCGTGCCCGTCGCCAACACCGGCCGCCGCGCCGGCGCCGCCGTCGTCCAGCTCTACGTCGAGCCGCCCGCGGGGAGCGCCATCCCCCGTGCGCCGCGCCAGCTCGCCGCCTTCGCCAAGGTGCGCCTGGGGCCCGGGGAGGAAACCACGGCGGAGCTGACGCTCGGGCCGCGCGCCTTCGCGTGGTGGGACGAATCCCTCCCCGGCTGGCGCCACGAGGCGGGCGACTTCACGTTGGCGCTGGGGACCTCCTCGCGCGACTTCTTCGCCCGCGTGCCCGTCGCCCTCGGCGAATGGGAGGCGCGCGTCGCGCCCGTCCCCGTCCCGGACGCCCCCAAGGCCTGCTGGGGCCGGCCCGCCCCCTGACCGGCGCCCGCCCCGCCCCACGCCCAAACGCCCGTGACCGCGCCGAGCGCGAAGCCGCCGCCGCCCGCCCAAACGCAAGGGGAACGGGCGGCGGCGCAATTTTTCGCTTGCGTTTTCCCGAGGATTTGAGATACTTATGCGCATTTGCGAGCAACGCAGAGGAACCGCGACAAAGGATTGCCCAAAATGATAAGGTGGAGCCAGACCCTGCTGAACACCCTGCGCGAGGCGCCGCAGGACGCCGAGATCGTCAGCCACAAACTGCTGATCCGCGCGGGCATGATGCGCAAGCTGGGCGGCGGCCTCTACACCTACCTGCCCCTGGGGATGCGCGCCCTTCGCAAGATCGAGGCCATCGTCCGCGAGGAGATGGAGCGCGCCGGGGCGCAGGAGACGCTCTTCCCCATCCTCCAGCCGGCGGAGCTGTGGAGGCAGACGGGCCGCTGGGACTCGATGGGCCCGGGGATGTTCCGCGTGCGCGACCGCAAGGAGGCCTGGTACGTGCTGGCGCCGACGGCCGAGGAGGCCTTCACCGCGCTGGCCAAGAGCGAGATCGCCTCCTACCGCCAGCTGCCGCGCACCATCTATCAGATGCAGGACAAGTTCCGCGACGAGATCCGCCCGCGCTTCGGCCTCATCCGCGGCAAAGAGTTCATCATGAAGGACGCCTACAGCTTCGACGCGGACGACGCGGGGGCGGACCGCAGCTACCGCGCGATGTACGAGGCCTACGAACGCATCTTCGCGCGGGTGGGCCTGGCCGCCAAGCCGGTCGAGGCCGACACCGGCGACATCGGCGGCAACTTCTCCCACGAGTTCATGGTCTACGCCGCCAGCGGCGAGGACGGCATCCTGGACTGCCCGGCCTGCGGCTACGCGGCGAACCAGGAGCGCGCCGAGCGCGCCCCCGCGCCGGTGCCCTACCGCGCCGAGGCCGGCGAGCCCGAGCGCGTGGCCACCCCCGGCCAGCACACCTGCGAGGAGGTGGCGCGCTTCCTGGGCCGCCCGATCGACCAGATCGTCAAGAGCCTCGTCCTCCTCGTCGGCGGCAAGCCCGTCATGGCCCTGGTGCCCGGCGACCGCGAGCTGAGCGAGACGAAGCTGCGCCGCCTCTTCGGCGGGGCCAAGGTGGAGGAGGCGGACGCCGAGACCGTGGCGCGCCTGGCCGGCCCCGTCGGCTCCATCGGTCCCGTGGGCCTCGGCGACCTGCCCGTCTACGCCGACCGCGCCCTCGAGGGCGCCGCGGACGTGGTGGTGGGCGCGAACGCGGAGGGCTTCCACCTCGCCCACGTCTCCCTGGCGCGCGACGCGCGGGTGACGGCCTACGAGGATCTGGCCACCGTCCGCGCCGGCGACCTCTGCCCGAAGTGCGGCAAGCCCCTCGAAATCCGCCGCGGCACCGAGGTGGGCCAGTGCTTCAAGCTGGGCACCAAATACTCCGCCGCCATGGGCGCGACCTACCTGGACGAGCAGGGCGCGGCCAAGCCCATCGTGATGGGCTGCTACGGCATCGGCGTCAGCCGCACGCTCCAGGCCATCGTGGAGCAGAGCAACGACAAGGACGGCATCGTCTGGCCCGCTGCCGTGGCCCCCTGCCAGGTGGCCCTGCTCATCCTCGACCCCGACGTGCCGGAGGTCGTGGCCCAGGCCGAGGCCCTGGGCGCGGCGCTCGAGGCCCGCGGCATCGACGTTTTCGTGGACGACCGCCCCGAGCGGCCGGGCGTGAAGTTCAAGGACGCCGACCTCATCGGCCTGCCCATCCGCGTCGTCGCCGGCGCCAAGGGGCTGGCCAAGGGCGGCTTCGAGATCCGCCGCCGCACCGAGCGCGACTCCGCCGTCGTCCCCCCCGCCGAGGCCGCCCAGGCCATCGCCTCCCTGCTTGAACAATCCCTCTAAGACAAGGACATCGCCATGACCCAAGACGCCCCCACCCAAGCCACCGAGCGGATCCCCTCCACCAGCACGCGCCGTGACCTCTCGACGGTCATCGCCGCCACCCACAAGATCCCCCAGACCCTGGCCTACAAGATCATCGACACCACCTTCGAGGCGCTCCTGGCCAACCTCATCCGCAACGGCCACGTCGAGCTGCGCGGCTTCGGCGTCTTCGAGGTCGTCTCCCGCAAGGGCCGCCGCGGCCGCAACCCCAAGAAGCCCGACCAGGAGGTCTGGATCGCCGAGCGCCGCTCCATCCGCTTCAAGCCCTCGCGCCTGCTGCGCAAGGACCTCGAGGAGGCCACGCTGACCCCGCGCCAGCGCCGCTGAGCCGCCGACGCCCCGCCCCGGCGCGGCCCCCGCGGCAAGGGCGGGGCCGCGCCTTCGTTTCCCCCCCGACACCCCAACGGAACGCACCCATGAGCAACGTCTCCTTCGAAGCCCCCCGCGGCATGCGTGACTTCTACCCCGAGGACATGGCCTGGCGCAACCGCGTCTTCGACGCCTGGCGCGCCGCCGCCGAGCGCTTCGGCTTCCAGCCCTACGACGCCTGCGTCGTCGAATCCCTCGCCCTCCTCCAGCGCAAAAGCGGCGAGGAGGTCTCCGAGCAGATCTACGCCTTCCAGGACAAGTCCGGGCGCGCGCTGGCCCTCCGCCCCGAGATGACTCCCACCCTCGCGCGGATGGTGGCCGCCCGCCAGAGCCGCCTCCACTTCCCCATCAAGTGGGGCGCCATCGCCCAATGCTTCCGCTACGAGCGCATGACCCGCGGCCGCAAGCGCGAGCACTACCAGCTCAACCTCGACATCGTCGGCACCGAGAGCGTCCTGGCCGAGGCCGAGCTCCTCGGCGCCGCCGTCCAGGCCGTCCGCCTCATGGGGCTCCCCGACGACGCCTGGCGCATCCACGTCTCCAGCCGCGCCCTCCTCGGCGAACTCCTGGCCAAGGCGGGCATCCCCGCCGCCCAGCACCCGCCCGTCTTCATGGCGCTGGACAAGCGCGGCAAGATCCCCGACGAGGAGATCGCCGTGCTCCTCGCGCAGGCCGGGCTCCCCCAAGACGCCATCGACGCCGCCTTCCGCCTGCTGGCCGTGGACAGCCTCGAGGCCGCCGCCGCGCTCGCCGGGGAGGATTCCCCCGCCATCGCCGACCTCCGCGCCCTCCACGCCCTCGCCGAGCGCATGGGCTACGCGCCGCTGCTCCGGTTCGACATCGCCGTCATCCGCGGCCTCTCCTACTACACCGGCATCGTCTTCGAGGCCTTCGACGCCCAGCGCCGCTTCCGCGCCATCTTCGGCGGCGGGCGCTACGACTCCCTCCTGGCGCTCGTCGGCGGCAAGCCCACCCCCGCCGTCGGCCTCGGCTTCGGCGACGTCGTCATCGGCGAGATCCTCCGCGACGCCCTCGGCGAGGCGTGCCCCGTCCCCCGCCGCGGCTATGCCGTCGGCTACATGACCGCCGCCGAGCGCGACGCCGCCGTGGCCCTCGCCGCCCGCCTCCGCGCCGAAGGCCACCCCGTGGACCTCGCCCTCCTGCCGCAGAAGCCCAAGCACTTCTTCTCCCAGGCCGGCGCCTCCCACGCCCGCCACGCCGTCTACCTCGGCCCCGACGACATCGCCAAGGGCGTCGCCCAGGCCAAGGACCTCGACACCCGCGAGGCCGTCCCGCTCGCCTTGGCCTGAGACGGCGGGGGCAAGGCCATGGCGGCGCGCTTCGTGGGCCGGCTGGCGCCCTCGCCGACGGGGGCGCTCCACCTCGGCAACGTCCGCACCTTCATGGCCGCGTGGCTCCAGGCGCGGGCGCGGGGCGGGCGGCTCCTCCTGCGCATCGAGGATCTCGACCACCCCAAGCACAAGCCCGGCGCCGACGAGGCCCTCCTCGACGACCTGCGCTGGCTCGGCTTCGACTGGGACGGGCCCGCCCTCCGCCAATCCGCCCGCCTGGGTGCCCACCGCGCGGCCCTCGCGCGGCTGCCGCGCTATCCCTGCTGGTGCTCCCGCGCCGACATCCAGGGCGCGCAGTCCGCCCCCCACCCCGGCGAGGTGCTCCGCTACCCCGGCACCTGCCGCCGCCGGGACCCCGCCCTCCCCCCGCCGCCGGGCCGCGTCCCGGCCTGGCGCCTGCCCTTGGGGCCCGGGGACGACGGCCGCTTCACCGACGCCTTCGCCGGGGAGCAGACCCGCACCGCCGACCAGCTGACCGGCGACTTCGTCATCGCCCGCGGCGAGGAGCCCGCCTACGTCCTGGCCTCGCTGGTGGACGACGCCGACGGCGGCGTGACCGACGTGGTGCGCGGCGACGACATCCTGCCCGTGACCCCCGCCCAGAACGTCCTGGCCGACCGCCTCGGCCTCCCCCGCCCCACCCATTGGCACCTGCCCCTCCTGGTCGGGCCCGACGGCCGCCGGCTGGCCAAGCGCCACGGCGACACGCGCGTCGCCGCCTACCGCGCCGCCGGCCTCGCCCCGGGGCGCCTCCTCACCGCCCTCGCCCGCGCCTCCCGCTGGATCGCGCCCGACGCGACGGTCGCCGCGCTCCGCGACATCCTCCCCACCTTCGACATCCGCCTCACCCCCCGCGAGCCCTTGGTCTGGGACGACGCGCGCCTCTCCTGACCGCCCCCCGAAACGAAACCGCCCCCGGCCTCTTCCGAGGCCGGGGGCGGTTTCGTTTGCCCACGCTCACTCGCCCTGCGAAGGACGGACGGGGTCGACGTGGGCGCGGAGGCGGCCGTCCTCGGGAAGCTTCGCGACGGGCAGGGCAAGGTAGCGGACGCCCGGCTCGGCGGAGGCTCGGGCGGTCTTTTTCTTGCCCGTGAGGTCGGCCACCTCGAAGGCTTCCGTCAAGGTCGTGCCCTCGGCGTCGGCGAGCCGAAGCGTGGCGGTGGCGCGGAAGTCCGCCTCCGCGTCCAAGGCGTCGGCGGTGACGTCCTTGAGGTGGTCAAAGGACTCCCGCAGGGCGTTCCGCACCCGGACGCGGACGACGACGTGCTCTTCCCCGTCGATTTGGGCGAAGGCCATGGCGTCGATGCCGAACTCGTAGGCGACGTGGAGGTTGTGGGCGTCGATCCACTCGCGCCCCGCGTCGGTCTGGGCGGAGGGCAGGAGCGCGTAGACCCCGGAGAAGGCGTAGAAGACGTCGCTGAGCTCGGAGGCGTTGAGGCACTTCGTCTTGGCCTGGGTGCACCCCTGCGCGGCGCCGACGTAGGCGACGCCGTTGCCTTGATAGTGGTTGACGAGGGAACCGTGGAGGGCTTCGTCATAGACATTGAAGGCGTCGCCCGGGTCGTAGCCCGGATAGTCGGTGGGCGCGGGGATTTTGGCGGGCCGGGCGGCATAGGAGGTCTGCCCGCCCTTGATCCACGCCACGGTGTCCCACCGGACGTCCCCCAGCATGGAGCGGAGACGGCGGCGGACGGCGCGCTCCTCACGACCGGCGACGAGGAAGGGCGTGTTATCGGCCACGTATCCCTCGGGGAGGGCAACGGTGATGTTGGCGCCCTCGACGCTGTCCGTCTCGATGCCGGCCTCGGCGGTGAGCGCCCCACTGGCCGACGCCTGATAGGTGGCGCCCTGCTCGAGGCGGAGGCGGCCGTCGGCGATCGTGCCCGTGCCGGAGAGCGTCTGGCCGCCCAGGATGCGCGCGAGGGTGCCGACACTGCCCTGCATCAGGCCGTTGTCGGCGAGGATGGCGCCCTGCTCGACATGGAGGCCGTACGCGCCGATGGGGGTGTCGGCGGCCATCGCCACGCGGAGCGTACCCGCCTTCACGTCGACGAGGCCGGTGACGGAGGGCGGCGTCTGGAGATAGAAATCCACCGTGCCGGGGCCGGTCTTGCAGAGGCCGAAGCCCTCGCCCTCCAACCTGCCGGTGTGGCTGTGCCACGTGACGTCCTCGGGCGCCTCGACGGTCAGCGTGAGATTGGGGGCCGCGGCGACGATGCCGCCCGCGGCGGTGAAGTGCGGCAGACGGGCGGAGGCGGCGCCCTTATCTTGGCTGGCGCGGAGGGTGGCCGAGCCGCGAAGGGTGAGCGCCCCCTCAAGGACGACGCCCTCGGCGCTCACGTCCGCCCCCTGGGAGGCGGCCTCGGCATGGAAGCCGAAGATGGCATCCTCGTGAAGCTCGACGTCCTGCCCCAGCAACGGCGCGGCGCTCGTGTGGTGGATTGTCGCGCCCTCCTGGGCGACGAGCGTGGTGCCGTAGGTGCGGAAGTCCTGCCCGGAAAGGAAGGTCAGCGTGCGACCGGGCGCAACCTCCAGTCGGGCAACGGAACTCTCCCTGCCGAAGTCCCAATCCATCGTCGTGTCCCCGACGATGAAGGCGCCGCGCCCGGCGGTGTCGGGGCCGCGATGGACGGGGACGTGGCGCCCCTCGCCGGGCGTGAGGCTCAGGGCGTTGCCCGAGTAATCGGAGTCCTCGTTGGAGACGTCGAGGCGGGCGGCGGCCACGACCATGCGGTGGATGACGAGCGGGCCGACGGCCTCGCTAGTCTTCAACCGAAGCGTGAGGGGGTCTTTGGGCGGATTGGCCTCCTCCACATAGAAGGTCTGCACCTGCGCGGTGGGGAGTTGGTCAAGGGTCAGCTCCACGTCTTCCTTGGAAAGGCGGATCTGGAAGGCCACGGCCTGCAAGAAATCCGTCTCATTGGTGACCGCCACCGGCGTCATGCCCGAAGGCGTCTCCACCCCCTCCTCCGCCGCGCCATGGTAACCATAGCGCCACCACGCCTGCTTGGAGAAGGCGCCACCCTCAACCACCTTGTCCACGGTAAAGTCGAGATAGAGGCGGCCGGGGGTCTGCACGCCGCGCACAAAAAGCCCCGTCTTCGCGCCGTCGGCGTTGTCCGTGCCGCCGTTGGCCTCAAGGCGCGTGTCGTCGTAGAACTTCCAGGAGGAGTTGGCGGTGAAGAAGGGCACCCAGACATCCTCGGAGGTCTGATCATCCCCCACGCCCACATGGCCTTCCACATGATCGAAACCGGACGCGGCCTCCTCCGCGACGACCACGGGGCCAGTGAGCTGCCAGCGCGCCACCTCATCGACGACCCCGCGCGTCAGCGACATCCCCGCCACCAACCGGAGCACCCCGGCCTCGGCGTCGGGCAGCACCATGTTCGCATACTTGGAGAAGTAGCACGCGCCCGCGTCATAGCAACCGCTCGCGTCATTGAGCAGATAGCCCGCGCCGTGGAAGTCCGGGATGGTCTCGTCGTCGGAGAAGACGTCCTCGGCGCCGCCGGTGAAGCGGAGCCGGCCATAACGGAAGCCGGTGCGGTTGGCGGCGGTGGAATCGGCGCGCACGGTGTACCACGCGCTGTCCTTCACCTGTTTCTCCCACGGCTGCTCCTCCATGGTGTCCTTGCCCTCGTCGGCGATCACGCCAAGCGGGGTGAGATGGAGCGTGCCGGCGTTCCCGGCCCCTTCCTGCGGGGCGACGACCAGCGTGGCATAGTTCCGGTTGGGCGAGTAGAAATACGCCTCCTCCTGCCGTTCGACGTTCACCTGGATGGTGTGCGCGCCTTGGGCGACGAGCAGACGGCACTCCGCGCCCTCCGCGGGCTGGTCGGCATAAGTGCCCGTGGGCGCCCACGCACCATTCGCATAACGCTCCTCCAGCCACGCCCCCGTCTGAATCCACGTCTCGCCACCCTCTGGGACAACGCGTTCCGGGAACCCCTCAGGCGCGGTGGTGATGGGGACATAACGCACGTAGCGGAGGTTCTCGCGGACGTAAGGGGTGCGGTCGGCCAATTCCTGCATGGCCTCGTCGGTCAGCGCACCCTTGTAGAAGCGGATGTAATCGATGACGCCCTCCTGCTCCGCCGCGAGGCCACGCGAGTCCACGTCCTGCGCGAAGGCGGTGATGCCTTCGGGCCGCGCGGAGCCGCCGAGCTGGCGGCCCACCTGCAGACCGGGTGCGAGACGCGTGCCCTCGGGCAGGGTGATTTGGTTGAGGTAGGCGCCGTCCATGTAGAGCGTCAGGGTCTGCCCATCGCAGACGACGGAGAAGAGGTGGAGCGCCGCCTGCGCCTCGGCAAGCCGCACGCGGAAGAGCGGCTCCGTGTCCGCGTTGGGGACGGCGGCGTCGCCCACGCCATCGAACTTCCAGAGCACGATTTCGTCGTTCGTCTCGCCCGTGGCGAAGACGAGGGCGAAGGTCTCATCCGTCGCGTCGCCCTGCGCATAGTTGCCGCCAAGGGCCAGGATGCAGGTCCGTTCGGCGGCGGGGGCGGTCAGGCGCACGGCCACACTCCAGACGTCCGGGTAGTCCAGCGAGTCGGTGGAGACGTAGGGGCAATAGCGCAACGGCAGGCCGCCGTGGTCGTCGGCGGGGTGCGCCACGGGCACGAAGAGGCTGGGATCCGTCATCACGACCTGCCCGGCGTCATCGGTGTCGCCGCGGAGCATCCCGTTGGCCACCTCGGTGCCGGTCTGGTTGCGCAGGGTGAACCAACCGATGTTGGCGGAGGAGCGGTTGAACTCCACGTCGAACCACGCGCCCGCCCCGGAGAAGACGGGCTTCTCCCAGGTGAGGGTGTCGTTGACGCCATCCTCGTTGGCGGCGATCTGCCATCCCTCCTTCTCGGTCGTCCCAGAGCCGCCCGCCTCAGGATAGGCGTGGAAAGCGAGCGTCACGCCGTCGGGGACGTGGGGGATCTCGACCGAACCGCCGTAGGCGCCGGACTCGATGAGGGTGAGCTTGACGCCCTGCGGGTTGGCGGGCCAGCGGATGGTGGCGTCGGCGTACTGATCCAAACGCATGATGATGTGCTGATAATCGTTCACGCGGAAGGCCATGCCGAGGGTGGCGAAGCCGGCCACGGTGGAAAAGTCGATGGCCTTGGGCGATTCCGCCGTGCCGGCGGTGAAGCCAAGGGTGCCGGAATAAGCCCCGGTGATGGCGGCCGCGTCGGCGAGCGTCTTGCCGCCCTCGGAGAGCCAGCCACCGCCGAGGAGCACCGTGCCGCGCGCCCCCTCGATGGCGCCGATCGCGCCGGAGCCCTCGATGGTGCCGTCGTAATCGCGCAGTTGCTGGATGGTCGCGCCCTCGCCCACGGTGAGTTCGCCGGAGCCGGAGACGCCGTCGACCGTCAGATTGCCGGAGAGCCTGCCGCCGCCGATGACGTCCATGAAGTTGAGGGTCTCGGCGTTGCCTTGGCTGATGCCACAGACAATCCCGGTCTGAAAGTCCCCTTCCGAGGCGATCGTGCCGCCTTCCAAATAAAGCGTGCGCCGCTCGGCGGGCAACATCTGAAAGTAAGACACATTCTGAAAGGTCAGCGTACCGCGCACATGCAGGTCAAACCCACCCAGCGCACCTTCGTTGCGTCCATCTCCCAGCCCTTTCTTGAGCGTGAGCGTGCCGCCCTGCTCGACGATGACGTCCGTGCTGGTGCCCTCGGCGAGTGGCCCGATGGCGTCCGCCGTCAGCGCGGAATCCTTATCGACCGTCACAGTCTTGGTGGTGGCCTCCATCGCGAGATCCCCGGAAAGATCCAGCGTGCCGCCCTCCAGCAAGACGTCCACCGAGGCAAAGGAGCCGTCAAGCGCATCAAACACCAACGACGCGCAGGTGAACGTCCCGCTCTTGAGGACAAGGGTCGTCTCCAAGTCAGGCTCGCGGGCCTGGAAGGTGACATCGGTCATCCCGCCATCCGCAGTCGTGGCCGTCACCGCGCAGTCGATCACGAGCGTGCCGGATTGCCGACCGAGCGCCTCGAGATACTTCTGGGGGATGGCGGAGGTCACCGCAGAGGCAAGCTCGAGGCGGGAATCGGGGGCGGCGAAGGAAACGTTTGGGAGCTGGCCTTCAACGATGGAACCCACCTCTTCGCCGAACTGGATGCGGAAGGTGCGCCCGGCGGGGATGGGGATGGCGTTCGCCTGGAACCAGCCGGAGACCTCGCCGCTGGTCGCGTCGTAGGGGAGCGGCGTGCGGAGCGTGGCGTCGCACTGAAGCAGGAAGAACGAGGGGTTGAAGACGCTCAGCGGCGCCACCGCGCCCTTGGGCCCGAAGAGCGAAAGCCCGCCCTTGCCCGCAAGCGCGCCGTTCTTGTCCTCGCCGTCGCGCAGGGTCAGGGTGGAGGTGAAGGCGGCCCCGTTGGCGCCGCTGAAACGGACGTTGGCCTGGTCGGCGGGGACAACGGAACCCAGGACGAGCGGGGAAAGGGCGACGGAGCGGTCGATCTCCAACGTGCCGCCTTTGTCGGAGAACTCCACCACGATGACCTGGTCGCCCGCGTCCACGTCCGAGAAGCCGCTCAAGGTATACGTCCCGCCGTCGTTGACGGCGAAGATATGGCGGGTGAGGGTGGCCGAGCCCGTGACGCGAAGGTGCGGGGCCCCGGCGGCGACCATGCAGAGGCTGCCGAGCTCGGCGCCTCCGGTGGCGGCCTCCGAGAAATCCAGTGTCACCATAGCGTCGGCGGAGAGGGCGAGCGCGGCCTCCCCCTCGGCGACGTAGGTGACGGCGGTGGCGTTGAGGAGGGTGCCGGCCTCGGTGCGCAGCTCCAGCGCCTCGGTCTTGTCGGCGGCGGTCAGGCTCAAAGTCCGCTCGTCCTCCACCACGTCAAGGGTGAGCGTCTTGGGATGGATCGCGCCGGCGAAGGCCAAGGTCAGCCCCCGCACCGTCACCGTGGGCGGGACGAAGGCGATGGGCCGCGCGCCGGCCTCACCAAGGTCAATCGTCTTGTCGAAGGTCGCCGCGCCCAGGCGGAACGTGAGGGTTCGCTGGGCGTCGACGATTTGCTGCGTCTCGGCCAGCCCCGCCCGCCCAAAGGTGGAATAGGCGAAGGCATAGCTCTCAGCAGCCGCGGCAGACTGGGCAACCCACGCCAGGGCGCCCAGCAAAAGCAGGTCTTTCAGGCTCATTGCGCACTCCGTTTCTGCATCCGCCAACCATTCTTTTGGACGACACACGGTTGGCTGGGTGGAAAAAACGGCGGATACTATACCACACCCACCCCCCCCCCTGTCAATGCCATACTAATCCATTGCGGGACAACGCCTAATGATTTGCGCCCGAACCCCTCCCGGCAACCGACGGCCCGCGGGCGCGAACGGCCGGCCCACGGCCACGCCCTGGGCCGGGAGGCGGCGCGCCCCAAGGCGGCCCGCGGCGCGATCCGGGGCGACGCCCCGCGCGGGCCCAGCCGACGGCGCCGGGAGGGGCGGTTGCGCGGCGTGCGGGATTGTGGCATACTTTGCGCGATTATCCGTAGAAGGAGTAGGCAGACATGGCAGAAGGGACAGTCTTGGAAGGCGGCGTCACCGCCGCGCAGGGCTTCCGCGCCGCGGGCGTGGAGGCCGGCGTCAAGTATGCCGGCCGCCGGGACGTGGCCCTGATCGTCTCGGACGTGCCGTGCGCCGCCGCGGGGGTCTTCACCACCAACCTGGTGGAGGCCGCGCCCGTGACGCACGACCGCGCCAAGCTCCGCGCCGGGCGCGCCCAGGCCATCGCCGTGAACACCGGCTGCGCCAACGCCTGCACGGGCGCCCAGGGGCTGGCCGACGCCGAGGCCGTGGCCCAGGTCGCCGCCGAGGCGCTGGGCCTCGACCCCGCGCTCACGCTGGTCTCCAGCACCGGCGTCATCGGCGCGCCCCTGCCCGTCGCGCGCGTCGTGGCGGGCGTGCGCGAGGCCGCCGGGCGCCTGGCCCGCGGGCCGGAGGCCGACGAGGCGGCCGCCCGCGCCATCATGACCACCGACACGCGCCCGAAGCGCGCCGCCGTGCGCTGCGTCATCGACGGCAAGGCCGTCACGCTCGGGGGCATGTGCAAGGGCGCCGGCATGATCGAGCCCCAGATGGCCACCATGCTCGCCTATGTGGCGACCGACGCGGCCGTCGACCCCGCCTGGCTCCGCACGGCCCTCAAGGCGGCGGCGGACGTCAGCTTCAACCGCGCGGTGGTGGACGGCGACGAATCGACCAACGACACGCTCATCTGCCTGGCCAACGGCCTGGCGGGCAACGCGCCCCTCCACGCCGGGCACCCCGAGGCCAACGTCTTCCTCGACGCGCTCAAGGCGCTGTGCGCCGACCTCGCCAAGCAGATCGTCATGGACGGCGAGGGCGTGAGCAAGTTCGTCACCGTGCGGGTGACGGGGGCGCGGACGGACGGGGACGCGCACCTGGTGGCGCGCGCCATCGCCCGCTCGCCGCTGGTGAAGACCTCGTGGTTCGGGCGCGACCCGAACTGGGGCCGCGTGCTCTGCGCGGCGGGCTATTCCGGCGCGGAGGTGGACGGCGCGCGCGCGCAGATCCTCTACGCCGGCGTCTGCGCCTACGACCGCGGGCAGGTGGCCGGCGAGGCCACGTTGGCCCAGATCGCCGAGGCGATGAAGGCGCGCGCCTTCGACGTGGAGGTGCGCCTGGGGCTGGGGCAGGGCAGCGACACGGTCTACACCTGCGACCTGACCTTCGACTACGTGCGGATCAACGCGGAGTACACCACATGACCCCGATGGAGCGTTACATCGAGAAGGCCAACGCGCTCATCGAGGCCGTGCCTTACATCCAGGACTTCCGCGGCAGCGTCGTGGTGGTCAAGGTGGGCGGCAGCGTCATGGAGTCGCCCGAGAACCTCCTGCGCCTGATGAGCGACGTGGCCTTCATGCGCACGGTGGGCATCAAGGTGGTGCTCGTGCACGGCGGCGGCAAGGCCATCAGCCGGGCGATGGACAAGGCCGGCATCGCGCCCAACTTCGTCCGCGGCCTGCGCGTCACCGACGCGCGCGCCATCGAGGTGGTGGAGCAGGTCATCAAGCACGAGGTGAACGCGAACCTGCTGCGCCTGCTCAACGGCAACTTCCACGTCCTCGCCCGCCCCCTCCACGGCGATTGGATCCTCACCGTGCGCAAGGAGACCGGCACCGACCCGGAGACCGGCGCGACGCTCGACTGGGGCTTCGTGGGCACGCCCGTGGCCGTCAAGGCCGCCGCCGTCTCGGAGATGGCCGACGCCGGGGTCATCCCCGTCATCACCCCCCTGGGCCTGGGCGAGGAGGACGGCCAGCTCTACAACGTCAACGCCGACGTCGCCGCCGTGGCCATCGCCAAGGCCATGCGCGTGCGCAAGCTCGTTTTCATCTCGGACGTCCCCGGGCTCCTGCGGGACGTCGCCAACCCCGACTCCCTCATCTCCACCCTGCGCCTCGGCAACGTGCGCCGGCTCAAGGAGGAGGGCGTCATCAGCGGGGGGATGCTCCCCAAGATCGACAGCTGCGTCGAGGCCATCGAGCACGGCGTCCAGCGCGTCCATCTCATCGACGGGCGCATGCCCCATTCCCTCCTCCTGGAAATCTTCACCAAACAAGGCGTCGGAACGGAGATCAAAGCCGATGAGTGACAAGACCAACGACATCGCAGACCTTTACAAGCAGTACCTCCTCGCCACCTACACCCCCGCGGTGGCCCTCCTCGAAGGCCACGGCAGCAAGGTGACGGACATCGACGGGATGCAGTACATCGACCTCACCTCCGGCATCGCCACCCTCGCCTGCGGCCACTGCCACCCCGCCGTCACCGAGGCGATCGTCGCCCAGGCCAAGATGCTCCCCCACTGCTCCAACCTCTACTACAACACCAACATGGTGCTCCTGGCCCAGCGCCTCTCCAAGCTCTCCGGCGGCTATAAGGCCTTCTTCGCCAACTCCGGCGCCGAAGCCAACGAGAACATGGTCAAGATCGCCCGCCTCTGGGGGCGCGACACCGGGCGCTACGAGGTCGTCACCTTCAACAAAGGCTTCCACGGCCGCACCCTCGCCATGTGCGCCGCCACCGCGCAGGACAAGATCCAGGCCGGCTTCGACCCCCTCCCCGTCGGCTTCGCCTACGCCGACTACAACGACCTCGACTCCGTCAAGGCCGCCATCGGCGACAAGACCGTCGCCATCCTCCTCGAGCCCATCCAGGCCGAAGGCGGCGTCCACCCCGCCGACCCCGACTTCCTCAAGGGCCTCGCCGCCCTCTGCAAAGAACGCAACCTCCTCCTCCTCATGGACGAGGTCCAGACCGGCATGGGCCGCACAGGCACCATGTTCGCCTGGGAGGCCTACGGCGTCAAGCCCGACCTCTTCACCCTCGCCAAGGCCCTCGGCGGCGGCCTCCCCCTCAGCGCCGTCCTCGTCCGCCCCGACATCGCCGCCCTCGTCCACCCCGGCATGCTCGGCACCACCTTCGGCGGCAACCCCTGCGCCTGCGCCGCCGCCATCGCCGTCCTCGACACCATCGAGAAAGAAGGCCTCCTCGCCCACGCCAAGGCCGCCGGCGAGCAATTCCGCGCCGGCCTCGAAGCCTTCATGGACGCCTACCCCCAGATCCTCGACGTCCGCGGCAAAGGCCTCCTCCTCGGCATGGCCGTCGAAGGCGCCGCCAAGGACGTCGTCGACGCCTGCCGCAACTACGGCGTCCTCTGCACCACCGCCGGCGAGCACGTCGTCCGCTTCCTCCCCCCCCTCAACATCTCCGAGAAAGACCTGGAAGAAGCCCTCGAGATCATCGGCGATGCCCTCGAGGAACTCTACGGCCCGAACGACTGATTGACAACCCCACAAACCCCACAACCAAAAAAGCGCCGCATCGCGGCCTTTCCGCCCTCCCCCAAGGGCGGTTTTCTTTTGCCCCCGCCCCCAACCCGACCCCGCCAAACGACAAAAAAAAGCGCGGGGCCCGAAAGCCCCGCGCCCTTCCAAACGCGCAAACCGCTCACCACTGCGACTCGCGCGGCTCGTCGCGGTCACGGCGGTCATAACCCCCGCGCCCCCGCCCGCCGCCGAAACCGCCGCGCGGCGGCCGGTCGCCAAAGCCGCGGCCGCGCCCACCGAACGGGCGCCGAGGCCGATCCCCGAAGCCCCCCCGCTCGCCGAACGGGCGCCGCGGGCGCTCCTCGCGCGGGCGCGGCTGCGACTCGTTCACCCGCAGCGGGCGCCCATCCAACTCCGCCCCGTTCAGCGCCGCGATTGCCGCGCCCGCCTCCTCGGCGTTGGGCATCTCCACGAAGCCGAAGCCCTTGGAGCGGTTCGTCATGCGGTCAAGCACCACATGGGCGGAAGACACCTCGCCATACGCGGCGAAAGCGGCACGGAGACCCTCGTCGTCCGTCGCATAGGCAAGATTGCCGACATAGATATCCATCTGGATACGTTCCTGAAAGTTGCCGCGGTCGATAGGCTTTGGCGCGCACACCCCCCTCGGCACGGGAGGGCGACCCGCAGGTCCAGGAACCCAAAGGGGACCGTTCCCCTCTCAAATCCAATCAATAAGGTACCCCATCCCACGCAAAAACGCAAGCAAAATCGCGTTAAAACTTTGTCTCGATCGATGCAAAATGCAATGACGCATCTTGCGCTGTCTTTGTGCGGCAACGTATTTTCGTCTTGGAGTGCATATCGTTTGTTGCCGGATTTCCAAAACGGGACAGCCTATATCGTGCAGTGCTCAGCAGGATCGAGTTGGACGCAGGCAAACATCGTTTCCTATCTCCAAGGACAAGAGTATGGACAGGTCACGCCAAGTGATGATTTGGTTTATGGTTCTTCTACCATCACGGCGGCCGGCGGTTACTATTATGTCAACAATGGGACGTGGGTCAATGCCCCCTCCAATTCACATGGGGATTACTTCGTTATCCTTGTTGCCGAAAATGGATTTGCCGTTTCGCTTAAACAAACATGGGACGAGGGGGATACTTCTACAAATCCGGTTTTTTACTTGGGCGATACGTCCTTTAACCCAGTTGCGTCGAATTGGCAGACCGGCACATGGGCCGTTCCCGAGCCAACAGCGTTGGCGTTGTTGGCGTTGGGCATGGTCGGGGTGATGTTGAGGCGAAGAACCGCATAAGGAGGCACGTTCCGGTGCATGATAGGCCTGCGGTTCGGCCGCAGGCCATTTTGTTGAGGGGAGCCCTGCGTTCTGGGAAAAGAGGCTACGTTGGTTGGGCAATGGTCTACCTGACTCAACGGATTAGCCATTCACGTATATTGTGCTATACTTGGGGCATGAATATGAAAGCGGAGCCAATCCCAATCTCGCGCGACCCAGAGGCGCAGACGCAGTGGGAGGCCGTCATCAAGGCCTTCCACGCCGAAGTGTTGCGCAAAAGCCAGAGTGCGCAGGCTCGGTTTGAGTCCGCGCTTCGGCAGACGATTCGTGCCGCCGCCGCCCAGGAAAGAGCGTTGCGGGCGTGAACGCGCAGCGGCCAAGATTGATTGTCGTTGCCGGGCCAAACGGTTCCGGGAAAACTTCTATTACCTTCCAATTGCGTGAGTTGCGGCACAAATGGATGGCTGGATGTATGTATATCAATCCAGACGACATCGCGGAGCATGAATTGGGAGGCTGGAACGATCAAACATCCGTTCTGCGGGCCGCGGTTCTGGCGACCGAACGGCGGGAAACTTGCTTACGGGAAGGGCGCGACTTCGCCTTTGAAACGGTCTTCTCCACACAAGAGAAGCTTGATTTCCTACGCCGGGCCCATCGCCGAGGTTTTTTCATTCGCCTCTTTTTTGTCGGCACCGTCTCTCCCGTCATCAATGCCAAACGCGTGGCCACGCGTTACCTCCAAGGCGGTCACGCCGTTCCTATCGAGAAAATTGTCGCACGCTACACCCGTTCGATGGCCAATGCCGTCCGTGCCGCCACGTTCGTCGATCGCGCTTATTTCTATGACAATTCCGAAGATGTCCTTCCCGGCGTGGAGCCGGACTGGACACCGCTTTTCCGTACCGCAGAAGGGCGCCTCGTCCCCAAATACCCTAGGCCCTCCCAATCGTGGGCGGCCGATCTTTACGACGCCCTACTCCCAGACAGCTAATCCATCCCGACCGACTTTCGAGGCCTCCCTTGAGCCCTTTTTTATTTGTTGGGACATCCTCCCATCGCCGTGTCCAAATGGGATGACCGTCTGCGCGTAGCACCAGAATGGCCTAAGGAAAACGCCCCTTTATCCGCCGCCGTCGAAAGCGACATCGTGGGGTACACCACCATCGAGATGCAGGCCGGCAAGTGGTACCAAATTGGCACCCCGTTCGTTGATTTGGGTGACAAGGAAGAGGTTCTGTTGAACGAGGTTTTCTCTTCAGGATTTTCTGAGGGAGACACTCTTTGCATATTCGATTCGGAGTCTTCGGCTTACACATCATATCTCTATTGGATCGAGGATAAAGGGGCTTGGTGTGATTTACCTATCCCTTCGCTCGCCACGCCTTCGATGGCGACCCTTCCTTTTGGCCAGGCCGTCTATATCCATAAAAACACGAGCGGCCAGATTGTCCTTTCTGGGAAAGTGGAGGCGAAAGCCATCACATTTGGCGCCGAAGACGTTCCAGTTTGGGCGCAAATCGCGCCGGTTTGGCCCGTATCATGCGATGTGAACGATTATGCCTGGGAAGGCTTGACGCAAGGGGATACCTTGACGGTTTGGGATTCAGATACGAGTTCTTATAGCGCTTATGCTTACTGGAACGAAACTCAGCATGCTTGGTGCGATTTGCCCATCCCAGGCATCGCCAAGCCAATTTCCATCAGCTTGGCCCCTGGTCAGGCTGTCTATATCAGCAAACAAACAGGTCTTGCGACGGTCAAAGCGCCGGAGACTGCCAATAACTGATTGAATCTTTAGGAGGTCCTCTCATGAAATATGGCTTTTTGCTTCCTCTTCTGTTTTTGTGCGGCAACGTATTTTCTGCCGTTTCGTCTTGGAGTGCATATAGTTTGTTGCCGGATTTCCAAAGCGGGACAGCCTATATCGTGCAGTGCGCAGCAGGATCGAGTTGGACGCAGGCAAACATCGTTTCCTACCTCCAAGGACAAGAGTATGGGCAGGTCACGCCAAGTGATGATTTGGTTTATGGTTCTTCTGCCATCACGGCGGCCGGCGGTTACTATTATGTCAACAATGGGACGTGGGTCAATGCCCCCTCCAATTCACATGGGGACTACTTCGTTATCCTTGTTACCGAAAATGGATTTGCCGTTTCGCTTAAACAAACATGGGACGAGGGGGATACTTCTACAAATCCGGTTTTTTACTTGGGCGATGCGTCCTTTAACCCAGTTGCGTCGAATTGGCAGACCGGCACATGGGCCGTCCCCGAGCCAACGGCGTTGGCGTTGTTGGCGTTGGGCATGGCCGGGGTGATGTTGAGGCGGAGAACCGCATAAGGGGGTACGCTCCGGCACATGATAGGCCTGCGGTTCACCCGCAGGCCATTTTGTTGAGGGGAGCCCTGCGTTTTGGGAAAAGAGGCTACGTTGGTTGGGAAATGGTCTACCCGTAATATGTCAAATGAAAAGTGCACCGAAGGGAGGGTAAGCGGAGGGTTGATGTGTCATTAGGATGTGCACCGAAGGGAGGGGGCGTCGTTGGGGGCGGGGCGGGATCCCGCCCCGCCCCCAACGAGGGTCAGGGTTTCTGCGTCTGGTAGAGGTGGTTGAGCGTGCGTTCGCAGGTTCGGCGGAGTCGGATGGCGTTGATGCGGGGAGGGGGCGGTTGGGGGCGGAGGGCGTTGAGGCGCTGCCAGGGGGTTTGGGGGCGGTCGAAGGCGCGGATGTGGGTGACGCCGTGCGAGGTGACGTGGCGGTGGTGCGCCACTTGGCGGCGGCAGGGGATGGCGAGGTTGTGCAGGAGGCTCCATTGGTCGCAGAGGGCGGTGAGGGGGGCGAGCTGGGCGTGGTCGTCGAAGCGGAGGTCGCCGAAGAGGGCGCGGACGACGGAGCCGTTCTTTTGCTCGATGCGGTTGTTGTCGTTTTTGCGGTAGGGGCGGGAGCGGGTGAGCCGGACGTCGGGGTGGTGGGTTTTGAGGAAGGCGAGGAGGTGGTGGTTGAGGAATTCGCTGCCGTTGTCGACATGGATAACTTTTGGCGGGAAGGGGAGTTGTTCGAGGAGGTGCGCGAGGGCGTTGGCGGTGGCCTCGGCGCCGCGGTTCCAGCAGGGGGCGAGGGCGCCCTATTGGGTGGCCGCGTCGGTGACGTGGAGGATCCAGAAGAAGCTTTCGTGCATGTCGCCGCCGCAGAGCGCGACGGTGTCCACCTGGAGGATGCCGGGTTCGCCGGTTTCCTCGAGGGCGCCGGGGCCGGCGGGGATCTGGGCCGCGAGCGCGGCTTTGCTGCCGGAGCGTTTGTTGGGGGCGCGCCGGATGTGGTGGGGGCGCAGGATACGGTACATCGTGGAGGCGCTCATGCGCGTGAGCTCGTCGGCGAGCGCCGGGGGGACGTCGTGGCCGAGTTCCTCGTAATCCCTGATGGCGCTTTCGATTATGCTCTTGAGGTAGAGCGGGCACATGTAGCCTTCCGCCCGCCAGATCCGGATGAGGAGTTGGTGCGCGTCGCGCGAGTAGGAGGGTTTGCGCCCGCGGTGCTTGCGATGGCGGCGGCTCCCGTTGAGCAGACGGATGACGTATTTGCGCGAATAATGCGTCATCGCGACGGCCTCGTCGATGAGCGCCGTGCGTTCTTTCCTTGTCTTGGCCTTGGCATAGCGTGCTTTCATCTTGAGCATGTAAAGCCTCTTGAAGTTTGTTTCCACGTATCCTCCCTGGGTGCACATTCAATTGACACATAGGCAATGCGTCAACTTTCGCTTCGGTGCACAGGACTATGACATATCACGCTTGGCGTGGCGGGAGTTGCCTTAAGACGGCGCGTATGATAGAGTAGAGGTATCGCTGTTTCCGAGTCCATAGACTTGAATTGATTTGTTATGGAGAGAGATGATGGAGGAGAAGGAGGCAGACGGGTTTTGCTCGGTGAAGATGTTCCTTGATAACTATCGTGGAAGGTTGTCGATTCCGTCTTATCAGCGGGATTATGCGTGGGAGGCGGAGCAAGTGCGGCAGCTACTCGAGGATGTCGAGGCGGCGCCTAGCGGGGAGTATTTTCTGGGGACGCTGATCCTTCTCCATGAACAAGACAAGGAACAAGGCTGGGAGGCGTGGGCCGTTGTGGATGGGCAACAGCGGCTGCGGACTCTGCTGGCGTTGCTGGATGAGGACGAGAGTAAGGTCTTCAGGTCTGTCCCGAATCAGGAGACGCAGGGGAGGACGCCGAAGGAGGTCGTTGAACAGGTGTTCAAGAAGCCTTCCGAAGAGACGCAGGGTCGGCTGAGGGCGTGCAAGATTGCGTTTATCGTCGTGGATGACCTAGATGATGCGTTCCAGTTGTTTGACACGCAGAACGGGCGCGGGAAGCCGTTGTCCGTGGAGAATCTGCTGAAGGCGTATCACTATGGCGCGATGGCACGCGGTCGGTTGCCTTCGCCGGAGCGGATGACGGAGTTGGAGCGGCGCTGGGAGGAGGAAATCGCGGATGAGCAATCGGAGAAGCGCGTGGAGGGGTTGCTAACGGCATTGCTTTTTTGGGCGCGACGGGGGTGCCGCGGCGAGGAGAAGAAGGCGTTTTCCAGACAAGAGGATTTGGGGGAGTTCCAAGGGATCACGCTAGGGGTGGACGAGGTGCTCCCGGCGCACAATGTGAGCCGGCTGTGTGAGGTTCTGCTGCGCGGCAAATCGTCGGAGATGGCGGATTTGTTGCGGCTGAGGTGGGGCTGTGAACGCTTGGCGAATGGGCTTTCGTCGGATTGCGACCCGACCGCGCAGGTGAATGGACTGATCGTCAATGGCGAGTCGTTCTTTGCCTATGCCGCGACGTATGCGCGGCTTGCGCTGTGGCTTTTCCCTAAGGAGGGCAAGTTCGATTCGACGCAGGATTGCCGGAGCGAGACGTTGAAGGTGTTCCATGCGTTTTATCGGGAAAATTGCTTCTATAAAGGGTGGTGGCGCGTGGGCGATGGTTATGCGCGGACGGTCTATGAGGCGCTGATCCTGCTTTTGGTGGATCGATTCGGGGAGGCGGGGCTGGGGGCGCACCATAAGCAGCTGTGGCGTCTGGCTTACTATGAGCGTTTCGCGAGCGGGCGCCTGATGTTCTCCGTCGCCGGCAAAACCTATTTCAGGCAAGCGTGCCAGGCGATTGCGTCGGCGGCGACCTTGCCGGTGCTTGGCAGGGCGTTGTCGCGGTTGGATGCCGAGCTCGAAAGGGACAGGAGGGGGACTTTGAGTCCGTTTACTTTGAGTCCGTTTAACGACGAGAACTCGGTTGTCTGCAAGACGATGACCGAGAAGAAGGTTTAATTCATGGGAAACATAAAACGTTATAACTTGGGCGAATTGCTGAATGGGAGTGCGCGTTTTCGGATTCCGCTCTATCAACGGTCGTATGCGTGGGGCGAGCGCGAGATTGACCAGCTGCTGGAAGACCTGTGGCTGGCTTTTACATCCAAAAGGAAGAACTATTATCTGGGCACGCTGGTGGTGATGCAGCGGGAGGGGAATGTCTTGGAGGTGGTGGACGGCCAGCAGCGCCTGACGACCCTAACGTTGCTTTTCCGTCATCTCTTTCACTCCGTTCATTTGGGATTGATCAAGACGTGCCCGTTGTGCTTCGAGAACCGCCCGGATGCATCGCGCTTTCTGGACGCCTTCTTTTGTGTCGGCAACACCGCGATTGAGGAAGGCGAACAGAGTTTCTTGGAAAAGCCCGCCGTCAGGGCGATGGCCGCGGCTTGTCTCCGTTTCACGACCTATACCTTCTATAAGGAGGAGGAGGCGATTGACGCCGAGCGCCCTTATGCGAAACCGGAAGGCGCCTTTTGCACGTTTCTGAAAGAACAGGTTCTGCTCTACCAAATCACCTTGCCGGAACGAACGGATATCGCCAAGTATTTCGAGGTGATGAACAACCGCGGCGTGCAGTTGGCGGATGTCGATGTGGTCAAAAGCCGACTGATGCAGCAGTATAAGGACAAGGAATCGCAAGAGAATTTCCGGAGCCGTTGGGATTTGTGCGCGGATTTCACCCGCCTCAAGAAGGAGGCGGCTCAGAGCGAAACCCAACAGGCGCGCGCCGTGGCCCGCATGGACTTCCCCAATTTCCTGCTCATCGCCTTGAGCCTCTATCCTGGAGAAAACAACATCTCGCTGGACGAGCGGCAACTGCTCAAGACCTTCACCCCCAAGCTCTGTGGACATGAGGGCTTCGCCAAAGGCTTCCTAGCCCATCTGGAAAAGGTGCGCGACCTGTTCGACACGTGGTTTGTCCGCTCGGATTTGGACGGTCAGGGGAACATTCAGCGTTGGGTGATCGCCCCTTGGCGGGAGGAAGGGGAAACGAATCCGGAACCAGACTCCGACACGCGCAAACAGCTTATTGCGCTGGAGGCGATGCTGGAGGTCACCTATACTTCGCGGCGCAATCGAACTTGGGTGAAGGACGCATTAAGGTTTCTGCTTAGCAGTGAGAAAGCGACCGACAGGGACTTGATAGAACACCTGGAACAGAGTGTCAGAGAACGCGTGACGAAAGACAAAGACCAAGCGGAAGGCAAGTGGCTGTGCCGGGGCACCGACACGCCGCACCTCCTGCTTAACCTGCTGGATTACCTCTTCATGTCAAAGGGCAAGGATGCCTATGTCTTCAAGCATCGCTCCTCTGTCGAACACTTTATGCCACGTAACCCGACCTATTCCAAATCTTGGGTGGGCGCTCCCGTTAACGCCGTTGATTACATCGGGAATCTCTGTTTGCTGAATAACTCCGACAACTCCTCTCTGAGCAATCACTCCCCACAGGAAAAAGTCAGCGCATGGGGACAGAAAGAGAAGGCCCCCAAACAGCGTAAAATGTATGAAACGCCCGAATGGACTTGGGATAAGTGCAAAGCCCATCACGATGAATGCGAACAAAAACTCATGGCCTTCATCGGCGAGGGAAACAAAACCTCCAATCCATGACCCCTCCGATTGTCCACAATAAAAGGTATGGGCGCCCGACCTTTGTCCGGCGCCCACGTCTTCATTACCCCATCCACGCGCCGCGGTGTCGCAATGTGACCATAACCCCTGTCCATTGGACACCTCATGCCTCTCGCCCTTTGCCCTCTCGTTCGGCAAAGAGCCCTCGGCCGTGGCCGAGGGCTCTTACTTTGCGGTTGGGTAACGTTCTCACGCCACACGTCGCCGCAACGCCACCCCGGCCACGCCCAACGCCAACAACGCCAGCGCCGTCGGCTCGGGAATCGTGGTGGCAGTCACCCATCCACCAGAGGTTCCGGACAACTGATCTTTCGTCCACCAAACATGCGACGCAGGGTCTGTCGAGCCAGGAGTATAGGGAGTGCCCTCCAAAGCAGAGCTGACCATCGCATAATCGCCGCTTTCATCAAGAATCACAAGATAGAAGGAATAGGTTTCGCCCGCTGTAAACCCATCGCCGAGGTCTGCAGTAGTGCTGTTCAAGAGAATGCCGCTCTCTAGCGGGCTTTGCGACATTCCGCTCTCGCCAATTGACGGAGGTGTCCAAGTCCCACTCTTGAAAGCGTTCAACGCATCATTGGCTGCCGTCGCATCTCCCACGCAAAGATACGCGACGTAATTAGTAAGAGTCCCACCCCCGGGCGACAATTCGATTTTTGCGGTTGGAGAACCCGACCCCCACATAATCGAAGCCGCTTGGGAAGCAGCGGCGATGACAGCCGTAAACAACGCCAACAATAAGGTACGCATGAATCTTTCCTCCGATATGAATGGTCAGTTGTTCAAACCACGGGCAATGACGGTCACCCCAGCCTTCGCGGTTCGTAACCAGACGCTGGCACCGATTGGAACCTCTTTGTCGGCGGGATTGAACCCCGCATCCAACCAGCCGCCGGAATCCTTCCAATAAGTATAGGGGATGTAAGACTCTCCTTCGCGAATCTGAATCTCATCGCCATCCGCCAACCCCTCCCACGT
Source organism: uncultured Kiritimatiellota bacterium (assembly GCA_944391055.1). Taxonomy (GTDB): domain Bacteria; phylum Verrucomicrobiota; class Kiritimatiellia; order RFP12; family DVOR01; genus Spyradenecus. Next base: position 60,410 of record CALXSF010000006.1, on the reverse strand, counting down.
CAAATCCTTGTTCAGGTCAAACGCCTTTGGAACGCCCAAGGCCACCATCTGTAACCCTTCGACGCTTTCGTACTTGTACTCACCCGTCAAGACCGCGCCCTTCAAGGTGACCTCAACCGAGCGGTTGGGGGTTTTAAGCCAAAACGCAGTCCCTAAAGCGAGCGGGGCCTTGGCCTCCTCGAACGCGCTATTCAGCCAGCCGGAATCCTTCCAATACGTATAAACCTGATAATTCCCGTTTTTCGCGTAAACTTGGATTTCATCGCCATCTTGGAAGTCCCCACTGACGATTTCGCCCAACGGCATTTCCTTCCCATCCAAGCCATTGAAGATCACGCCAACCATATTGAATCCGGGCGTTGTGGTAATCGTCGTGTACCCGACGACGTCGCTTTCGACGGCGGCGGATAAAGGGGCGTTAAAGCTCAGCAACCCTAAGAGTAGAGCCGCGCAGGCTAAGATCCGTTTTGCGTTCATTCTCGTCAAGTCCTTTGCTAAGGGCTAAAACCTGATTCTGCCAGCCTTTCGTTCGGATTGCAGGACAACCCGTCGCCGCTCGCTGACATCCGAACGACACCATCATAGTAGCATGCTATCCAATGTGTTGCAAGCGAAAAATAACAATGGTCGTATTTTCTTGGTGTCGGGGCCAAATGGCTCATCCAAACGGAATATGTACCACCAATTCATGAAAACCCGCATCTACTTTGTTTAATCGATTGTAAACCAACTCTTTATTGGTGAAACAAGGGGCTTTTTGTGGCCTAGAAAAAGTCGCGACGAACGTTGGACAACTCAAAAATCCGTGTTTGCCGCTCTTTTGAAGAAACAGGGTGTTTCTTTTCAATCTGTTGATTGATAGCATATTAGCCGTTTCCCCTCTCTTTGGTTATCGACAAAGACAACCCCCGAAAAGCCGTTTTCGCGAATCCCTCGAAACCCCAGTCGTAGAGCGACTTCCCTGCGGTTTTGGGGTGGTACAGAAAAAACGCCCCTTTATCCGCCGCCGTCGAAAGCGACATCGTCGGATATTCAACGGTGGAGGCTGGAAGTTCTTGGACGTTGCTCGGAATTAATTTTGCCTCGCTTGACGATGAAGGAGGGCAGGGGGATTATTCAGTCCAAGAAATTAGTGGTAATTTTCAGGATGGGGATGAAATTCAAGTGTGGGATGGAACACGATACACAACCTTATTCTATTTCTCCTCAGAATCAATGGGAACTGCGGGATTTTATGGAGATGACGGAAGCCTAAGCACGTTGCGCCTGACACGGGGGACAGCCGTTTGGGTGAAATCATCGTCCTTGACTCACGCAATCCTTGCGGGGGAAGTAGTATTGGATGAGGGAAATCCTGTCAAAGGAACAAGTGGGTGGTCACTATTTGCAGCCAAAACTCCACAGGCAACCGCAGTCAATGAGTTTCGTTTCTCGGGTTTGACCGAGGGGGATGAAATGCAAATTTGGGATGGGAAACAATATGTGACATTGTTCTATTTCCCAGCGGAGACATTAGGTGTCTCAGGGTTCTATGAGGATTCAGGTGTCCTGTCAGAACGTAAAGTACCTGTCGGGAGTGGTTTTTGGATTAAATCCAAAGCCGCAGTAACTTTGAATTGACAACATAAGGAAACACATGAAAAAGTTCGTATTATTGATTGTTGCCGCCCTGTCTTATTCGGCCGTGTACGCCGGAGCCTTTAAATGGGGCGCCATGCGAATCACCGACAACGGTTCCGCTATGACGGGTGTGACTGCACTCTCATATGTGGTTGCTGCGGGAACTGATATGACAGCCACATGGCAAGCTCTTGCATCTGGACAAACACCATCTTCCATTGATGGGTTTGGCTCTGCATATGAAATTGTTAAGAACGGGAATGTCCCACTTCAAACGTTAGCAGACATCGGCAGTCAAGGCCGTTATACCCCAAATACTTCCTATGATGTTTATTTGGTTGTAATTGACGAGAATCGTTTTGCTTACACTGATCCACGAACTATTACGACACCTGCTTGGATTGAAACGAATGAGCAAGATGTTAATGCGCAATTTGGAGTAGTCAATCTGACTGATGACGACTGGCATCTCATTGCTCAAATCCCCGAGCCGACGGCGCTGGCGTTGTTGGCCCTTGGCGTAGCTGGGGCGGTGTTACGCCGTCGGAATTGATTGATACGGTTTGCACAAGACGCCTCGGCCCGTTTGTTGGCCGGGGTGTTTTTGTTTCTCGAAATCACACTCTGCCTATTTGCTTGCCGATATTTTATGGACTTGTCGTTCGAATATTTACGTTTGTTCGGCGTAGCCTATCGCAGGAGGCGATCCTACGCAAACATAACCGTGGTGGGATGGATGATGTGGGGGTGTGATAAAAACAAGCGCGGATGGCAAAGCCATCCGCGCCTCTTGTTTCGCTTTGATCCGTCAACGAAGCCGTCTGCGCAACGCCACCCCGGCCACGCCAAGGGCCAAAAGTGCCAATGCCGTCGGCTCGGGGATGGTGGTGACAGATTGCCACCCACCAGAAATAGCGACCAAGTCGTCCGTCCCCCATTCCGGATTATTTGTTGCGGGGCTTGGCGGTTCATACACAGTGCCTTCCAAAACACTGCTTACAGTAAAGTAACCTCTCGTTTCATCAAAGACAACGACATAAAAACTTTGATCCCCGAGATAGGATGAGTCAAGATAAGACGGGGCGGAACCATCAATGTAATACGCTCCTCCATATTCGGAGATGTTTTTGGAAATGACGTTCCCATCTTGCCCAATGGTTGGAGCGCTCCAAGTCCCGTTCTTGATTGCCGTAATGGTGGCCTGTGCCGCCGATTCATTCCCTATGCAGAGATACGCGACATAGTTGGTCATCGTACCACCTCCGGGAGATACGGAGACTTCTCCCGTCAACGAACTCCCCCAATTGATTGCGGCTGCATGCGCAAACGTAATCAATCCAAAGATGGAACCAAGCAAAAACGCGAATTTCATCGTGATGTACTCCAATTGTTTATTGTGCTTGAATAGGATTTTTGACTTGCAACACCGCACCGGCAGTGGCGGTCTTCAACCACAATGCGGCACCGACAGGGATACGTTTTTCCGTAGGGATACGCCCCTCCAACCATTTCTCTCCGCCTTCCTGCGAGTAGGTATAAACCATGTAACCACCATCTTGGGTGAGGACTTGGATTTGGTCGCCGGAACGCAAATTCGTCCAACTAACCCGTCCGGTGTCATCGTTCAAGGCGAATTCAAACGGGAAATCCACTGAAACCATCTGCATCCCCGCCGTGGACTCGTAACGGAAATCCCCCGCTTTTACGGCTCCCTTAAAAGTCACGGAGACAGCCCGGTCTGGGGTCTTAAGCCAAAAACTGTCTCCCGCAGACAAAGGCGCTGTTGAAGCAGGTGCCCTGCCGCAAAACCAACCCTCGCCATCACGAAACTGATAAATGACATAACCACCATCAGACGTGTAACGCTGAACCTCATCACCGGTTTTGAAGTCACCGGAAAGCAATTCATCCAACACGATGGTTTCTTCCTGCAACCCTTGGAAGACCACCCCTTGCATATTGAATCCGGGCGTTGTGGTAATCGTCGTGTAGCCGACGATGTCGCTTTCGACGGCGGCGGATAAAGGGGCGTTTTTTCTGTGCCACTTTGGGGGGCATACGCTCTGGGGCACGGCGCGGGAACGTCTTATAGGCAGGCGTGGATGAGGCGTGCCGGAGGGCGTCGGTCACAGCGGCTTGGGTGATCGTTGGGAGGGGAAACGGCGGGGCGCTGTCGGGTGTCGTGCCAGAGGTCGCCGCGCGTGAGCAGGCCGTCGGGGGCATGGACGGCCCCATCCGGAAGTGGGCGCCGCACTGCTCGCCCCGGCGCAAGCCTTTGCGAAAGCGTGCATGAAACGGTTGACGGCCTTGCCGCGGGGACTTTGTCCGCGGCGCGGAGGCGGGCCTCCGCCGTGGGCGCGGGGATGGCGGGGGCGAAGGGCGCGCCTCACGGGGCGAGGGTGTAGCCGAGCGCGGCGATGTCCCGCGCCAACGTCCCAGGCAGCGGCCCGCCCTCCACGTCGAAGGCGTCCGGCCCCGCCTGCCGCACCGCCGTCACGCCGGGATAGGCGGCCAACAGGTCGCGGACGGCCCCGCGGCAGTGGTCGCACCGCATCCCCCTGACCACCACGCGGCGGGCGGCGGCGGGCGGCGACGCCTTGGCCGCCGCGAACTTTCCCCAGAGGGGCCTGACGGCCAGGTGCCAGGCCAGCAGCGCGAAGAGCGCGACCGCCGCCGCCGTCTGGATGGCGGGCGCGAAGCCGTGCGCCGCCGCCGGGCCGGGCGCCGCGAAATCCGGCACCACCCCCCACGCGGCGTCCAGCGCGTTCAGCGCCAGCCCCGCCGCCACCGCCCCCGCCGCGACCACCGCCAGATGGATGGCCGCGCACCCCCGGCCCAACAGCCGCAGCAGCGTCGTCAGGCTCGCGCCGTTCAGCGCCGGCCCCACGATCAGGAAGACCAGCGCCGCCCCCGGCGAGACCCCCTTCGCCATCAGCGCCAACGCCACCGGGATCGACCCCGTGCTGCACACGTACATCGGCATCCCCACCAGCAACATCACCGGGAAGGCCACCCAATCGCTCCCCAAGGCCCCCTCGCCGAAGAAGCTCGGCGGCACGAAGGCCAGGATCAGCGCCGAGATCGCCAACCCCGCCAGCAGCGCCCACGCCACGTTCCCGAAGAGCGTCCCGAACCCATAGCGCAGCGCCGCCGCCGCCCGACCCGCGAACGAGGCCGCGCCGAGCGCCGCCGAACGCGCCGTGACCGCCGGGGGCGGGGCCTCCCGATCCAGCCGATCCACCAGCAATCCCCCCACGACCCCCGTCACCAGCGCCACCAACGGCCGGATCAGCGCGAAGGCCCACCCCAGCAGCGCGTAGGTGGCGAAAAAGGAATCGACCCCCGTCTGCGGCGTCGAGATCAGGAACGCCGCCGTCGCCCCCTTCCCCGCCCCGCCCTTGCGCAGCCCCACCGCCACCGGCAGCACCCCGCACGAGCACAGCGGCAGCGGCACCCCCAGCAGCACCGCCAGCGCGATGGCCCGCCACCCCGCGCGCCGCCCCAGATGGCGGCTCACCGTCTCGGGCGTGAAGAAGAGGCTCAGCAGCCCCGCCGCCAAGAAGCCGAAGAGCAGCCACGGCGCCATCTTCGACGCCGTCTCCCAAAAGGCCTGGGGCACCATCCGCAGCAAATCCGTCATCGTGGGCATCCTTTCCGAAAACGCCCACAGTGTAGCACACCGCGGCCAAGACATTCAAGCGGACATGAGAACGTCCACCCGGGCGCGCGTCACTCGCCCGCCTCGCCGGGGGCTCGGAGGACGGCCCAGCGGCGGCGCTCGCGGTCGCGCAGGAGGAGGACGTCGCCGGAGCCGTCGCGGCGGACGCGGTCGCCCAAGACGAACTCGGCCGAATACGGCGCCTCCCCGGCGAAGGAGACGGTGGCCGACGGCGGCAATGAACGGAAGAAGCGGCCCGGCAGCTTGTCCGGGCGGATCAGCGGCACCAGCACCGCCACGGCCGCGATCACGGCCAGCTCCGCCCCCAGCCGCCGCCAACGCGAGGCGCACGCCATCCACGCCGCCGGCTCCTCCTCCAACGCCTCCGTCAGCCGCGTCGCCTCGCACGGGTCCACGGCCAAGTCCGCGTCGAGGAAGCCGATGTAATCCGGCGCGCGCCCCGAGGCGAGACAATGGAGCACCCCCTGGCGGACCGCCTCGCCCTTACCCCGGTTGCGCGCCAGGCGCAGCACCTCGAAGCCCCCCAGCGCCTCCGCCGTCCCATCCGTGCTCCCATCGTCCACGAACAGCAGCGACACCTCCGGATGGGCGGACAGGAACGCGCGGAACCGCTCCGGACACAGGCGGGCGGCCTCGTTGTAGCACGGGATGACCAAGACGGTTCGGCAAGGCATGGCGCTTCCTCCTCAATCAGAAAAAACGCCGCCATGATAACCCGCCGTCCTTGCGCCACCCTTTCCCCGACATTGCCATTCGGCAATCTTGCCTCACGCCCCGCGCGACCGCGCCGAAAGCGCCACCCCGCCCAACGTCAGCCCCACCCCCGCCACCGCCGCCGCCCCCAGCGGCTCGCCCAGCAGCAGCGCCGCCGAGGCCACCCCCACCACCGGGTTCAGATAAAGCCCCACCGCCGCCCGCACCCCGCCCAGCCGCGCCACCGCCAAGTTCCACGCCGCGTAGCACGCCGCCGACGCCGCCAGCCCCAGGAACAGCAGCCGCCACGCCGGGCCCCACCCCAAGAGCGGCCCCAGGCGCCACGCCCCCGCCTCCCCCAGGCACAGCGGCGCCATCGCCACGAGCCCCCACAGGAACGTCCGCCGCGTCACCGCCAGCCCCGCCCCCGGCAGCGGCAACAGCGTGTAAGCCGCCCACGCCGCCGCGCCCGCCAAGCCCAGCGCCACCCCCCGCCACGACCCGGCCAGCGCGCCGCGTCCGCCCCCCGCCGCCATCAGCGCCACCCCGCCCAACGCCAGCGCCAGCCCCGCCCAATAGCCCCACCCCAGGCGCCGCGTCCGCCCCAACGCCCGCGCCCCCAGCGCCGTCAGCAGCGGCGACGTGCAGACCACCACCGCCACCAGCCCCGCCCGCGCGTGCGTCAGCGCCAGGTTCTCGAAATGGAAGTAAAGCGCGATCCCCAGCGCCCCCGCCGCCGCCAGGCGCGCCTCCGCGCGCCACCCCAGCCACCCCAGCCGCCGCGGCGCCAGCGCCCACAGCGCCGCGTAGCCCAGCGCGAAGCGCACGAACAGGATCTCCGTCGGCGGCAACGCCGCCAACAGCTGCTTGGTCGTCGCGAACGTCATCCCCCACACCGTCACGGCGAAGAGGCACGCCGCCCAACCCGAACGCGCGGATCCCTCGGCACTCATGGCCGCCGATTATAGCACACCCGCCCCGCCGCCCCGACCGACGGGTCGGCCGGGCGCAATCGGCCGCGTGAAAAAAGTGTTTGCGGCGGCGTGGGGGGATATGTTATTCTATGGGCACTTTTCAAGGCGCGATAGCCAATCGGCTAGGCAGAGGACTGCAAATCCTTATAGATCGGTTCGACTCCGATTCGCGCCTCCAGTTTGCGGGTCTTGGGCAGCCAAGACCCGTTTTTTGTTATCGTAGGGGAGTTATGGACAGGGAACGTTTGGGGCGGTTTTTCCTTTTGGCGCGACGGGGCTTGGCCTTTGCCGTGCTGGCGGCCGTCACGTGGCTTTCGTTGGCGGATGGCGGCGGCCTGCGCGCGGAGATGGGGAGCCCGTGGCTCTGGGAGATTGTGCGGGCGCTGGGCGTGTCGGCGGACAAGGCGGCGCACGGCGTCATGTACTTTGGCCTCTGCGGGACGCTTTGGATGGCGCTGCCCGGCCGCGTGGGAGGCCTTTCCTCGCCGTGGTGGGCCTTCGCCGCGGCCGTGGCCTGGGGCGCGCTCATGGAGTGCGGCCAATCCGCCGTCACGGCGCTGGGATGGGCCAACCGTAGCTTTGACTTCAATGACATGGCGGCCAACGCCTGCGGCGCGCTGGCCGCGGCCTTGGTCTGCGCGGCGCTGATGGCCGCCTGGGCCGTCGTGGCGCGGCGCCGGGGGCGGCCATGAGGCTGGTTTATTGGACGATCTTCCCCAACACGCACCAGCGGGCGCTGATCGACGCGCTCCGTGCGGCGGGGCACGACGTCGAGGTCTGCTACTTCGGCCATTACGACGCCTACCGCGCGCGCCTCGGCTGGGTGGAGCCCGCCGAGCTGCCGCCGCAGGAGCGCCGCGTGCGGACGCTGCGCGCCGCGCGCCGCGCCATCCCGGACTACGACGCGCGCACCGTGCTGGTGGGCGGCTATTCCCACCCCGTCTTCTGGGCCAACGCCCTCCGCTGCGCCCTCCGCCGCCGGCCATGGGCGCTCATCGCCGAGAAGAGCCAAGGGCGCGCCCGCTCGTGGCCCCTGCGCCGTTTGTTCGGCGCGCTCGTGAACCGGACGGCGGCCGCGGCCTTCGGCCTGGGCCCCGAGGCGGTGGACGACCTGGCGCGGGGATGGGGCGTGCGCCGCAGCAAACTGGCCGAGCTGGCGTATGCCACGCCGGGGGCGGAGGCCCCCGCCGCGCCGCGTCCGCACGCGGGCTTCCGTTTCGTCTTCGCGGGGGCGCTGACGCATCGCAAGGCGACGGACGTGTTGGCGCGGGCTTGGGCGGGTTACGCGCCCGCCCACCCCGAGGCGACCCTGCGTATCGTCGGCGACGGCCCGCTCGCGGAGTGCTTGGAGGGGTTGCCGCGCGTGGAGCGGTGGGGCGTCTGCCCGCCCGAACGCATCGCCGAGGCGCTCGCCGACTGCGATTGCGGCATCCTGCCAAGCCGTTTCGACGGCTGGGGCATGGCCCTCGCCGAATACGCCCGCGCGAGGCTGACGCTCATCGCCACGCAGACCTGCGGCGCCGCCGAGCCGCTGATCCGCCCCGGCCGCAACGGCTTCATCGTGCCGCCCGGGGACGTCAAGGCGCTGACCCAGGCGATGGAGGACGCGCCCGCGCTGCGGCCCGACCCCGCGCCACTCGCGGCCACCGCGCCGGCCCGCCTCGCGGCGGCGCTTATCCGCCGGCTGGAGGGGTTCGGGGAGGTGTGGACGCCCCCGCGCCACCTGCTGCACGTCGTGGCGGGGTGTTGGGCCGACGGCGGCGGGCTCTCGGAGCTTATCGCCGCGACCGTCCTGGAACAAGCCCGAGCGGGGCTCCGCGTGACGCTCGCGTTCCTGGGGGGCCAGGCCGAGCACCCGATCGTGCGCGCCTGCCGACGCGCGGGGGCGACGGTGTGGGTCTTCCCGCGCTCGCGCCCCCATGCGCTCTATTTCTCGTGGGCGCTGCTGAAAACGTTGCCGCGGCTGGTGCGGCGGGCCAGCGCGGTGCGCATTTATTCGTGCTGGACCTTCCCGGTTTGGTGGGCGGCGGCGCTTGCCCGCTTCCATGGCGTGCCGTACGCGCTGGCGCCACAAGGGTGCCTCGACCCCGTCCGCCGGGCCTATGGGCGGCTTCGCAAGGGTTTGGCCTGGGCGCTCTTCGACCGTCATGTCCTGCGAAACGCCGCATGGCTTCACGCGACGGCAGAGACTGAGGCAAAGTGGCTGCGCGACGCGCTGGGGCGGCGGTGCCCGCCCATCCGCGTCATCCCCAACGGCGTGGACGGCGCCCTGCTTGATTCGGTCCCGGAAGTCCCGCGCGAAAAGACCTTCCTTTATTTGGGTCGGCTCCACCCGCTCAAGGGGCTTGATCTGCTGACCGAGGCGTGGGCGCGGAGCGGGTTGGCGCGGGAGGGCTGGCGGCTTGTCGTGGCCGGGCCGGCGGACGGCGCGGAGGCGCCGCGCGGGCCCGGCGTCGAGACGCCCGGCCCGCTCCTCGGCGCGGACAAGGCGCGCGCGCTGAAGGCCGCCGCCTGCCTGGTGCTGCCGACGCGCTCAGAGAACTTCGGCATCGTGGTGGCGGAGGCGTTGTGGTGCCACACGCCGGTGATCTGCACGCAGGGGGCGCCGTGGCAGGAGCTGGGGGAGTTTTGGGTGGCGGTCTCCGCGGAGGCGATCGCCGCGGCGATGCGCCGGTTCGCCGCGCTGTCGCCCGAGGCGCGCGAGGCGCGTTTCGCCCCGCTCTTCGCCGCCGCCCGCAAACGTTTCGCCTGGCCCAACCTCGCGCTCGCGCTCGCGGAGGGGTGAGGCCGCGGCGGGGCGGTCAGCGATAATTCAGGCGGAAGGACAGCCACTCGCAGGTCGCCTGGAGCGCCTGGGCTTGGGAATCGGGGAGTTGGGGGAAGGAAAGGAAGCCGTGGAGGACGCCCGGGATGACAAGGCGTTTGGCGTCCTGGCGGCCAAGCGCGGCGAGACGTTCGTGGAAACGGCGGGAAAGACCGGCGAGCAGATCGCATTCGGCGGCGACGGTCAGGACGGGCGGGAGGGCGCGGAGCGCGGCGTCGTCGGCCAAAAGGGGCGAGGCCAAGGGGTCGGCCCGGGCGGTCGCCTCGTCGACATAGGTGCGGGAAAAGGCCTCGGTCAGCGCGTCCGTCAGGAGGATGACGTCCTTGTAGGCCCGCCATTCCGGGGTGGTTTCCGTGAAGGCCGTGAGCGCGGGGTAATAGAGCACCAACCCATCGGCCACGCCCGGCGCGGCGAGCGCGGCGGCGACGGCGAGCCCGCCGCCTGCCGAATCGCCGCCCACGAAAAGCGGACGGCCGGGGAACTTCGCACGGAGTTCGCGCAGGGCCTGGGCCACCGCGCGCGGGGCGGCGGGGAAGGGATGCTCGGGCGCCAAGGGATAATCCAGCGACCAGACGGCCACGCGGGCCTTCTCCGCCAAGTCCGCGCAGAAGGCCTCGTTCATGCGGGCGGGGCCCACGCACCAACCGCCGCCGTGCAGGTAAAGGAAGGTGGCGCGCGCCTCCTGCGCCGGCTCATAGACCGCCCACGGGCCACGGAGCGAAAGCGTCACCCGGCCCGCGTGGGTTTGGTTGAAGACCTCGACGGCGGGCAGCGAACGCTCCAATCCCTCGCGCCAAGCCTTCAGCGCCGAAAGGTCGCCCCGGCGCGCCGCGGCCAACGCCTCCACGTGCGCGGCGTCGGCGTCGCGCCGCGGCTCGTAGTAGGCCACCAGCGCCGCGGCCTCCTTGGAGAAGGGCTCCGAACGGACGCCCAGACACCCCGCGACGGCCAGCGCGAGCGCGGCGACCCAAACCAACCGGCAGCGAAGAAGACGCATGAGGGACGCTCCTTTCGGCGGACGCTCAAAGGGTCCGGGCGAGGCCGACGTAGGCGGCGGGGGTGAGGGCGAGGAGCCGCTCCTTGGCGGCCTGGGGGATGTCGAGGCCTTGGACGAAGGCTTGGAGATCCGCCCGGGTGATGGCCTGGCCGCGGGTGAGGGCCTTGAGCTTCTCGTAGGCGTTGGGGACGCCATAGCGGCGCATGACGGTCTGGATGGGCTCGGCGAGGACCTCCCAGTTGGCGTCGAGGTCGGCGGCGAGGGCCTCCGGCGCGGGGGACATCCGGCCAAGGCCGCGGCGGGTGGATTGGACGGCGATGAGGGTGTAGGCGAAGCCGGCGCCGATGTTGCGGATGGCGGTGGAGTCGGTGAGGTCGCGCTGCATCCGGGAGATGGGGAGCTTGCGGGCGAGATGACCGAGGATGGCGTTGGCGAGGCCCAGGTTGCCCTCGGAGTTCTCGAAGTCGATGGGGTTGATCTTGTGGGGCATGGTGGAGGAGCCGACCTCGCCGGGGACGGCCTTTTGGCGAAGGTAGCGCATGGAGACGTAGAGCCAGACGTCGCGGTCGAGGTCGAGGAGGACGGTGTTCCAGCGCTGGAGGGCGTCGAAGAGCTCGGCCATGCCGTCGTGGCTCTCGATCTGGGTGGTGAGCGGGTTCTGCGTGAGGCCGAACCCCTCGATGACGCGGCGGGCGAGGGCGGGCCAATCGACCTCGGGGGCGGCGGCGAGGTGGGCGTTGTAGTTGCCGACGGCGCCGTTCATCTTGGCGGGGAGGCGGACGGCGTCGATCTGCCCGGCCTCGCGGCGGAGGCGGCGGACGAAGACCTCGAGCTCCTTGCCGAGGGTCGTGGGGCTGGCGGGCTGGCCGTGGGTGTGGGCGAGCATGGGCAGGGCGCGGGTCTCGTCGGCGAGGGCGGCGAGCGCCTCGGTGAGCGCCTCCTGGGCGGGGCGGAGGATGGCCAGGCCGTCGCGCAGCTGGAGCGCGTGGGCCATGTTGTTGATGTCCTCGGAGGTGCAGGCGAAGTGGACGAACTCGGCGAGGTGGGCGCAGGTGGCGGGGAGGCGCTCGCGGATGAGGTACTCGACGGCCTTGACGTCGTGGCGGGTGGTGGCCTCGATGGCCTTGACGCGCTCGGCGTCGGCCAGCGAGAAGCCGTCGGCGATGGCCTGGAGGGCGAGGCGTTCCTCGGCGGTGGCGTGGGCCTCCGGGAGCGCGGGCTCGTCGCAGAGGGCGAGCAGCCAGGCGATCTCGACCTGGACGCGGCGGCGGATGAGGCCATACTCGGAGAAAACGGCGCGCAGGGGGGCGGTCTTGTCGGCGTAACGGCCGTCGACGGGGCTGACGGCGGTGAGGGGGGAGAGGGGGAGGTCGGTCATGGCGGCGGCGCTCAGCGGGTTTTGGCGCGGCGGGCGGCGAAGGCCTTGGCGGCCTGGGCCTGGGCGGCGCGCTGGGGGAAGGTCTTGTCGGTCTCGGAATCGCGGAGTTTGCCCAGGAGCTTCGCCTGCTCGGCGGTGAGGGCCTGGGGGGTCTCGGCGAGGAGGACGACGTGGAGGTCGCCCTGCGGGAAACGGCCGATGGCACGGACGCCCTGCCCGCGGAGGCGCTGGACGGCGCCGTTGGGCGTGCCGGGGCGGATGGTGAGGGTGGCGGTGCCGTTCGGGGTCTCGACGGGAAGCTCGCCGCCCAGGGCCAGGAGGGCGGGCGAGACGTAGCGGCGGAGGATGAGATCCTGCCCGTCGCGCTCGAAGAGGGCGCTGGGGGCGACGGCGCAGCGCAGGTAAAGGTCGCCGCGCGGACCGTTGTTGGCGCCGGCGTTGCCCTTGCCGGCGACGCGGATGCTCATGCCGTCGGCGACGCCGGGGGGGATGGTGACGTCGACGGATTCGTTGGCGGCCACGAAGCCGTCGCCGCCGCACTTCTTGCACGGCTTCTCGACGACGGTCCCCTCGCCGCGGCAGACGGGGCAGGTCTGCTGGACGAAGCCGAAGAGCCCGCCGCGCTGGCGGAGCACGCCCGCGCCGCCGCAGTGCTTGCAGGCGGTGCGCTTGGAGCCCTTGGCCGCGCCGGTGCCGCCGCAGTCGGGGCAGGCGACGGCGGCATGGACGCGGATCTGCAGGGAGGTGCCGAAGAGCGCGTCCTCGAAGGAGAGGCGGATGGCCTGCTCGGTGTCCTCGCCGCGCTGGGGCGCGGTGGGGTCGGCGCGCCGACGCCCCCCGCCGCCGAAGTCGAAATGGAAGCCGCCGCCGCCATCGAAGCCGCCGCCGAAGAACTGGTTGAGCACGTCGCCGAGGTCGGACATGTCGAAGCCGCCGGCCCCGAAGGCGTCGCGCATGCCCTCGTGGCCGAACTGGTCGTAGCGCTGGCGCTTCTCGGGGTCGGAGAGCACGGCATAGGCCTCGGAGGCCTCCTTGAACTTGGCCTCGGCCTCCTTGTCGCCGGGGTTGCGATCCGGGTGCCACTTCATGGCCAGCTTGCGGTAGGCCTTCTTGATGGCGTCGGCGTCCGCGTCGCGGGCCACGCCGAGCACCTCGTAGTAGTCGCGTTTCTGCTCGGCCATCTCACGCCTCCCCGGCGCTTTCGGCCTCGGGCGCCTGCGGGGCGCCGGCCGAGACGATCACCTGCGCGGGGCGGAGCACCTTGCCGCCGAGCCGCCACCCTTTGCGGAACTGGCTGACCACGCAATCCTTCGGCACCGTGGCGTGGGGGACGGCCTGCAGGGCCTCGTGGGCCATCGGGTCGAAGGCGGTGCCCTCGGCGGAGGCGTCGATGACCTCCGCGCCGGACTGCTCGAGCACCTTGCGGAACTCCTCGGCGATCATCCGCACGCCGTCGCTGAAAGGGGACCCCTCGGGCGCGGCCTGGAGGGCCATCTCGAAGTGGTCGAAGACGGGGATGAGCGCGCCGAGGAGCCGCTCGTTGGCGCGGGCGGTGCGCTCCTCCAGCTCGCGGGCGGTGCGCTTGCGCAGATTGTCGAAGTCGGCCAAGAGGCGGAGGTGGCGGTCCCGCGCCGCCGCCAGCTCGGCCTCCAGCGCGGCCACGCGGGGATCCTCCGCCGGCTCGGGCTTGGGCCCCTCCGCGCCGGGCTCGGCCTCGGGGGCCGGGGCGGGCGCCTGGGGCGCCTCCTGGGCGGGCTGAGTCTCGGGTTCCTTTGCTTCCAAATCGTCCATGTTGCCTCGGATTCCTTTCTGGTGCCGGAAAGGGGAGTCGAACCCCTACGCCTCGCGGCTGCGGATTTTAAGTCCGCTGTGTCTGCCATTCCACCATTCCGGCTTTTTAGGGGCCTAGTATACCACATCCCCGCCGCGGCGGCAGTCCGTGCCGCCCACGGCGGCCGAGGGCGGCGTGGGCCCCGACGGCAAAAAGGCCGCCCGGGAAGGGCGGCCCAGAGGGCTCGCGTGCGGTTGTTCACGGCTGCCGATCTTGGGTGGGGCTGGCGGCTGTTTGGGCCGCCGGGCGTTCGGCGACCACCTTGATGAAGCGGTTGCGCCCCAGGCTAAAGGTCAGTTCGGCCTCGCCCAACGTGGCGGCCTCCAGGTAGCCGATGTCGTCCACCTCCGCCTCCAGCGGCGCCATCGCCGCGCCCAGGCGCTCCGCCGCGCGCACCTGCAGCACGCCCGTGTCCAAGGGCCGCGCAAGGGTCGCGCCGTCGGCGGGGATCACGCGCACCCGCGCCGTCCCGGCCTGCGGGTCAAAGGCCACGATCCGGAGCGTCGGCGTCTCGAAACGCGCCGTCAGCGTGCCATCCTCCGACGTCGTCGCCGGCACGATGCCCAGATCCAACCCCGCCAGGATGGCCGCGTCCGTGCCCTCGGCGCGGATCGCGCGCACGCCGCCCAGACGGTCGGCGAGCAGGTCGCGCAGGAGGTCCGCGTCCTCCGACGAGAGCGGCGTCTCGGCGGAGACGGGGATCGACCACTGCAGGTTGGCCTCCAGCGTCGGGCCGTCGCCGGTGGCCACGCCGCCGAGGACGAGCTTGTTCGGGAAGAGCGGGTTCATGCCGGCCTGCAGCTCCTCGGCGAAGGTGTAGCCGTCGCCGTCCGTGTCGGAGGCCCCGTCTTGGTCGTCCACGCCGTACCAATAGCGTGAGAGGCGCGTGTGCGCGTCATCCACGAAGTGCGCCGTCAGCTCCACCTTACCCGCGCTGGGGTCGCCGACGAACGTAATCGCGTCAAGGGCGCGCCCCCAAGTATCCGCCTGACGCACGCCGTTGCGCGTCCACTGGGCGAAACGGTCGTCCGGCGAGAAGGTGTCCGTGGTGTGGCTTTGGCCAGGGCGCAACACCACCTGCTCCGTGGCGAAGACCCCCTCAGGTTCCGAGCGGATGATGACCTCGGGGTATTCGTTCGGGTTGTAGAGCAGGATGGCGCTGTCGCCCGTGGCCACGCCGCCAAGGACGAGCCGGTTCGGGAAGACGGGGTTCATGCCGGCCTGCAACTCTTCGGTGAAGGTGTAACCGTCGCCGTCCAGGTCGCTCTCTGGGTCGACCGCCTTCCCGTACCAATAGTAAGCCTGGCGTTCCTGCGCGTCATCCACACAATGCGCCACAGCCTTAATGGGTTCATTGCCCACCATGAAGGTCGCCGTGTTCACCGTCACACCCCAAGCATCCGTTTGGCGCACGCCGTTCACCGTCCAATAGGCGAAAGCGGAGGTGTCGGGCGAGAAGGCCTCCGTCGTGATTGTTGTCCCAGACTGTGCGGATCCCGAATAAGTAGTGAAAAGCACCCCCTCTGGTTCCGAACAGACAATATAAATGTTGTCTTGGTAACTATTCGGGTTGTAGAGCAGAATGTCACTGTCACTCGTAATCATAATGTCGCGGACGAATCTGTTCGGGAAGAGCGGATTCATGTCAGCCTGTAGCTCCTCGGCAAAGGTGTAGCCATCGCCATCCGTGTCGCTCGCGCCGTCCCACGCCAACAAACCCGCCGTGTCGTAACCGCCCGGCGCGCCATACCAATAGCGCTCCTCCGCGTCCGCCACGCCGTCGCCGTCCGAGTCCACCGCGGCGTCCGCGTAGACCGCCGTGAGCGTCACCTCCGCGTCCTTCGGCGTCACCGTCACCGCGTCGAGCGCCCGTCCCCACGCGTCGCGGTTCGCGAAGCCCGGTTGCGCCGGGCTCACCGCCCAATGTGTGAAGCGCCACCCCGCCCGTTCCGGCGCCTCGACCGACGTGAAGGCCTCGTCCGTATGGACAGACGCCTCCTCCGCCAACGTGTTGCCTAGGCTGTCCACCTGCCGCACCTTCACCCGCACTGCGGACGACTGTCCCCAGCCTTGGGCGGCCAACGCCCCGCCCAAGGCCAACGCCATGGTCGGCGCAAACCTGCGCACCCATCCCATGGCTCACTCCCCCTCGTCGATCTTCACCGACACCTGACCAATGCCATCTGACGCAAAGTCCAAACGCGTTGCGCTTTCTGCGTATTCTAAGTCTTCTCCCGCGAGAACCTTGTACCCTGTCTTTCCGTAGAGATAGTTCATCAGTACGGTTTCACTGTAAAGTAACTCTGTACCGGAGTCAAAGACCCATCCTGCAGCAAGTGTATCCCCTTCAACGACAGTCATACCATCCACGGAGACAAGCCCGCGATTGTTTTGAAGTCGTTCATCCCCTTCTGCATAACACCATATCAGTGCGTCAAAAAGCCACTCCCATTTCAATTCATTTCGTGTGATGGTCATTTCCTTGTGCGTTGATATCGCAGGGATTATGATTAATTCCTGTGGTAATAGAGTTTCTCCTTGTACGAGGATTTCCACCGCGACCTTATCTAGGTCTGTGGACCAATCACTTGCCAACTCCCACACGAACGTGTGCTCTACATTCGTCTCCACACTCTCACCCTGCGGTACCCCCTTGCCCGTCCGAACCGGGACAATGTTAGCGAAGCTCCGCACACCATCCTTGAACGCCACCGCCCGTACTTTCACGTTCGACAAATCGCTCGTGACCGTGTATGACACTTTCATCGTCTTTGGTGTCGTCATTTCCGCGTGAACTTCTACTTCAGCCTGATTGACAACTAAAACGTCCGCAACCGTGAATCTTTTTATCTTTGCCTTTTCTAGTACCTTTTCCCATGCGGCTCCATATTTTTGTGGGAAGGGACAATTTGAAAGTAGGGTTCTAGAGAATTGCAAAACACCTTCGGGGGGTGGTCCTTGAAATTGGATTGATTGAAGTGGCGCCCCGGAAAAGCAATCTTGCCCAATCGACGTTACGCTCTCCGGGAACTCCACCGACGTCAACGAACTACATCCATCAAACGCACCACTCCCAATCGTGGTCACGCCCTCGGAGATAACCACTGAGGTCAACGAAGTACAATCTTCAAACGCATGAAATCCAATCGAGGTCACACTCTTGGGGATGAGTACTGACGTCAGTGAACTGCAATACTGGAACGCCGATCCCCCGATTGAGGTCACTCCCTCGGAAATAACCACCGATGTCAACGAACTGCACCTCTCAAATACAGAGAATCCCCACGAAGTCACGTTTCCCGGTATGACCACCGAGGTTAAAGAACTACAACCGTTAAACGCAAGATCCCCGATTGATGTCACACTTTTAGGGATGACCACTGACTTCAACGAACTACACAAGTTAAACGCCAATGCCCCAATTGAGGTCACACTCTCGGGAAGGGCCACTGACGTCAGTGAACTACAATACTGGAACGCACCTTCCCCGATTGAGGTCACACCCTCGGAAATAGCCACTGACGTCAACGAACTGCATCCCTGAAACGCACCTTTCCTTATCAATGTTACACTCCCGGGAATGAGCACTGACGTCAACGAAGAACACCCTTCAAACGCATAATTTTCAATCGAAGTCACACTCGCGGGGATCCACACAGACCTCAGAGCGCAATTACCGAATGCTGCGTCCCCAATTGTGGTCACCCCCTCGGGAATGTGCACTGACGTCAATGAACTACAATACTGGAACGCACTTTTCCCTATCAATGTTACACTCGCGGGAATGGCCACTGACGTCAGTGAACTACAATACTGGAACGCAGCTTCCCCGATTGAGGTCACACCCTCGGAAATGACCACCGATGTCAATGAACTGCACCTCGCAAATACAGAGAATCCCCACGAAGTCACGTTTCCCGGTATGACCACCGAGGTTAAAGAACTACAGTCGTTAAACGCCAATGTCCCGATTGAGGTCACACTCTTGGGAATGGTCACTGATGTCAATGAACTACATCCAATAAACGCACGGTCACCAATCGACGTTACGCTTTCGGGAATGGTCACTGATGTCAATGAACTGCAACCAGAAAACGCACCATCCCCAATCGCAATCACAGGATAACAACCAAAAGATGATGGAACGATTATATCCCCCGTGGTGTCCGATGGAATGGCAGGAAAATCAGTATACATATTTTCAATGATTGCTTGATCATTATCGACCGTATATTGCCACTCAATGCCATCAACAACTGTTGTTAAAGGAATACTTGCAGAAAGTGGCACCGATACCACAAGAAGAAACAAAGAAAATATCCGTTTCATAATAACCTCATCTTTTCTTGCTTAAAACAAAATGTTTAACCTTGCTCATTCATCCCAGAATGCGGCGGCGGCCTCGGCGAGATCGCAGTCGGGATCCTCAAAGAAGGCGACGTTACCGCGCGAAAGGGAAAAGCGCCGGGGGTTGCGCGTGACGAAGAAGGCCGCGAAGGGCAGCCGCACGTCGGCTTCGTCGGCGAGTTGCCGAAGGGTCTTTGCGCTTCGCACCAAGATGCGTCGTCCGTTCGCCGCGCCCCACGCCAACAGTTCAAGGACAAAACGCACATGGGCCGAGGCCGCGTAATCGGCGGGCTTCAACCCGAATGTTGCGGAGTGGTAGGGAAAGAGTTCCAAGGCGAAGAGTTCGCGGGTGGTGACCTCGTGTGCCTGCGCCAGGAAGTCCACACCGTCTCGTCCGGGGATTTGGATGAACTTTTCGGAACCGGGCGCGCCAACCGCCGCGTGGAGCCACCAATTTTGGGTACCGACAATCCCGAACGTCCGGCGCGGGATGGTGCGGAAGGCCGCGTCAAAAGGATAGAAGCCGATGACGGGGTCAAGGCGAAGCGCCCGGGTCAGCAAGTCTTGACGACGGGCCAGACGCTCCGGCGTGTCCGGGAAGGCCGTGTCGCAGGGGGCACCCAAGTGGTCGTGCGCGTCCTCATCCACATAGCCGGGATTGATGCCGACCACCCAATGTTTTGCCGCAGGGTCGCCGATGAAGGGCTGCGGATACAACTGGAACGCGAAGTTCTTTGCGGCCTCGGCGGCCACGGTGGCCGCATCGTCGGCAAGTGTCATTGGTGTGAAGGGCGGGCACCCCTCCAAACGATTGGCAAGGGGCAGCCAAGGGTTGGCGTCCAGAAGGGATTGGGGCAATGCGGTGGTCATGGCAGGCTTCCTTTGCGTGTGTGGTGACGGATGGAGGCGGATAACCGTGCAATCCGGAAATCGGCTACCGAGAGGGCAGGGATCCTCCCGAAGGTCCCCACGCGTGCGGCGGGGCGCCTGAGTATGCCGTCGGCAAGCGGCGTGGGATGTTTCATGGAGCGCGCTCCTCGGTTTGTGGGGGAGGCCTGAAGCCTCCGCCCGGGTTTTCCGTCGGGACGGGCAAAACGAAACGCCGGGCCACGCAGTGCGCGCATCGCGCGCCGCAAGGTGTTCGCCCCGGCAGGTTGGGTTTTGTCGTTTCCGACGGACGAACAATCGCATGACACCTCCCCGCAGGGACGAAAAAGCCCCCGCCGGGAGGTCGGCGGGGGCACAAAGAAGGGCGTGCTCCGACCGACCTGTTTCCAACGGGGGCCTAGCACTGCCTTGCAAGAAAACAAAGTACGGGGAAACACGCCTGGGGATAGCCCAGACGCGCCTCCGCGATACGTTCGTCCTTGCCTTGGAAGGTGCTAGTTTCCGTTGGACGAAAGTATGCGTGACGCATTCTTTCTGTGCGCCTGAGGCGTGGGAGAGGGCCCGCGAGGGTCGTCACCGCAGCTCAAACACGACGACAAGATACCCCATTCCCGACCCGTTTGTCAAACGCCCCGGGCGGACCTTCCCGCGGCCTTCCATCCCCCGCCCCTTTGCGTGGCCCCCGCGTTTGCCTGCGTGGGCGGCAGGGGCGGCGCGCTTGTGGTATACTACCTTGCCATGGATTTGGATGCGCAGCTCTACGTGGTGGCCACGCCGCTCGGCAACCTGGGGGACGCCTCCCCGCGGGTGCGGGAGGCGCTCGCCGCCGCGCCGGTCATCGCGTGCGAGGACACGCGGCGGACGTGGCAGCTGCTTTCGGCGCTGGGCATCCCGAGGCCGGAGCTCTTCTCGTACCGCCAGGGGAACGAGGAGGGCGTGTCGCGCCGGATCGCGGGGTTGGTGCGGGCGGGGACGCCGGTGGCGCTTTGCTCCGACGGCGGCTACCCGGGCATCAGCGACCCGGGCTACCGCGTGCTGCGGGTCTTCGCAGAGGAGGGGCTGCCGTGGACGGTGCTGCCGGGGCCGTGCAGCGTGGAGTTGGCGCTGCTGCTCTCGGGGCTGCCGACGTCGAGCTACACCTTCAAGGGCTTCCCGCCGCGTAAGGCGGGGGCGTTGCGGCGGTGGTTCGAGGAGGAGGCGGCCGCGCGCCACACGCTGGTGGGGCTGGAATCGCCCTTCCGGATTGGCGCGACGCTGCGCGCGGCGGCGGAGGCGCTGGGGGACCGGGAGGCGGCGGTGTGCCTGGAGATGACCAAGGCGCATGAGCGCGTGGCGCGGGGGCGGCTCTCGGAGCTGGCGGCGCGGTTCGCGGGGCCGCCGCCGAAGGGGGAGCTGACGTTCGTGATCGCGGGGGCGAACCCGAAGTTCGACCATTCGGGGGAGGGCGCGGATGCGTAGGCGGCTGACGGCGGCGTTGGCGTGCCTGGCCTTGGGCCTGGCGCGGGGGGACACCATCCACACCGTGACCGACGACGTGATCCACGGCACCATCCAGCGCATCCGGGGCGGCAAGGTGGTGATCGACACCGCCTTCGCCGGCACGCTCCGCATCCCGCGCGACCAGATCAAGAAGCTGGAGTACGCCACCGACAAGCCGCTCTACGCGCGCCTGGACCCCGAGAACAAGGCGAAGGAGGAGGTGCGCCTCTCCGCGGACGCCGAGGGCAACCCCGTGCTCATCCCCGTGGCGGACAAGGCGAAGGCGTTGGCGTTGGGCGAGGTGGCGACGCTGTGGCCGACGGACGGCACGGACCCCGACTTCCCGCCCATCAAGCGCTGGGCCTTCAGCCTGAGCACGGGCATCACGGGCAACGCCGGCAACACCAAGGACTTCTCCATCTCCCTCTACGCCGACGCCGTCCGCTCCACCGAATCCACCACCCTCAAGCTCTACGGCTCGCTGAACAAGACCCGCAGCGACCACACCCTCACCGCCGAGCAATACATCGGCGGGCTCGACTTCGAGCACCGCCCCACCGACGTCGTCTCGTGGTACCTGCGCGACGAGGCCCAGCACAACCGCTTCAGCGACTACTTCCTGCGCAACGTCGCCGCCGCCGGCTACGGCCACTACCTCATCAATGCCTCGACCCGCGGCCGCGCGACCAAGCTGCGCCTGCGCCTAGGCCTCTCCCACGCCCTCACCGTCCACTACACCAAGTCCCACCCCGGCTCGCAGAACCGCTGGCGCGAGAGCGACCTGGCCGTGGATCTGGGGCTGCTCTTCCACCACGACTTCGAGGGCGGCCTGGGCTGGAACACCGAGATCACCTTCAACCCGCTCATCGACGACCTCAGCGAGGGCACCCTCGTCCACGAGACACGCCTCACCTACACCCTCCACGAGCTGCGGCGCTTCTCGCGCCGCCTCTCGGACATCGCCCTTGAGATGGGCATGCGCAACGAATTCAAGACCGACCCGGACCCCGGCTACTACAACACCGACACCTCCTGGTACGTGCGCCTGAGCAAAACCTGGTAACAAGGAGCCACCGCCATGCAACCGATCAAACTGGGCGTGAACATCGACCACGCCGCCACCCTCCGCCAAGCCCGCGGCGTCGACTACCCCGACCTCGCCGAGATCGCCGCGATCGCCGAGAAGGCCGGCGCCCACGGCATCACCCTCCACCTGCGCGAAGACCGCCGCCACATCCAGGACGCCGACGTCTACCGCCTCCGCAAGACCCTCACCACCCGCATGAACCTCGAGATGGCCAACAACCCCGACGTCGTCCGCGTCGCCCTCGACGTCGTGCCCGACGAGGTCTGCCTCGTCCCCGAGCGCCGCCAGGAGCTCACCACCGAAGGCGGGCTCGACGCCGCCGGCCAGCTCGAGGCCCTCCGCCCCACCGTCGCCGCCCTCGCCGCCCAAGGCACCCAGGTCTCCCTCTTCGTCGCCCCCGACCGCCGCCAGCTCGACGCCGCCGCCGCCCTCGGCGCCCCCTACGTGGAGCTCCACACCGGCGCCTACGCCAACGCCTCCGGCGACGCCCTCAAGCGCGAGCTCGACGCCCTCCACGAGGCCGCCGCCTACGGCGCCGCCCTCGGCCTCAAGGTCAACGCCGGCCACGGCCTCACCCTCGCCAACGTCGGGCCCCTCCTCGACATCCCCAACCTCGACACCCTCAACATCGGCCACTCCATCATCGCCCACGCCCTCACCGTCGGCATGGAGCAGGCCGTCCGCGCCATGCTCGCGGCCATCCGCCGCTGACCCCACCGCCCCGCCATGCCCCCGAAGATCGGCACCTACGAAATCCTCCACGAAGACGCCAAGAGCGGCGCCCGGCTCGGCCGGCTCTGGACGCGCCATGGCCCCGTGGAGACCCCCGTCTTCATGCCCGTCGGCACCCAGGCCACCGTCAAGACCCTCGGCGCGGAAGACCTCGAGCGCCTCGGCGCCCCCATCATCCTCGGCAACACCTACCACCTCATGCTCCGCCCGGGGATGGAGGTGATGGAGGCGCTCGGCGGCCTCCACGCCTTCCAGGGGTGGCGCGGGCCCATCCTCACCGACAGCGGCGGCTTCCAGGTCTTCTCCCTCTCCTCCCTGCGCAAGATCACGGAGGAGGGCGTCTCCTTCCAATCGCACATCGACGGCCGCCGCCTCTTCATGGGGCCCAAGGAGAGCATGGCCATCCAGCGCGTGCTGGGCAGCGACATCGCGATGCTCTTCGACGAGTGCATCCCCTACCCCGCGACGCCCGACTACGCCGCGCGCAGCGTCGGGCAGACCCTCCGCTGGGCCCGCGTCTGCCTCGGGGAGCCCCGCGCCGAGGGGCAGCTGCGCTTCGGCATCGTCCAAGGCTCCGAATACCCGGAGCTGCGCGAGCGCTGCGCCCGCGAGCTCGCGGCGATGGAGCCCGACGGGCTGGAGGGCTTCGCCGTCGGCGGCGTCAGCGTCGGCGAGCCCGAACCCTTCATCCTCAAGGGCATCGCCGACTCCGTCCCCTTCATGCCCCGCCACCGCCCCCGCTACGTCATGGGCCTGGGCGACCTTTGGCAGATGACCGAGGCCGTCGGCATGGGCTGCGACATGTTCGACTGCGTCATCCCCACCCGCAACGCCCGCAACGGCTCGGCCTTCACCCTCGACGGCCCCTACCCCGTCAAGGCCGGCGCCTGGAAGGCCAGCGCGCTCCCCGTCGAGCCCGGCTGCGACTGCCCCTGCTGCGTGCGCCACACCCGCGGCTACGTCCGCCACCTCCTCAACGCCTCGGAGATGCTCGGCTACCGCCTCCTCACGCTCCACAACATCCACTGCTACCTCCGCTTCATGCGCCTCATGCGCCAGGCCATCGCCAACGACTGCTTCCTCGACTTCCGCGCCGAGGCCCGCGCCCGCCTCCGCGAACGCCCCAAGCGCGGCGCCTACTGACCCACCACCATGAGCACACGCGGCCTCTCACTCCTCTCCGGCGGGCTGGATTCCATGCTTGCCATCTGCCTCCTGCGCGACCAGGGCGTCGCCATGGAGGGCGTCGTCTTCGTCAGCCCCTTCTTCGGCGCCCAGGGCGCCCGCAAGGCCGCCGCGCAGCTCGGCGTGCCCCTCCGCGAGGTGGACTTCACCGACGACATCCTGGCCTTGGTGCGCCACCCGCCCCACGGCTTCGGCGGCGCGCTGAACCCCTGCATCGACTGCCACGCCGCGATGATCCGCCGCGCGGGCGAGCTCATGCGCGCCGGCGGCTACGACTTCGTCTCCACCGGCGAGGTGCTCAACCAGCGCCCCATGTCGCAGAACCGCAGGAGCCTCGAGACCGTCGCCCAGACCTCCGGCCTGCCCGGGCGGCTCCTGCGCCCCCTCTCCGCCCAGCTGCTCGAGCCCACCGAGCCCGAGCTCGACGGCCGCGTGGACCGCGCCCGCCTGGGCGCCATCCAGGGCCGCCAACGCACCGAGCAGCTCGCCCTCGCCAAGCGCTTCGGCCTCACCGAGTTCCCCTCCCCCGCCGGCGGCTGCCTGCTCACCGAGAAGGGCTACTGCCGCAAGCTCCGCGACCTCCTCGACCACACCGAGGGCATCCCCCCCGCCGAGGACGTGGCGCTCCTGCGCTTCTCCCGCCACTTCCGCCTGCCCGGGGGCGGCCGCATCATCGTGGGGCGCAACCGCGCCGACAACCAGGCCCTCAAGGCCCTGGCCCGCCAAGGCCGCGCCCTCCTGCACACCGTCAACGTCCCCGGCCCCACCGCGGCCATCCTCGGCCCCATCGGGGAGGAGGATCTCCTGCGCGCCGCGCAAATCGTCGCCGCCTACGGCGACCGCGGCGCGCTCGCCCAGGTGGTCGTCCGGCACGTCACGCCGGGGGGCGCGCGCGAGTTCGCCGTCGACCCGCTCCCCCGCGAGGCCTTCGCCCCTTGGATGCTCTGACCCCGGCGACGACGAAAAGCCCCCGGCCTCTTGCGAGGCCGGGGGCTTTTTCGTTCGCGCGGCGCTCACTCCGCGCGGCGGACCTGGACGAGGCCGTTGGAGTTCGAGGCCCCGTGCGTGCGCACCTTGGCGCGGAGCGTGAGCTTGGCGCCGAGGATGGGGTCGTCGAAGCGGAGCGTGTAGACGTTCGCCTGGTTGCGGTCGCCGGTGGTACCGGGGTGGGCGTCCTTGGAGACCTCCGCGCCGTTCTGGAGCAGGGCGACCTCGGCGATGTCGAGGCGGGAGCCGCCGGAGAGGTAGGTGAAGGTGACGGCGTAGGCGCCGTTGGCGTCGAACTGCTTGGTGACGTCGACCTCCCAGACGCGCCATTCCTTGTTGGAGCAATCCTTCGGCGCCCAGCGTTTGACGACGGCGCCGAGGGATTTGTCCACGTCCCGCTCCGCGAGGCGGGCGCGGACGGCGCCGAGGCGCTCCATCGGGTTGACGGCCAGGAGCGCGTCGAGCGTCGCCCCCCACTTCCCCAGGATGCGGAGCGCCTGGGCGCGCGGGTCGCCGGGTTTGGGCGCGTAGGCCGGCGGATTGGCGATGAAGGCGTCCTCCCAATCGGCCAGGGCGTCGAGGAAGGGCGTGGCGCGGAGGGCGGGGCGGCCGTAGTCCTTGGCCGCGATCTTGTCCTCGTCGCCCCACTGCGTGCCGTCGGCGAGGGATTTCTGGAGCGCGGCGTGGAGGCGCTGCCAGCGGGGGATGTAGTAGTCGCGGATGAGCCCGCCCCACTCCTTCCAGGCGTAGTCGTAGATGCGGGGGCGGTTGTGGTTGTGGCCCCACTGCGTCACCTGGCAGGCGGCGTTGGTGGCGTAGAGCGCCTTGTCGGCGGGCGTGCCGGGGAGCGCGCGGGCGTCGGAGACCCATTGCTCGAAGGAGAGGAGCGGCTCGGCGGCGCAGAGCGCGTCCATGTCCAGCCCAAAGGCCACGAAGGTGTCGCAGGCGGCCTTGAGGCGGGCGGGGTCGCGGTCGAGGTAGGCGTCGGCGACGTTCGCGTGGAGGGCGTGGGTGCCGGGGCGGTAGACGGTCCCCAGCAGCAGCCCCCAGGCCTCGCGGGCCTTGGGGGAGGCGGCGCCGTAGCGGGCGCGGACGTAGTCATCCAGCCACGCCTCGACGTCGACGGGCCCGTCGCGCCACATCAGGTCGAAGACCAGCGCGAAGTAGGCGGGGTTGTTGTGGATGGCCTCGGGGAAGAGCCCCATGCCCACGCAGTTGGGCGCGGCCTTCTTGGTGGCGGCGAAGGGGTTGCGCGCCAGGGCGGCCAGGTCGCCGAAGAGCCGCGTGCGCCCGCCGAAGTTGTGGATGGTGCCGATGACGAAGGGGTAGCCGTCGAAGGCCTTCTGCCCGCGCCACCGCCCGCCGATGTCCAAGACCAGGCAGTGCTCCTTGGGGATGGCGTGCAGGATGGGCTTGCGGATGGACCACGACTGCATGCAGAGCGTGGCCTTGGGGTCGGCGGCCACGGCGGCCTCGTAGATGGCGCGGCCCACGTCGGCGAGGTACTGCTCGCCGGGGCGCGGCGGCGCGGATTCGTGGAAGGGGTCGGTGCCGTAGTAGCCATAGGCCCCGAAGAGCGCCTTCTGCTCCTCGTAGAAGCCCTTGGCCAACGTCTTGAAGAGCGGGTCCAGCGGGTCCAGCTGGGCGCTGCCCGCGAAGCTGCCGCACCACGGCGGCTGCTGCTTGATGGCCGCCTGCGGGAACTTCTCGCGCAGACGCAGGGGGACGAAGCCGGTGAAGCCCTGCTGGATCGGCGTCATCCCGAAGGCGCGCTCGCGCTCCACGATCTTCTTGCCCAGGGCGACGCGGTCTTCGATGAAGGCCTTGGGCAGCGGCCCGCCGAAGCGCTCGATGTTGGTCATCCACTGCCAGGCGAAATAGGCGGGCCCGACGAGGAACTCCCGCGCCTCGGCCTCGGAGAAGCCCACCTCCGGCCGCTGGAGCAGCCGGTACCACACCCCCTCCAGGCCGATCGGCTGGAGCGGCATGTTCACGCCCTGGAGCGCCATCAGGTCGATCTCCCGCTCCCAGCGCGCCCAGTCCCAGAAGGCCGCGGTGTAGGAGAGCGTGCAATAGTTGAAGTAGACGCGCCACCGGTGCGGGGCCGTCCGCTCCACGCGCCCGGGCGCGGCGGGCAGGGCGGCGGGCAGGGCTGCCGCGTCGAAGCCCTCCCAGAAGGGCGCGGCCTTGGCCTCGTGGCGGAGGTACCAGCCGAGCGCGGAGGCCTGCGCCACCGGCGTGTTGCCGGCCACGCGCAGCTTGCCGCCCTCCGTCCAATACGCCCAGCGCTCCGGCTCGCCCGGCTTCGGCGCGGGCCAATCCTCGAGCGCGATCTGCCCCCCGTGCGCCGGCAGCAGGCGCCCGATCAGGCCTTCCACCGCGGGGAAGGCCCCCGCCGCTGCGGCCGCCAGCGTCGCGGCGGCCAACACCATCAACCGTCTCATGCGTGTCCTTTCCGTTTTGGGTTGCGACTTCCCCCCTCAGTCTCGCAAAGCCGCGCCCCGCGCGCAACCCCGCGGCGCGGCGCGCGCTCCCCTGCCTACGCCCGTGCGCACGCCCGGGGCGGGCGATTTAACGGAATGCTAACAGGGCGCCGAACGTTCGGCTAACGTGGGGATGGGACAATACGCGGCGTTTCAACCACCCAACCAGGAGATCGAGAACGATGAAACGTTGCACCACTTTGGCGATGGCCCTGCTGATGGGGCTGCCCGCGCTGGCGGCCTCGGAGGCCGGGCTGGAGCAGAAGAAGGCCTTTGACGTCGATTTCGGCGGAGACCTGCGCCTGCGCTATGACTTCACGAACAACCTGCCCGACGACGACCACGGCGAGAAGGGGCACACCGACTACGCCCGCGTCCGCACGCGGCTCTGGGGCAAGGCGACGGTCCGGCAGCTGGAGTTCTTCGTCCGCGTGGCCAACGAGTTCCGCTACTACAACTCGCGCGAGAGCGACAAGGGCAAGCAGCGCTTCCCCGACGTCACCTTCATCGACAACCTCTACCTGAAGTATTCCGACCTCTTCGGGATGATGGACGTGAAGCTGGGCCGCCAGGAGATGGCCTTCGGCGCCAAGCGCATCATCAGCGACGGCACCGGCGGGGACGGCTCGCGCTCGAACTACTTCGACGCCCTGCGCCTCACCTTCAAGTTCGACAACGCGCGCACGCTCGACGCCTTCGCCATCTATCAGGCCGCCGACGACTGGCTGCCGACCCTCGGCCACACGCACGACGCCAAAAGCAAGCACGGCAAGGGCTATGACTACGAGACCTCCGGCTACGACCAGAACGAGTACGGCCTGGGCCTCTACTACCAGGATCGCTCCAACAAGGCCTTCGGCTGGGACCTCTACTACGTCTTCAAGGTGGAGGACGCCAACCACGGCTATGATTACGGCGACTTCCTCGGCGCCATCGGCGACGACACCTTCAACACCCACACCTTCGGCGTGCGCATCCTGCCGCGCTTCTCCGAGGAGCTCTCCGGCGAGGCCGAGCTCGCCGCCCAGTTCGGCGACGACGGGCACTCCGCGGCCATGGCCTACGGCGGCCTGACCTACGCCCCCAAGGGCTGGGCCCTCAAGCCCAAGTTCACCGCCGCCGTCCAATACATGACCGGCGACGAGGAAGGCTGGACCGGCGACAACGCCTGGCACCCCGTCTTCAACCGCGAGACCGGCGTCGGCGAGGCCGTGGCCCCGATGTTCCCCAAGTACGCCTACAACAACTTCCTCTACCCGCACCTCAAGGTGGGCCTGACCCCCGCCGAGAACCACTCCCTCACCCTCCAGGCCGGCCCCATGTTCGCGCCCGTCAGCGAGGATGACGGCATGGGCGGCAGCTACGGCAACTTCCGCGGCTTCTACGCGCAGGCCAAGTATGCCTGGGCCTTCGGCAAGGCCTTCGACCAAGCCTGGCTCAAGGGCCTCGCCTGCGCCGTCCAGCTCGAATACCTCGGCAAAGGCGACTATTTCGCCGACGACGAGGACGGCGACGCCCTCTTCGCCCGGATGGAGCTCACCTACAAGTTCTGAGCCCCGCCGAGGCCCCCACCCGCCGAGGCCCCCGCCCGGGGGCCTCGTTCGCGCAAGGGCGGCGCTTCTCACTTCCCCGCGCTTGTGGTATCATTGGCGGCGTTTGCCAACGCATTGGAAAGAAGACACCATGAAGCAATACAAAGTCGGTTTGGTCGGCATCGGCGCCGTGGGCACCGAGATGGTCAAGGTGCTGCGCCAGCGCCGCTTCCCCGCCAGCGAGATCCGCGTGCTGGCCACGCGCGAGCGCGACGAGGCCATCGCGGGCGAGACCTTCCATGTGCGCGAGACGGCGCCCGAGGCCTTCGAGGGGCTCGACGTCGTCCTCTTCGCGGGCACCGAGGGCGCCAAGGGCGCCAGCAAGATGTGGGGCAAGGTGGCCACCGAGAAGGGCGCCATCGTCATCGACAACGGCGACGACTTCCGCATGGACCCCGCCGTGCCGCTGGTGGTGCCCGAGATCAACGCCGACGACCTGGAGCGCATGGTGCGCGGCGGCGCGCGCTTCATCGCCAACCCCAACTGCTCCACCATCATCACGCTCATGGGCGTGGCCGCCCTCCACCGCGCCAACCCCCTGCGCCACATGACCGCCGTCACCTTCCAGAGCGTCAGCGGCGCCGGGCGCGCGGCCATCGAGGAGCTGGAGCTCCAGACGCGCCAGCTGGCCGCCGGCGAGCCCACGGCCCCCAAGGCCTTCGCCCACCGCATCGCCGCCAACGTCATCCCCCAGATCGGGGGGGCCAAGCCCGAGATGCCCGGCTTCACCACCGAGGAGGCGAAGCTCACCTTCGAGAGCCGCAAGATCCTGGGCGCGCCCGACCTGCGCATCGCCTGCACCTGCGTCCGCGTCCCGGTCTTCTACGCCCACTCGATCGCCGTCCACGCCCAGTTCGAGCGCCCCTTCACGGCCGAGGAGGCCCGCGCCATCCTCGCGCAGGCCCCCGGCGTGACGCTGGTGGACGACCTGGCCGAGGCGCGCTACCCCATGCCCATCGACTTCGGCGGGCAGGACAACGTGGGCGTCGGGCGCATCCGCGTCGACCCCTCCGTCGAGAACGGCCTCGCCCTCTGGTGCTGCGGCGACAACATCCGCAAAGGCGCCGCACTCAACGCCGTCCAGATCGCCGAGACGCTCATCCGGCGCGGCCTCATCTGACGAAAGGAGCCACCATGACCCCCTCCGCCGCCAGTCCCTGCCCCTGCGGCTCCGGCAAGGCCTTCGCCGAGTGCTGCGGCCCCATCCTCGACGGCACGGCCAGCGCCAAGACCGCCGAGCAGCTCATGCGCGCCCGCTACGCCGCCTACGCCGCCGACGACATCGACTTCCTCTTCCGCTCCTCCGGCCCCGAGGTCCGCGACGAGTTCGACCGCGAGTCCACCCGCCGCTGGGCCGAAGGCTCCGAGTGGACCGGCATGGAGGTGCTTGGCGTGGAGCGCGGCGGCGAGGACGACGACGAGGGCGTCGTCGAGTTCGTGGCCCACTACACCGTCCAAGGCAAGGCCTTCAACCACCAAGAGCGCTCCCTCTTCCGCCGCATCGACGGCGAGTGGCGCTTCATCGACGGCAAGCTGGCCAACTCCACCCCCATCCGCCGCGAGGCCCCCAAGGTCGGCCGCAACGACCCCTGCCCCTGCGGCTCGGGCAAGAAGTACAAGAAGTGCTGCGGCCGCTGACCCATGGGCTACGAGAACGCCAACATTGAGACCATCGCCCGCGGCGTCTGCCTGCGCGAGGGCCATCTCCTCGTCTGCCAGCCGGCCAAGGGCGGCCGCTGCTACCTGCCCGGCGGGCACGTGGAGTTCGGCGAGACCGCCCGGCAGGCCCTCGTGCGCGAGATGCGCGAGGAGCTGGGGCTCGCCGCCGAGGCCGGCGCCTTCCTGGCCGTCGCCGAGAACGCCTTCGACCAAGGGGGCGAGCGCCATTGCGAGGTGAACCTCCTCTTCCGCCTCGACGTGCCCGGCCTCCCCCCGCCCCCCGCGCGGCCCCAGGCCGCCGAGCCGTGGATCGCCTTCCGCTGGGTGCCCTTCGACGCGCCCTCCTTGGCCGCGGCCAACCTCCTCCCCGCCCACCTCGTCGCCGACCTCCCCCGCTTCCTCGCCCAGCCGGGGCAGCACGTGGAGGACGGGCGCTAATCTGGGCCCAAGAAACGGAAAGCCCCCGGCCGTCCGGCCGGGGGCTTCGTTTTCTCGGCGGCGCGGCGCGCCTCACTGCAGCGTGGCGCCGGTGGAGGCGTTGCCGACGAGCTTGGCGTAGCGGGCGAGCCAGCCGGTGACCGGGCGCGGGGGCCAAGGCTTGGCGGCGGCGCGGCGCGCGGCGATCTCGGCCTCGGGGAGGCGGGCCTCGAGCAGGTTGTTGGGGATGTCGATGTGGATGGGGTCGCCGTCGCGCAGAAGGCCGATGAGCCCGCCCTCGGCGGCCTCGGGGGAGACGTGGCCGATGCAGGCGCCGTGGGTGGCGCCGGAGAAGCGGCCGTCGGTGATGAGGGCGACCTGCTCGCCGAGCCCCGCGCCGATGATGTAGGCGGTGGGGGCGAGCATCTCCTGCATGCCGGGGCCGCCCTTGGGGCCCTCGCCGCGGATGACGACGACGTGGCCGGGCTTGACCTTGCCGGCGAGGATGCCCTCGCAGGCCTCCTCCTGGGAGTCGAAGCAGATGGCCTGGCCGTCGAAGACGAGCATCGAGGGGTAGACGCCGGCGCGCTTGACGATGGCGCCCTGCTCGGCGAGGTTGCCGTGGAGGACGGAGAGCCCGCCGTCCTGCGAGTAGGCGTCGGCGAAGGTGCGGATGACCCGCTCGTCGGCAATGGCGGCCCCGGCGGCGATCTCGCCGAGGGTCTTGCCGGAGACGGTCTGCTTGTCGAGGTGGAGGAGCCCGGGGCGCTCGGAGAGGCGCTTGAGGATGGCGGGGATGCCGCCGGCGCGGTCGACGTCGACCACGTGGTAGGCGCAGCTGGGGGCGACCTTGCAGACGTGCGGGGTGCGCTTGGAGATGGCGTCGATGCGGCGCAGGTCGTAGGCCACGCCGGCCTCGTGCGCGAAGGCGAGGGTGTGCAGCACGGTGTTGGAGCTGCCGCCCATGGCCATGTCGAGCGCGAAGGCGTTGTCGATGGCCGCCTCGTCCACCAGGTCGCGCGGCAGGGGGCCGCCGGCCTGGGCCATCGCGACGACGCGGCGGGCGGCGGCGCGCCAGAGGTCTTTGCGGCGGGGGTCGACGGCGGGGATGGTGCCGTTGCCGGGGAGCGCGAGGCCGAGGGCCTCGCAGAGGCAGTTCATGGAGTTGGCGGTGAACATGCCCGAGCAGGAGCCGCAGCCGGGGCAGGAGGTGCCCTCGATGGCCTCGAGCTGCGCCGCGTCGATCTTGCCGTTCTTGTATTGGGCGACGGCCTCGAAGACGGTGTTGAGGTCGGAGGCCCCGCCGGTGACGGGGTTGACGCCGGGGAGCATGGGGCCGCCGGAGGCGAAGACGGCGGGGATGTTCACGCGCAGGGCGGCCAGGATCATGCCGGGGACGATCTTGTCGCAGTTGGGGATGCAGATCACGCCGTCGAAGCAGTGGGCGCGGAGCATGGTCTCGACGCTGTCGGCGATGAGCTCGCGGCTGGGCAGGCTCATCTTCATGCCGGCGTGGCCCATGGCAATGCCGTCGCACACCGCGATGGTGTCGAACTCGAAGGGCACGCCGCCCGCCGCGCGGATCTCCTCCTTGACCAGGTCGGCCACCGCGCGCAGGTGGCAGTGGCCGGGGACGATGTCGGTGTACGAGGAGCAGACGGCGATGAAGGGTTTGCCGAAGTCCTCCCGGCGCACGCCGGCGGCGTGGAGCAGGGAGCGGTGGGGGGCGCGTTGGTAGCCGGACTTGATGGTGTCGCTGCGCATGGGTTCTCTCCGTTGAAGGGTGCGGCGCGGATTATAGCACGTTTGCGCGCGCGGCGCGGGCCGGGGCCGCCCCCGCGCAGATTTTGGCGCGCCGCGCCGGAATAGTGCTTGCGCTTTGGGCCGAAATGGGGTATTCTCTTAGCCAAACGTGAGAGTTCGCTTTCTCCGTGCAACACAGCGAGGACGTCGATATGAAGAAACCGATTGTGGCCCTTTTCGCCTGTCTCACCCTGGCCGCCGGGGCGTTTGCCCAGCAGCAGGAGGGCGCGCCCGCCGAGCAGCAGGCGGCCGACGCGGCACCCGCGCAGCCCGAGCGCGTGGAGACGCGCACCATCGAGCCGGTGTGGTTCGCCCTGCAGGGCGACGAGACCATCGACATC
The DNA here is from genome assembly GCA_944391055.1 of uncultured Kiritimatiellota bacterium. Taxonomy (GTDB): domain Bacteria; phylum Verrucomicrobiota; class Kiritimatiellia; order RFP12; family DVOR01; genus Spyradenecus. Next base: position 27,414 of record CALXSF010000006.1, on the reverse strand, counting down.
GTGGGCCTGCGCCTGAGCGCCTGGGGCAAGTGCCAGAACCTCACGGGCCTGGATCTCTCGATCGGCGGCGAGGCGGTCAACGCCTACGGCCTCCAGATCGCCCTCGTCCGCAACAAGGTCATCGACCGCGCCGGCGCCCTCCAGATCGCCATCGGCGCGAACAGCGCCGGCGAGCTCACCGGCATGCAGGTGGGCCTGATCAACGAGGCCATCGTCGGCAAGGGCCTCCAGGTCGGCCTCGTCAACAGCACCAACGACATGCGCGGCGTCCAGATCGGCCTCATCAACAACACCGACGCCATCTATGGCTACCAGATCGGCCTCATCAACATCATCCGCTCCTCGGCGGTGAGCTTCTTCCCCATCCTCAACTTCACCCTCGAGGACTGACATGGCGGACTGGAAGCAGGAGCTGGAGAACATCTTCCTGAGCGATTCGCAGGCCTCGCGCGCCGAGCGCGAGAACGCCCGCTTCGTCCGCTTCCTGCGCGAGGTCGCCACGCCGGCGCTCAACGAGATCGCCGAGGAGATGCGCCGCCTGGGGCGCGTGGCCTCGGTGCGCGAGGCGCCGGCCTCCACCATCCTCACCATCTACCGCGAGGGCAACGTCGAGGAGCTCTGCTACTCGGTGACGCGCCAATACGTCAACGACGGCATCCTCCCCCGCGCCAACGCCCGCGTCGTGCGCATGAACGCCCGCACCACCACCCACGACGAACCCTTCCGCCCCGAAAACGTCCGCCACACCATCGACGACGTGACGAAAGAGGACGTCATCCGCTCCTTCCTCACCTTCTACCGCATGACGAAAGGGCAGTGAATGGGTTGGAAAGGCCCGGACCCCTACGCGGGGCAGACACCCGAGGCGACGCTGGGGACGACCCCCTGGCGCCGTTTCTGCGTTTGGGTCGGCACCGGCTTCGGCCTCGGGCTGGTCGCGCCCTGCGCGCCGGGCACCTTCGGCTCCCTGCCGGGCGTGGCGCTGGCCGCGGCGCTGGCGGCCTGGGTGCCGTGCTGGTGGGCGCAGGCCGCGCTCTGCCTGGCGCTGGCCCTCCTCGCCGTGCCGGTCTGCGCCGTGGCGGAGGATTGCCTGAAGAAGAAGGACGACGGGCGCATCGCCGCGGACGAATGGATGCTCTACCCCATCGCCACCATCGGCCTGCCCCTGACGGAGGAGCCGTGGCTCCTCGCCCTCTCCTTCCTGGTCATCCGCGCCTTCGACGTGCTGAAGCCGCCGCCGGCGCGCCAAATCCAGTATCTGCCGGGCGGCTGGGGCATCGTGGCGGACGACTTCGCCTCTCAGCTCTACGCCCTCGCGGCCAATTGGGCGCTCTTCGCATGGCTCTTCCGATGAGTCCCCGCACGCCCGGCCGCCTCCGGGCCGCGGCGTTCCTCGCCCTCGCCCTGCTCGCCGCCGGGGCCGCGGGCGCGCAGGCGCCCTCAGTCCTGGAGCTCACGGGCCGGGCCGACGGCTCCAAGCCCGACATCCTCTTCCTCGCGCCGCGCCTGACCGGCACGGACGAGGCCTGCCGCAAGGCCCTGCGCCCCGCCGAGACCCTCGGCACCACCCTCCCCAACGCCACGCTCTCGGAGCGCGACTTCGCCTCCGGCGGCCCCCTGCCGGTGCTGCGGGCGGCGGGCTACAGGCTGATCCCCGTCCAAGGGCTCGGCTGGGCCGAGGCCTGCGCCAAGCTCGAGGAAATGCAAAAGTGGCGCGCGGCCTCGCGCGACAAGGATCGCATCGACTTCCCGCCCACCTGCGTCCTCCTCGCCGCGGAGGCCTCGGCGGAGGAGCTGGCCGCCACCCTCCCGGCGCTCCTGCGCGCCGACGCGCTCGTCATCCTCGCGCCGCAGCGCGACAAGGCGCCCGTCTTCGTCTGCTGGCGGAATGTCGTCTGGCCCGCCCACGTGGCCCCGCAGACCATCCGCCCCGACCACTGGACCCCAACCTTGGCGGAGATTGTGGGGTTGCCCCCGCCGGCGGAGCTCGACGCCGTCTCCGTGCTGCCGCTCCTGACCGGCGTGGGCTACCAGCGCCCCCTGGAGCCGCCCTCCTCGGCGCGCGCGCCGACCTCCGTGGCCTCCGGCCGCCCCTACGCCATGCTCAGCCACTTCGACACGCTGCCCGAGGATTGCCCATGGGTGCCGGACTACACGGACGTGGCCGCCATCAAGCCCGCCGAACGCCTTTTCCTGCCCCATGGCGTGCCGCTCCCCGCGCGGACGGCGGAACGCTTCGGCCCCTCGCGGCGGGCGCAGGGCTTCTACGTGCGCACCACCCAGCGCCGCTTGGATCTGACCTTCCCCAAGGGCGTCTCCTGTGTCATCCGCGTCAAAGGCCGCCCCGTCTTCTCCGTCTGGCAGCCCAAGACGGCGACCGCGTGGCAACTCGACGGCCCGGAGGCCGTGCCCGTCGAGCTCTTCCTGGTGGTGCCGCCGCGCCTTGACCCCGCCGCGCTGCCCATCTTCCTGCCACCCGAACCGCCGACCACCCAACAAAACGAGGACTGACCATGCGCCGAACGCTTGCCGTGCTGGCCTTTGCCGCCGCCCTTCCCTGGACGCTCCAGGGCTACATGCCCGCCTTCTCGCGGGGCGGCTATTTCCCCGCCGAGGGCTCGCCCCGCGCCGTCAGCAGCCTCAACGTGGGCTGGGACTTCGCGCGCGGCGACGGCTTCAAGGCGCGCGTGAACCTCCCGCACACCCTCAACGTCGTCGGCTTCGAGGCCAGCGGCGGCACCAATTACCAGGGGCCCGCCGTCTATGAGAAGCGCTTCGACTTCGCGCCCAAGGGCAAACGCCAGTTCCTTCACTTCGAGGCCATCATGGGCAAGAGCGCAATCTTCCTCAACGGTGAGAAGGTCGGCGAGCGCTTCGGCGGCTACCACCCCATCCACATCGAGGTGACGGGGAGGCTCAAGGCGGCGGGCAACGTCCTGCGCGTGGAGTGCGACAACGCCGACGACCCCGATTACCCGCCCGGCAAACCGCAGGCGCAGCTCGACTTCGCCTACTTCGGCGGCATCTACCGCGACGTCTGGCTCATCGAGACCGGCCCCGTCGCCGTCTCCGCCCCCGGCCCGCAGGAGGGCGTCTACCTCGCCACCAAGCGCCTGGCCGAGGGCAAATGGCAGGTGACCGCCCGCGTCGTCCTCGACGGCCAGGGCGCCGTCCGCCGCGTCTACGAGGGGCGCGAGGTGCCCGAGACCTTCGAGGTGGAGAAGCCCGCCGAGTGGACGCCCGACACGCCCGCCCTCCACTTCCTGCGCGTCGAGGCCCTCGCCCCCGACGGCTCCGTCTCCGACGCCGTCAACGTCCGCTTCGGCTTCCGCGACGCCCGCATCACCGCCAAGGAGGGCCTCGTCCTCAACGGCAAGCCCTGGCGCAAGGTCATCGGCGCCAACCGCCACCAAGACTTCGCCTTCGTCGGCAACGCCATGAGCAACCTGCTGCACTACCGCGACGCGGTGAAGCTCCGCGAGGCCGGCCTCACCCTCGTGCGCAACGCCCACTACCTGCAGGACCCCGCCTTCATGGACGCCTGCGACGAGGTGGGGCTCTTCGTCATCGCCAACACCCCCGGCTGGCAGTTCTGGAACGGCAAGCCCATCTTCGGCCAGCGCGTCCTCGACGACATCCGTGCCCTCGTCCGCCGCGACCGCTCCCGCCCCTGCCTCCTCCTCTGGGAGCCCATCCTCAACGAGACCTGGTACCCCGAGCAGGCCGCCAAGCAATGGGTCGAGGCCGTCAAGCAGACCGCCGACCTCGGCCCCGACCTCTGCGCCTGCGACAGCGGCGCCAAGGGCCAGCAGTTCTACGACGTCATCTTCCGCCACCCCGCCGGCTCCGGCGACTCCCACTCCAGCGACCCCGAGGGCGACCGCCCCACCTTCACCCGCGAATGGGGCGACTGCGTCGACGACTGGGCCAGCCACAACTCCCCCTCCCGCGCCGACCGCGCCTGGGGCGAGATCCCCCAGCTCACCCAGGCCTTCCACTACCTCGACACCACCGACCCCGCCTACCCCGTCACCTCCCTGGCCATGCTCCTCGCCCAGCCCCCCAAGCACTTCGGCGGCGCCCTCTGGCACAGCTTCGACCACGCCCGCGGCTACCACCCCGACACCTTCTACGGCGGCATCATGACCTCCGCCCGCATCCCCAAGACCGCCTACTGGATGTTCAAGGCCGCCCTCGCCAAGCCCGGCCCCAAAATCCCCAACGTCGACCTCTCCCCCTTCGTCCACGTCGCCCACGACCTCACCCCCTTCTCCCCCCGCGAGGTCGCGATCTTCTCCAACGTCCCCCTCTCCGACCTCGCCCTCCTCGGCCAGCCCCTCAAGGGAACCGCCCCCTGCCGCTACACCACGCAGGACGGTAAAGGCTTCTCCTTCTACCGCCTCAAAGACCTTGACCGCTCCGGCAAGAAAAAGCAGATCGCCGTCACCGGCGAATACGGCGGCAAACCCTTCCGCAAGCCCGCCGCCTACCGCCGCACCGGCCTCTCCCTCCGCCTCGACACCCTGCGCACCGACCTCGTCGCCGACGGCTCCGAGCTCGTCGTCGCCGTCGCCGCCCTCACCGACCCGGACGGCACCCCCAAGCACCTCGCCACCGAGCGCATCCGCTTCGCTGTCGAAGGCCCCGCCGAGATCGTCGACACCGAGGACCGCGCCCTCAACCCCCAGCAGACCCGCTACGGCGAGGCCGTCGTCCTCCTCCGCCTCGGCACCACCCCCGGCAAGGTCACCCTCCGCGCCGAGATCGACCGCCCCGGCCGCAACGTCTCCGGCGCCGCCGCCCTCACCTTCGAGACCAAACCCTCCCCCATCCCCCTCCTCTTCGACGCCCCAGCCCCCCTCGCCCCCAGCCCCAAACTCTCCGGCCGCCCCCAGCCCAAGCCCCTTGACCTCTCCCAGGTCGAGGCCCAGCAATCCGCCTTCGGCGAATGACCCGGCGCAAAAAGGACGCGCCCGACCCCAAAGGTCGGGCGCGTCCTTTTTGCGTGGCGCACCCAAGCCGCGCGGCGGGAAGCGTGGAGGGCGGCAAACGTGCTATAATCCGCCCCGTTGAACGAAAGGAATCCGGTCATGTGGGATTACACGGACAAGGTCATGGATCATTTCCGCCACCCGCGGAACGTGGGGGCGATCGAGCGGCCCGACGGCAAGGCGACGGTCGGCTCGCTGGCGTGCGGCGACGCGCTCACCTTCATGTTCAGGTTGGGGCCGGACGGGCGCATCGCCGAGGCCAAGTTCCAGACCTTCGGTTGCGCCAGCGCGGTGGCCTCCAGCTCCGCGCTCACCGAGATGGTCATCGGCAAGACCCTCGAGGAGGCCGAGAAAATCACCAACAAGGACATCGCCGACTACCTGGGCGGCCTGCCCGACCAGAAGATGCACTGCTCCGTCATGGGCCGCGAGGCGCTCGAGGCCGCCATCCGCAACTACCGCACCGGCGAGGAGAACGTGGTGCAGGTCAACGACGAGATCGTCTGCACCTGCTTCGGCGTCTCGCGCGCCGAGATCGAGCGCGTCACGCGCGAGAACCGCCTCCACACCGTCGAGGAGGTGACGAACTACTGCAAGGCCGGCGGCGGCTGCGGCATGTGCCGCGAGCGCATCCAGGAGATCGTCGACGAGGTGAACCACGCGCAGGCCGCCGCCCCCGCCCCCGCCAAGCCGACCAAGCGGCTGACCACCCTCCAGCGGATCAAGCTCATCGAGCAGACCCTCGAGGAGCAGGTCCGCCCCGTGCTCCGCAAGGACGGCGGCGACGTCGAGCTGGTGGACGTGGACGGGGAGACGGTGCGCATCGCCTTCCGCGGGATGTGCGCCGGCTGCCGCAGCGCCGCCATCACGCGCGACAACCTGATCGCCAACGCCCTCCACGAATTCGTCGACCCCGCGATCCAGGTGGTGATGGAATGAGCGCCGCGCCTTTGGTCTACCTCGACAACAACGCCACCACCCGCCCCGCGCCCGAGGCGGTGGAGGCCATGCTGCCCTACCTCACCGAGCGCTGGGGCAACCCCAGCAGCATGCACGCCTTCGGCGGGGGCGTGGCCAAGCCGCTGGCCGAGGCGCGCGCGCGCGTCGCCGCCTTCCTCAACGCCGAGCGCCCCGAGGAGATCGTCTTCGAGGGCTGCGCCACCGAGGGCGACAACCACGCGCTCTTCGGCGTGACCGCCGCCTGGGGCCGCCCCGGCACCGTCATCACCAGCCGCGTGGAGCACCCCGCCGTGCTCGGGCCCTGCCTGCGCCTGCGCGAGCTGGGGCACACCGTCGTCGAGATCGGCGTGGACGGCGAGGGGCGCTTCGACCTGCCGGCCTACGAGGCCGCCCTCGCCGCCCACCCGGGGCCGAAGCTGGTCTCCGTGATGTGGGCCAACAACGAGACCGGCGTCCTCTTCCCCATCAAGCGCATCGCCGAGATGGCCAAGGCCGCCGGCGCCACCATGCACACCGACGCCGTGCAGGCCGCCGGCAAGGTGCCGCTCGACGTCCGCGACGTACCCGTCGACCTCCTCACCATCGCCGGCCACAAGATGCACGCGCCCAAGGGCATCGGCGCCCTCTACGTCCGCCGCGGCACCCGCCTCAAGCCCTTCGTCATCGGCGGGCACCAAGAGCGCGGCCGCCGCGGCGGCACCGAGAACGTCCCCTACATCATCGCCCTGGCCAAGGCCTGCGACCTCGCCCAGGCCGCCCTCGCCGACGGCACCGAGGCCCGCATCCGCCGCCTGCGCGACAAACTCCAGGCCGGGCTCCTCGCCTCCTGCCCCGACGCCCGCGTCAACGGCGGCGGCGCCGAGCGCGTCGCCAACACCCTCAACATCTCCTTCGAGTACATCGAGGGCGAGAGCGTCCTCTACCACCTCAGCGACCGGGGCATCTGCGCCAGCAGCGGCTCCGCCTGCGCCGCCGGCAGTTTGGAGCCCAGCCACGTCATCCGCGCGATGGGCGTGCCCTTCACCGCCGTGCACGGCTCCATCCGCTTCTCCCTCAGCCGCTACACCACGGAGGAGGAGATCGACCACGTCCTCCGGCACTGCCCCGAGGTCGTCGCCGAGATGCGCGCCATCTCGCCTTTCGTGAAACACTGACGCCGCGCGAAGGCACGAAAAAAGCCGCCCCGCGCCCAAATGGGCGCGGGGCGGCTTTTTCGCGGGCGGGCCTCACCGCCGCCGCGCGCGCGGCAGCAGGGCGGCGAGGAGCGGCACGCAGGCGGCCGCCAGCAGGATCTTGCCCCAAAGGGCCGCCGGCAGCGCGACGGTGTGGAAGGCGGCGCCGCCGTAGGTGACGATCACCCACTGGAGGGCGGCGGCCAGGCCGATGGCGCAGAGGAGCGCCGGGTTGCCCAGGAGCCCGCCGAGGGGGTTGCCGCCCTCGGGCCGGCGCGCGGCCAGGGCGTTGGCCAGCTGGCAGAAGACGAAGAGGGTGAAGACGGCGGTGGCGACGAGGGGCTTGTCCCCCATGTCCAGCCCCAGGAGGTTGAGGCCCTTGAGCTGGGCCAGGCAGAGGGCCGCGATGAAGACGCCGACGACGGCCATGCGCATCACCATGCCGCGGCTGACGAGCGGGGCGTCACGGCGGAGGGGCTTGCGGCGCAGCAGGTCGTCGCTCATCCGCTCAAGGCCCAGGCAGAGGGCGGGCGGGCCGTCCATGATGATGTTGATCCAGAGCAGCTCCAGCGCGGAGAAGGGCGGGGGCTCGTCGAGGATCACGGCCACGAGCACCACCAGCACGGCCGAGACGTTGACGGTGAGCTGGAAGAGGATGAAGCGCTTGAAGTTGTCGGTGATGCCGCGGCCCCAGCGGATGGCGCGGACGATGGTGGCGAAGGCGTCGTCGAGCAGCAGGATGTCGCAGGCCTCCTTGGTGACCTCGGTGCCGGTGATGCCCATCGCCACGCCCACGTCGGCCTCCTTGATGGCCGGCGCGTCGTTGATGCCGTCGCCCGTCACGGCCACGGATTCGCCCTGGGCCTTGAGGGTGCGCACCACGCGGAGCTTGACGGAGGGGGTGGAGCGCGCGATGACGCGCACGCTCCTGAGCGCCTCGGCGAAGGCCGCGTCGTCGAGCCTCTCCAGCTCGGCGGCGGTGACGGCGCGGTGGCCACCCTCGAGCATCCCCAGGGAGCGGGCGATGGCGGTGGCGGTGATGAGGTTGTCGCCCGTGAGCATCATCACGTTGATGCCGGCGGTGCGGCAGGCGTCGATGGCCGGCGGCACGTCCTCGCGCACGGGGTCGGCGATGGCCGCGAAGCCGTCGTAGACCAGCGGCCCACCGCCCTCGGCATGGGCGAAGGCCAGGACGCGGCAGGCCTGATCCTGCCAGCCCGCCATCGCGGCCTCGGCGGCGGCGCGGGCCTCCGGGGAAAGGGCGCAGGCCGCGAGGACGGCCTCGGGGCTGCCTTTCATGAGCGTCAGCGGGCGCTTGCCGCCCAGGCGGGTGACCATGCGCTTGGTGTCGGACGAGAAGGGCTCGACCGCGACGATCTCCGCGGCCTCGCGCAGGGCCGCCGGGTCATGCCCCGCCTTGGCGGCGGCCACGACGAGCGCGCCCTCGGTGGGGTTGCCCACGAACCCTTTGCCGTCGGCCGCGAGGTCGGCGGTGGCGTTCACGCACATGTTCTCCAGCAATTCGCCCTCCGGCTCGCACCGTCGGCCGTCGGGACCGACGAGGGCGATGAGGGTCATCCGGTTCTCCGTCAGCGTGCCCGTCTTGTCCGAGCAGATGAAGGTGACGCAGCCGATGGTCTCGCAGGCGATGAGTTTCTTGACGAGCGCGTTCTGCTTGGCCATCTTCAGCACGTTGATGGCCAGGCTCATCGCCACGATGGTGGGCAGCCCCTCGGGCACGCACGCCACGATCAGCACGATGGCCGAGATGAAGGCCTCGCCCACCGCCCCCCACGTCAGCCCGCCGGGGTGGAAGGCGTCCTGCGCCAACTGCACCGCGAAGACGAGCGTCGCGGCGGCGATGCCCGCCAGCGTCACCCACTTGCCCAGCCTGGCCAGGCGCTCCTGCAGCGGGGTCTTGCCCGTGTTCTGGTTGGCCAGCGCGGCGGCGATGCGCCCGAACTCGGTGTGCATCCCCACCGCCGTCACCACCATCAGGCCCGTGCCGGCGGTCACGTAGCTGCCGGCGTAGAGCATCGTGGGGCGCTCGGCCACGGGCGCGCCCTCGGCCACCTGGGCGTCGGCCTCCTTCTCGACGGGCGCGGATTCGCCCGTCAGCGCGCTCTCGTCCGCCACCAACCCGTTGGATTCGATGAGCCGCCCGTCGGCCGTCAGCTTGTCGCCCGTGCCCACGAACATCACGTCGCCCACCACCAGCTCGGACTGCGGGATGCGGAAGCTCCTGCCGCCGCGCAGCACGCGCGGGCGCACATCCGCCCCCATGCCGCGCAGCGCCTCGAAGGCCTTGGCGCTGCGCCCCTCCATCCCCACCGAGATGCCCACCGAGAGCAGGATGGCCAGCGCCACGCCCACGCACTCGGCGAACTCCGTCTCGCCGTCGGTGAGCAGGTGCGCCACGTTCACGCCCACCATGATCAGCAGCGCCAGCACCAGCAGCAGGATCATCGGCTCCCGGAACGCCTCCACGAGGCGCCGAAGCCAGCCGATCGGCTCCGGCCTGGCCAATTCGTTGGCCCCGTGCCGTTCGCGGCTCGCCCGCACGGCCTCATCGTCCAAACCACGGTGGCGGTCGCCGCCGAGCGCGCGCAAGACCTCCTCGGCCGGCGTGCAGAATGCCCTGTTGTCCATCTAGTCGCTCCGTCTCGTTCAACGCAAAAGGCCCGGCGGAGCCATCCGCGCGGGCCTTGCCTGCCTGGGGCGGGGAGGACCCTGCGCGGCCGCGACCCGCCGCACATGAGTCTCGCCAATGAAGATAGACCAGGCGTTGCCGCCGAGACTGTTGGCCTACCGCGCGTCCGACGCGCCGGCTACTCCCTCAATGCCCCACAGGATAGCAAATCCGCCGCCCCGGGCGCAACGGAAATCAACGGAGCAGGAGCCGGAACCCCGGCTTGGCCGGCTGGGCGTAGACGGCGGTGACGGTGACGGCCCCGGAGGCCCCCTGCGCGAAGGTGAGCGTGCCCGCCTCCCGCGAATAGGTCGCCGCCCCGGCGGGCACGACCTCCACGCGCTCCAACTCCCGCCCGGGCTCCAGATAGAGCGTGGCCGTCAGCCCCGGGCAGGCGAGCGTGGGGCCGGAGCACCCCTCGTACGCGACGTCGAGGGTCTTGCCCGCGTAAAGGCCGGTGACGGTCACCTTCCCCTTGGCGTTCCCGGCGAAGGTGAGGCTGGCCCCGTCCCCGTCAATCGCCCAGTCGGCGAACTCGCCGGGCTCGACGTTGAGGCCGACGAGCGTGCCGCCCGCCGTCGGCGAGACGGCGACGGTCTCGCCGGGGGCAACCGCGGCGGGCCCCTCGCAGTCCACGAACGTGGCCGTGAGCGAGACCGCATTGTAAAGGGCGGTGACGGTCACCTCCCCCTTGGCGTCGTCGGCGAAGGTGATGATGGCGAAGCCGGTGCCCTGCGAATACGCCGCCGCGTCCGACGGCTCGATCTTGAAGCCCGGGGTCGAGAGCGTGCGGTTGGGGTCGGTGAGGACGCGGGTCTCCAGGCCGGGGACGACCTTGGCGGGCCCCTCGCAGTCCACGAACTTGGCCGTGAGCGAGATCGCCTCCCACTGGGGCGCGAGGGTCTTGCCCGCGTCGGCGCGCTTCACGACATACGTTCCCGGGTCGATCTTTGCGCCGCCGAGCGTCCACCCCACAAACTCATAACCGGGGCGCACGGGCGTCTCGTCCGGGCTCGGGAAGAGCTTCTCCCCCTCCACGGCCCAAATGGTTCCCGTCGCCCCCTCCACCTTGAGCGCCACGGGCGTCTCGACATCGATCACCGGACGGAAGGCAACGGCGGAGAGATTGTTGAAGCGGTTTTTGGTTTGGCAGGCCCCGAACTGCTGCTCGGTGCAGGCGCCGCCGAAGGGCGCCCCGCCATCCCCCGCCATCTCCCAGCCGTTGCCCCAAAGGTCATAGAAGCCGTAAGGGTCGACCGTCGTTTCGCCGGCATCGTTGAAGTTGGGGTAACCGGCTTTGTAATGGACCATCGCCTCCGTGATCGTTTTGTCAGGCCCCGCGCCGTAACCGGCATTCGCATTCTTGGCGCGGCTGGCGTCGCCGACCTTGATGACCTCGGCAGGGGTCGGGAAGCGGGCCTCCGGGACGTCGAAAGCGTTGTTGAGCATCTCAAGACAATCCTCGAAGTCGGGGTCGTTCTCGTAAAGGCTGCCGCTGTAATAGACGGCGGCTGTGGTGTCGGAGATACGGACGGGGTCGGCCTTGGTGAGCGTCTCGAGGTAGTGGACGTTGCCACGGGTGGTCTCGAAGACGCCCATGTAGAAGTCGTTGCCGTCGGAGGCGTTCACGCGGCGGAGCTGGAGGCGCTTGGTCTTCCCCTCGGTGGAGGTGGAAACGTTTTCGGTGAACGACACCTCGCCCGCCTCAAGGTTGAAGACGGCGACGGCGGCGGCGTCCGTATAGGCATAAGAGAGGTACTTGTTGCCGTAGGGGTCGGTGACGGAGGTAGCGCTCTTGGCGGGGGTGGAGCCGAAGAGCGTGTCGTAGGGCTCGGAATCGGTCTTGGAGCCGAGGTGGAGGGTGGCGCCGCTACCATCGGCGTCCTCGTCGACCTTGAAGACGGCGGTGAGGATGACGGTGCCGCTCGCGGGCACCGTGAAGGTGCTGCCGGAGACCGTGCCGCCCTCCCAATGGTCGAAGACGTACCCGACGGGCTTGTCGGCGGTGAGGGCGAGCTTGGTGCCGGCGTCGTAATAGCCGTCGGTCGAGGCGGGCTCGGCGGTGCCGCCGGCGACGAGGACGCGCGTGCGGGCCGTGTACGTGGCGGTGAGGGTCGTCACGCCGCTCTCGGGAACAGTGAAGGTGTTTTCGGAGGAGACCGTGCCGCCCTTCCAGCCGGCGAAGGTGTAGCCGACGCGGTCGGCGTGGGTCAGGCGAAGGACGGTGCCGGGGGCGTAGGCGTTGTTGCCGTAGCCCTCGCCCTCGGAGACGGTGGCGGCGCCGCCGGAGACGAAGACGCGCGGCGGCTCGGCGAAGCGGGCGGTGAGGGTCGTCACGCCGCTCTCGGGCACCGTGAAGACATTGCCCTCCAAGGTGCCCTCGCCCTCCTGCTCCCAGCCCTGGAAGCGCCAGCCCTCGGGCGTGTTGGGCGTGAGGGTGAGCGTGGCGCCGGCGGTGTAGAAGCCGTTGCCGCGGGCCTCGCCGTCGGAGACGGCGGCGGTGCCGCCGTGGATGAGGACGCGCGGGAGATCCTGATAGGTGGCGGTGAGGGTGATGGCGTCCTGCGCGTCCTCGGGCACTCGGAAGGTGAAGGTCTCGTTGGGCGGCGGCTCCATCCCGGTGGCCTCCCAGCCCTTGAAGGTCTGCCACGCCTTGGGCGCGTCGGCGGTGACGGTGACCCAGTCGCCCACATAGGCGCGATCCTTCCCCTCCGCGAACGTGAGGGTGCCGTTCACGACGGTGATCTCGGCGTATTCCGTGGAGGTGTAGGCGACGGTGACGGCCTCGCCGGGCATCGTGAAGGCGATGGGCTCCCCCACCCCGCCCGAGACGGCGAGGCTCTCCGGGGTGACGACGCGCCCGGTGAGGGCGCGCCACGCCCCGGGCGTGGGCGGCTCGACGGTGACGGCCTCGCCGGGTTTGTAGGCCGCCGCCTCGCCGACGGCCTCGCCGTCGAGCGTCACGGTGACGGCGTGGCGCTGCTCCTCGGGCAGGTTGTAGACCAGCCGCGCCCCAAGCAGACCAACTTTGTCGTCCGGCATGCCAATCGCACTGGCAGAGACTCCAAGCGACAGGTCATCTTCATATTCGCACTCACGAAGCGCGTAACCACCATAGAAAAGAGTGTCCGTGGCATACTCGGCCACGTTGCCATAGATGTTGTAGACGCCATGGGCGTTGGCCGTCCACTGCTTCCGATAAGTATTCCACCACGTATACCGCGAGACCGGGTTCAAAGAAGAGGACGTCCCTCTCCCCCCCCTGACGTTACACGGCTTCCGCTTCTCGCCCGCGTAAGCGGCCCATTGCTCAGGGGTGGGCCATGCAAGATTGGCAAGCAAGGGTTTGTTGTTTGTGAAGTCATTCCCTGTGGAGCTTGTCGCATAGGCGCAGGGTGCGTCGGAGGGATTAAAAGAAGGCTTCCACCCCATCGTTTGCGCTTGGCCCATCGTCACCTCGAAGACGCCGACGGCGTAGGCCTCGGAGACCGTGGTGTCCTGGACAAAGAGCATGAGGTTGCCGGTGTGGTACGTCTCGTCCAACACGTTCTCGGGCGGGGCGTCGAGGCGCTCGGCCGTCCCCGCCGAGAGGTCATAAAGAAAGTAGTTCAGCTCGGCCCGAGCCGTCATGGCCAGACCGAGGCAGAAGGGCAAAAGCAAACGGGTGCTGTCTCGCATGGCGTTCCTCCAAACTGCCACAGTATCGCACATTCCCGCCCCCCTTCGCAACCGGAAAACGCCGGGTCGGGAATGCGGGGAGGCACGCTCCGTGCGGGCTTCTCGTTTGACTGTCTGGCCCCGCCCCCGGCACGCGCAAGGGCCGGGGCGTCCGCCCGCGGATGGCCGGCGCGCGCAAAACGAAAGGCCCCCGGGAGACCGGGGGCCTTCGCGCAAGGGGCGGCGCGCTCACGCCGCGCGGCGGCGGAGGGCGAGGCCCGCGACGCCGAGGGCCAGCAGCGCCAGCGCCGTCGGCTCGGGGAGCAGGGCCGTGAAGTCCGAGCCGGAGGCCAAGCCGTCCCCATAATGAAGCGTCGTGCCCTCCAAATAGGTGCGGATGTGATGGAAGCCGTCGTAACCCGTGCCGACGTTGGAGTGCGTCCAGCTCCCAAGGGTCTCGCCGTTCAGGTAGAGCGTGTAGGTGATGGCACGAGCGGTGCCATCACCCCAGCCGTCCGCGAAGTCGACGGTGACGCCGAGGACGTTTGCGTCGCCGTCAATGCCAGCCAGCGAAACATTGGCGCCAATATTGCCATTCCCATTGACTTTGCCCGAAAGCGCCACACGCAGGTTGGGGCCATTTTGCGTGTTATTGGAATTATAGGCAAGATAGAGGATGTTGTAGGAGCCGAGGCTTCCCCCGGCTCTTTCGACCGCCGCGTCAAAGGCGCTCTCAGAGAAGACAAACGCCACGGAGAAATCCTGCCCCCCGACGAAGTCATGGGTGATAGTGGTGTTCGCAGGGACGTTGGTCTGCGTCGTCCAATCGATGGTCACCGCCCCGGCCAGGCCGGCGAGGCCAAGCGCCAGGCACAACAGCATTGTCTTTCGCATCGTTTCGTTCCTTTCGCAAGTCGCCGCCACGGTTTGCGGCGGAATGGATTCAATTATAACATAAGTTAATGGGAGAGGCAAGACTTATTTGCAGCTCCGGAGGCCTCCCGGCGGGGCGGGGCGTCTCCGGGAAAAAGAAAGCCCCCGACCGGGCGGTCGGGGGCTTTCTTTTGGGAGGGCTCAGAAGAGCTCGGGGGGGTCGCCGGAGGCGTCGGTCTCGGAGACGGCGGCGGCGGGGTCGATGAAGAGCTCGCCGAAGGGGGCGTCGTTGTCGGCGAGGAGTTCTTCCTCGGGGATTTCGATGGCGTCGGTGGAGATGCCGTTCTCGTCCTTCTTGCCGTAGACCTCGTCCATCTCGTCTTGGCTGATGGGGGTGCCGAGGGGGACCATCTTGATGTAGCGGTGCATGGGGAAGCCCGTGCCGCCGGGGATGAGGTGGCCGAGGATGACGTTCTCCTTGAAGCCGCGGAGTTCGTCGACGCGGCCCATGGTGGAGGCCTCGGTGAGGACGCGGGTGGTGTCCTGGAAGGAGGCGGCGGAGATGAAGGAGTCGGTCTCGAGGGAGGCTTTGGTGATGCCGAGGAGGGCGGGTTTGCCCTCGGCGGCGCGCTTGCCTTCTTCGGCCATGCGGGCGTTGACTTCCTCGAAGATGTGGCGGGAGACCTGCTCGCCGTAGAGGAAGTCGGTGTCGCCGGGGTTTTCGATGCGGATCTTGCGAAGCATCTGGCGGATGATGATCTCGATGTGCTTGTCGTTGATCTGCACCTCTTGGAGGCGGTAGACTTGCTGGACTTCGTTGACGAGGTATTTCTGGAGCTCCTGGGGGCCGCAGACGTCGAGGATCTCTTGGGGGGAGATGGAGCCTTCGGTGAGCTGCTGGCCGCGGCGGACGTGGTCGTCCTTGAAGACGACGATCTGCTTGGAGAGAGGGATGAGGTGTTTCTCGGCGATGCCGGTGACCTCGTCCTTGACGATGAGGACGCGTTTGCCGCGCTCGTCCTCGCCGAAGTCGACGACGCCGTCGATGCGGGAGATCTCGGCGACGTCCTTGGGGGTGCGCGCCTCGAAGAGCTCGGCGACGCGGGGGAGGCCGCCGGTGATGTCGCGGGTCTTGTTTTCGCCGCGAGGGGTCTTGGCGAGGGTGTCGCCGGGCTTGACGAGGTCGCCGTCGGCGACCATGACGGTGGCGCCGACGGGGATGGAGTGGACGCCGAGGGTGTGGAGTTTGGAGACGTCGAGGGTGGAGGGGTCGCCGGCGCCTTCGGGGAGCTCCTTGATGACGAGGCGGGGGTGGAGGGTGGTGCGGGACTCGGTGACGACGCGGGTGCGGGCGCCGGTGGCCTCGTCGGCGCGGGTCTCGACGGTGACGCCTTCCTCGAAGTCTTCCTCGACGACGAGGCCGGGGGCGTCGGCGATGATGGGGACGGAGTGCGGGTCCCAGGTGGCGATGCGGTCGCCTTTGGCGACTTTGCCGTTGTCCTCGAAGTAGAGGGTGGTGCCCATCTGGATGGGGTAGGCCTCGAACTCGTTGCCTTCCTCGTCGGTGACGGCGACGGAGCCGTTTTTGTTGAGGACGATGAGCTCGCCGGCGTCGTTCTTGACGACGCGGAGGTCGCGGTGGCGGAGGAAACCTTTGTTCTTGACGACGATCTCGGAGGTCTCGGCGATGGTGGAGGCGGTGCCGCCGACGTGGAAGGTGCGCATGGTGAGCTGGGTGCCGGGCTCGCCGATGGATTGGGCGGCGATGATGCCGACGGCGGTGCCGATCTCGACGGTCTTGCCGGTGGAGAGGTCGCGGCCGTAGCATTTGGCGCACATGCCGTGTTTGCAGTCGCAGGTGAGGCCGGAGCGGATCCAGACCTTTTCGATGCCGGCGGCCTCGATGGCGGCGGCCTTGGCCTCGTCGATCTCGTCGTTGGCCTCGACGATGACGGCGTCGGTCTGGGGGTCGCGGATCTCGTGGAGGGCGGTGCGGCCGACGATGCGTTTGGCGAGGGGGAGCTTGACCTCGTTGCCTTCGACGACGGCCTCGACCTCGATGCCGGACATGGTGTTGCAGTCCTGCTGGGTGATGATGACGTCCTGGGCGACGTCGACGAGCTTGCGGGTCATGTAGCCGGCGTCGGCGGTCTTGAGGGCGGTGTCGGCGAGGCCCTTGCGGGCGCCGTGGGAGGAGATGAAGTATTCGAGGACGGAGAGGCCTTCGCGGAAGGAGGCGGTGATGGGGGTCTCGATGATTTCGCCGTTGGGCTTGGCCATGAGGCCGCGCATGCCGGCGAGCTGGCGGATCTGGGTGCGCGAGCCGCGGGCCTTGGAGTCGGCCATCATGTAGATGGGGTTGATGTCGGCGGGCTTGGGGTTGTCGGGCGAGATGTTCTGCTCGATGGTCTTGTAGAGGGAGTCGGCGATGCGCTCGGTGGCGGAGGACCAGACGTCGGTGATCTTGCCGCGGCGCTCGCCTTCGGTGATGACGCCTTGGGCGAACTGGCGCTGGACTTTGGCGACTTCCTTCTCGGAGGCCTCGATGATCTTGTCCTTGTCGGCGGGGCGGATCATGTCCTTGATGCCCATGGAGGCGCCGGACTGGCAGGCCCATTCGAAGCCGAGGGCCTTGAGCTTGTCGAGGGTCTCGATGGTGCGGTCGTGGCCGACGGCCTGGTGGCAGGCGAGGATGAGTTTGCCGAGGGTGGATTTGGTGACCTTGTCGTTCCAGAAGCCCATCTCGGCGGGCCAGACCTCGTTGAAGATGACGCGGCCGACGAGGGTGACGAGGACCTTGGCGTCGGGGTCGCCGTTGGCGCGCTCGGGGTGGCCGTGGTCGGGGTTCTTGAACCAGATGCGGTCGTGGACGCGGATGGCGCCGTCGTCGAAGGCGAGCTTGACCTCGTCGGAGGAGCCGAAGAGGGGCAGGCGGTCGTTGACGGGGTCGGGCTTGACGCCCTTGCCCACGGGCTTGCCGGCGTTCTTGTCGGCCTGGGCGGGGACGGAGAGGAAGTAGCAGCCCAGGGCGATGTCCTGCGTCGGGGTCTTGTTGGAGTCGCCGCTGGCGGGCGAGAAGATGGAGTTGGTCGAGAGCATGAGGAGGCGGCTCTCGAGCTGGGCCTCAACGGAGAGTGGGACGTGCACGGCCATCTGGTCGCCGTCGAAGTCGGCGTTGAAGGGCGTGCAGACCATGGGGTGGAGGCGGATGGCCTCGCCCTCGATGAGGACGGGCTCGAAGGATTGGATGGAGAGGCGGTGGAGGGTGGGCGCGCGGTTGAGCATGACGGTCTTGCCGCGGGTGACCTCTTCGAGGATGTCCCAGACCTCGGGCTTCTGCTGCTCGATCATCTTCTTGGCGGTGCGCACCGTGTGGCAGAGGCCAAGCTCCTTGAGGCGGCGGATGATGAAGGGCTCGAAGAGGGTGAGGGCCATCTTCTTGGGCAGGCCGCACTGGTTCAACTTCAGGTGCGGGCCGACGACGATGACCGAGCGCCCGGAGTAGTCCACGCGCTTGCCGAGGAGGTTCTGGCGGAAGCGGCCGGTCTTGCCCTTGAGCATGTCGCTGAGGGATTTGAGGGGGCGCCCGCCGGCGCCGGCGACGGCGCGGCCGTGGCGGCCGTTGTCGAAGACCGCGTCGACGGCCTCCTGGAGCATCCGCTTCTCGTTGCGGATGATGACGTCGGGGGTCTTGAGGGAGAGGAGGTTCTTGAGGCGGTTGTTGCGGTTGATGACGCGGCGGTAAAGGTCGTTCAGGTCGCTCGTCGCGAAGCGGCCGCCCTCGAGGGGGACGAGGGGGCGGAGCTCGGGCGGGATGACGGGGAGCACCTCGAGGATCATCCACTCGGGCTTGGCGCCGGAGGCGCGGAAGCCCTCGACGATCTTCATGCGCTTGGTGATTTTCTTGCGCGTCTGCTTGGAGCGGGTGTTCTCGATCTCCTCCTCCAGCTTCTGCATCAGCTCGTCGAGGTCCACGCGGCGCAGGCAGGTGCGGATGACCTCGGCGCCCATGCCGGCCTCGAAGGCCTCGGGGCCGTATTTGGCGACGGCCTCGTTGTACTCGGCCTCGGTGAGCAGCTGATACTCGGCCAGCGGGGTCTCGCCGGGGTCGGTGACGAGGTAATCCTCGTAGTAGAGCACGCGCTCGAGGACGGTGCTGGGCAGGTCAAGGATGGCGCCGATGCGGCTGGGGTTGCACTTGAAGAACCAAATGTGGCAGACCGGCACGGCCAGCTCGATGTGGCCCATGCGCTCGCGGCGGACGCGGGCCTGGGTGACCTCCACGCCGCAGCGGTCGCAGATGATGCCTTTGTGCTTGATGCGCTTGTACTTGCCGCAGGCGCACTCCCAGTCCTTCGTCGGCCCGAAGATCTTCTCGCAGAAGAGGCCGTCGCGCTCGGGGCGGTAGGAGCGGTAATTGATGGTCTCGGGGTTCTTCACCTCGCCGTGCGACCATTCGCGGATGGTCTCGGGCGAGGCCAAGGTGATGCTCACCGCGTCATACTGCGCGTTCGCGGAAAGCTTGGACATATCCTTCGTCGTGGCGTAGGCACTCACGGTAAACCTCCAAAGCTGATGTTAGATGAGGGTGGCGGGGGCGGGGATGGCGGCAGGCTTCTGCTGCTCCTCCTCGCCGCTCCCCCCGAGCAGCCGCATGTCCAGGCACAGCCCGCGCAGCTCGCTGACGAGCACCGAGAAGGATTCCGGCGTGCCGGCCTCCAACGTGTTCGTGCCCTTGACGATCGTCTCGTAGATTTTGGTGCGGCCGGCCACGTCGTCGGACTTCACGGTGAGGAGCTCCTGCAGCGCGTAAGCCACGCCGTAGGCCTCCAGCGCCCAGACCTCCATCTCGCCCATGCGCTGGCCGCCGGCCTGCGCCTTGCCGCCCAGCGGCTGCTGGGTGACGAGCGAATAGGGCCCCGTGGCGCGGGCGTGGATCTTGTCCGTCACCAAGTGGTGCAGCTTGAGCATGTAGATGGTGCCCACGACGACGCGCTGGCTGAAAGGCTCGCCCGTCAGGCCGTCGAAGAGCTGCGTCTTGCCGTCGGCGCTGATCCACGGCACCGTCCCGGGGGCCGTGTCGGCCTCCTGATGGGCGCGCGCCTTGGCCAGCAGCGCGTCGATCTCGCTCTCCTGGCAGCCGTCGAAGACCGGCGTCTTCACGTGCATGCCCAGCTCCGAGCAGGCGCCGCCGAGAACCGTCTCGAACAGCTGCCCCAGGTTCATGCGTGAAGGCACGCCCAGCGGGTTCAGCACGATGTCCACCGAGCGCCCGTCCGGCAGGAACGGCATGTCGCAATCCGGCAGGATGCGCGAGACCACGCCCTTGTTGCCGTGGCGGCCGGCCAGCTTGTCGCCCACCGAGAGGTTCTTTTTCTCGGCGATGAAGACGCGCACCTGCTTGACCACGCGCTCCTCGTCCACCAGGCCGTCCTCGCCCATGCCCTCGATGCCGATGATGTCCAGCTCGGCGAAACGGGGGGCGAACATCGCCTGCACGTCCTCGATCTGCTGCTGATAGGTGGGGTTCTCCACCTCCTGCAGATGGTCGTGGGCCTCGGCCAGCTTGGCCAAGAGGCTCTTGGTGACCTTCTTGTTCTTGGGGATGATGATTTCGCCGGTCTCGGCGTCCAGGATGTCCACCGTCAGTTTCTCGTTCAGGAAGCGGTCGCTGAAGGCCTTGGCCATCTCGTCCAGCAGCTGGGCCTCGCGGCGGCGGCGGATCTCCTCGGCGTGGCGGGCCTCGGCGTCCGCGCCGTTGCCGGGCATCGCCGCGTCGTCGAGGTAATTCTCGGCCAGGTCCCCGTCGTCCAGCAACGCGCCGCGGGCGGCCTTGGCCTTGCGGATCTTGAGGGCCGCGCCGGGATCCGCGTTCGTCACGCGCACGTCCATCACGATGCCCTTGGTGCCCGGCGGCACCTTCAGGGAGGTGTCGCGCACGTCGGCGGCCTTCTCGCCGAAGATGGCGCGCAGCAGCCGCTCCTCGGGCGCCAGCTCCGTCTCGCTCTTCGGGGTAATCTTGCCCACCAGGATGTCGCCGGGCTTCACCTCCGCGCCGATGCGGACCACGCCGTCGCTCCCCAGGTTACGGAGCATGTCCTCGCCCACGTTGGGGATGTCGCGGGTGATTTCCTCGGGGCCCAGCTTGGTGTCGCGCGCCCCGCACTCAAAGTCCTTGATGTGGATGGACGTGAAGGTGTCGTCCTTCACGCAGCGCTCATTGATGAGGATGGCGTCCTCGAAGTTGAAGCCGCGCCACGGCATGAAGGCCACCAGCAGGTTCTTGCCCAGCGCCAGCTCCCCCGCGTCCGTCGCCGGGCCGTCGGCCAGCGCCTGGCCCTTCTTCACCGCCTGGCCCAGACGCACGATCGGCTTCTGGTTCACGCAGGTGCCCGCGTTCGAGCGGCGGAACTTCTCAAGCAGATAACGCCGGCAGCCGGGGGCCTTCTCGCCCTTGCGCACCTTCGCCGGGCACTTCCCGTCCTTCGAGACGACGATCTCCGTGGCCGAGACGTAGGCCACGATGCCATCCTCCTCCGCCAGCACCGTCACGCAGCTGTCCGCCGCGGCGATGCCCTCCAGGCCCGTGCCCACGCGCGGGCGCTCGGTCTTCATCAGCGGCACGCCCTGGCGCATCATGTTCGCGCCCATCAGCGCGCGGTTTGCGTCGTCATGCTCCAAGAAGGGGATCAGCCCGGCGGCGATCGAGATCACCTGCATCGGGCTCACGTCCATCAAGTCAATCTCATCCGGCTCGGCCGTGGTGAACTCCCCGCGCCGGCGCACCTTCACGATGGGGTTCTTGAAACGCCCCTGCGCGTCGAGCGGCGCGTTGGCCTGGGCGATGACGTGCTTCTCCTCCTCGTCCGCGTCGATGTAGAGCACCTCGTCCGTCACCCGCCCGTCCTTCACCACGCGGTAAGGCGTCTCGATGAAGCCGTAGCGGTTGATCTTCGCGTAGATGCCCAGCGAGGAGATCAGGCCGATGTTCGGGCCTTCCGGCGTCTCGATCGGGCAGATGCGCCCGTAGTGCGTGGGGTGGACGTCGCGCACCTCGAAGCCCGCCCGCTCGCGCGACAGGCCGCCCGGGCCCAACGCCGACAGACGCCGCTTGTGCGCCAACGCCGAAAGCGGGTTCGTCATGTCCATGAACTGGCTCAGCTGGCTCCGCCCGAAGAAATCCTGGATCACCGCCGAAAGACTCTTCGACGTCACCAACTTGATCGGCGAAAGCACCCCGCTGTTCGGGTCATACGAGCTCATCCGCTCCCGGATCAGCCGCTCCGTGCGCGAAAGCCCCTGCCGGCACGCATTCTCCAGCAGCTCCCCCGTCGTCCGGATCCGGCGGTTCCCCAAATGGTCGATGTCGTCCACCGAGCCGCGGCCCGACGCGATGTTCAGCAGCAGGCGCAGCGCCTCCACCACCTCGATCCCGTCCTCCGAAAGCACCCGGCGCTCCAGATCCACCTTCCCCAACAGCCCCAGCCGCTGGTTCACCTTGTAGCGCCCCACGTAGCCCAGGTCATACCGGCGCTGCTCGAAGAACTGCCCATGCACATACGTGCGCGCGTTCGCCGCCGTCACGGGGTCGCCCGGGCGCAGGCGGTGATAGACGTCCTTCACCGCGTCCTCCTCGCTGTGCGCGGGGTCGATCTTGATCGTCTTCAGCAACAGCCCCTTGTCGAACGACGTGTCCACCACGTCGAAGAACGGGATCCCCGCCCGCGCCGCCAGATCCACCAACGCCGGCGTCACCGGCTCATACCGCCGCGCCAGCACCGACCCGCTGTTGATGTCGATCAGGTCATCCTTCAG
Organism: uncultured Kiritimatiellota bacterium; assembly: GCA_944391055.1. Classification (GTDB taxonomy): domain Bacteria; phylum Verrucomicrobiota; class Kiritimatiellia; order RFP12; family DVOR01; genus Spyradenecus. Next base: position 5,257 of record CALXSF010000006.1, on the reverse strand, counting down.
CACGTAATGCACCAGCTCGTCGTCAGACCACCGGTCCGACGTCGCGATCGTGTGGAACGTGTAGTAAAGCTTCAGGATCTCCTCGTCCGTCCCATACCCCAACGTCCGCAGGAACGTCGTCACGTAAAACTTCCGCGCCCGGCGCCGCCGATCCAAATACACCCACAGCACGTCCGACGCGTCGAACTGAATCTCGATCCACGACCCATGGTCCGGGATGATCCGCACCGAGAACAAATCATGCCCGTTCGCGTGCGTCATCTTCTCCGTGCACACCCCCGGGCTCCGGTGCAGCTGCGAGACGATCACCCGCTCCGCCCCGTTGATGATGAACGAGCCGTCCCGCGTCATCAGCGGCACCTCGCCCAGATACACGTCGTCCTCGCGCACCTCGTCCCCGTCCTTCAGGCGGAACGTCGCGTGCAGCGGCGCCGAGAACGTGTCCCCGTCCCGCAACGCCTCGAACGCCGTCTTCTTCGGCTTCTCCAGGTTGTAGCGCACGAAATCAATCGTGAAGCGCCCATCCTTCGACGTCACCGGGAACACTTCCTTGAAGATCGCCTGCAACCCCTTCGTCTGACGCTTCCCCGCGCTCACGTCCGCCTGAAGGAAATCCGCGAACGACTGCGTCTGGATCTCAATCAGGTTCGGCGGCTGAATCACCGGCTTGAGCTTGCCGAACACAAAATCCTCGTCACTGGCCATGCCAACACCTCTCAGAAGGGTTTCACGAACTCCGCCCGCGGCCACCCGCGGACGCCGAAGATTTAGGCACGGAGGATTCCAACCTCCCACGCCCCGGCCTGCGCCGAGCCCCCGCGCGACAGTAGACTGCTGGATCGCCTGCGGACGCCAAAAACGCCAAGGGACACTCCTCCCTAGACGAAAACCCGTCAATGATAACAAACCCCCGCCCCAAACGCAACCCCAAAACACCGGCGCGCGAAGCCTCCCCTGCCTACGCTAGGCCAGTTCGGCACGAAAGACGGCATGAAGCGCCCCGATGGCCGAGGCGCCGGACCTAAAAAGGAAGAAACAATCCCTCGTCTCCACGACCAAAAAGGGCGAATGCGCCGGCCATCTGAAGCAAAGCGCGGATTGTCGCTCGAAAAAGTAGTAGGGGGTCGAAAACGGGAACGCCCTTCCTTTGCGCAGGAAGGGGATGTCTTTGTCAGCGTTTGTGTGAACGGAAAGGATCTCGCGTTTCGCGAACACCCAATCCCGACTCGAGACATTGAACAAGGTTATGCCATGGAATCGCACACGTTCTCGGGAAAAGACGATCCAAGACCATCCTCGACGCCTAACGCCAAAGCGACCAAGTATGCAGCCGATGCAGCAAAGAACCCCCTCGCACGACATAGTCGTCAATTTCTTTTTGGGGAAAACGCCGAACCCGTCCTTGCAATAAAGATGCGCCACTTCGTTCCTCCTGTGTGCCTTATTTTCCCTGAACGCGTCCCAAACGCCCCTGGGCCGAAGCGGTCGGCCTCGGCCGTCATCGCCGACGCGTGCGCCCACGCCTTCAAGACAAACTACCAGCCGGCCTCCTGCACATTTCGCCCCAGTATACACCCATCGGCCGAATTCCTCAACCGCCCGCCGCGCGCCCCGTGATATGGACACGTTGTAAGCAAAACCGTGAAGTTTTTTAGGTAGTGGCTGAAAACGCTTCACGGTTTTGCTTGCAATCAGTCATCTCCTCTAAAAGTGATTCAGCGGAAGATGACGTCGAGGCGCCAAAGGCATTCATTTGTTTCTCAAAATGTTCCCCAAAATAAAAAGCGGAAAGATAAACAGTGGTTCATAGAAAAAACCACCTTCACAACTTTCTACGACGCATAAAGACGCTGACAGCAGAAACCCTAGTAGTAGAAGATTCCATCGCAGAAGCACTTATTCCCCCTCCGCAGTCTCAAGGCTTTGACTATTTGATTGGAACCAGGCATTTGTCTTCTCTATCTTATGATGAGTCTCTTGAATTGAATGACCCGAAAATACAAGCAGAAACGTCAAAAACAAGAGAATCACAATGTTAATTTTAGAAATTGGCGGCAAACAAAATCCAAGAGCCAGAGATGCCAAAAGATATGAGAAACAATATGTATGAATTATTCCAACCAATGTCAAAAGGAGTAATGCAACGATAACATATAATATGTAGAGAGATTTCATTGCCGCACACCTCCTTTATAAGAAACATCGGGAGATCGCCACAAGAAATCAGGCAGGCCAAATCCTGACCCAGGGAAACCGCGCCGATAATCACTATGTCCCTTAATTGTTTGCTCTGGCATTTCTATGCTTAATGTATGGGTAAGGTTTACATAGCCTTCTGGGATATTAATCTGAAATCCATCACAAAACCAACGTATTTTCAGAGAAGAATCCCGCCGGATATGCGGAGGTCGCCATTTCTATATCCCCAAAGAGCGCCTCGGCTCCTGGAAGCACCCAAAGACCTTCGTCTTCACCATCCCCAATCACGGCACCGCAAGCCTCTATCTGAAGAGCAAAATCATGGAATAAGTCAATTTAATCCATCCAGCCATGTTGTGTAACCGTCTATAACAACCCAAGTGTTTCGCTCTTTACTTAAAGGCTTGATTGAAAACGGCAATGGGATTGTTGCAGGGGATTTCAGACCATCTTCGATAATAATAAACCACAATCGTCTTTCAACGACAAAGTAATGCCAGACATCATCGCTTCCACAATAAAAAGTCCCCTGTAACAAATCATTGCGTAACACGTTGAATTGCGTATGCAATGCCATCTCGTCTGGACAATGTCGATAGTTTATACATGCGCAACCGAAAACGAAAGGCATTTTCATCAAAGTTCCCACAAATAAGTAGACGATGATTTTCCTTGGCATTTTCTACCTCCTAGAACTACTCGTTTCTTGATTCCCTGGTGCCGTTGGGATTACCCCTAGATTTGAAGGAAAACCTCGGTAATTTTACGATAGTGAACATACCTATTGTCGCGAGGATTATCCCGGTCACAGATTGGACAACGAAATGTCTTACTCGGCCACATAAGCAACATTACCTGTATTCAACCATCCACTCCCGTAACGCACAGAACAATAGGCGAATTGAGGATCGCGAAGCAAAATAGACGAACAGCTCTCCTCCAGCCTCAATGCAACAATATGAAACACCCCCAAGACACAGGATGCCAAGCCAGGTATTAGGGAATGCACTGTGACACAGAATTGGAAAAAGTCCCAATCTCAGTTGGACTGGGCAATCCTTGTCGCTGGCAGTGAAAAAACGAATGGGGTCGACGTGGGAGAACGTTCGTTCGATATCCCATGCGCGATGGAGTGCCGTACAATGAATGCGACAGCGTTTGCGCGTCAGAATAAGCCATGACGCACCTGGCCAGACAGAGTCCCTCTTCTGATTGAAATGCAGACTTCGAGTCGCGTAAAAGGCACAAACGGCGCGGAATCGTCCCCCATAGAAATAAGCGAACTCTGAGACCTGCTTAGAGAGCATGTCCTTGGCACAACACCGAATCAGTATTCCAGGCAAATAGATGTGAGGCATTTCATTCACTCTGGACGCTTAGAATACTCAAAATTAGGGTTTCTGGGAACCGGGCACCGGCCAATGGCCACCTTTGCCAAATGCGACAATGCGGGCTTTGCCCTTCCTATCGTATGGCGGCCGCCGACGCCTCCCTGGGGTACAGCCTCACCCCTTCCGTCTTCGGTCTCTCAACCTCGCTCGGGCACGACACTTTTTCCTGCGGCGCCACCTTGTCCCGTGGCCACACCCAACGTTCATCCGTAGAAGAGGAATAGCGAATTATTAAAGTCGGCCCAGCAAACATAAGACAAAAGCCGCTCCAAATCGCATAGAGGGTAGAAAGAGACGCCAAAAACAACCAATCACGTCGCAAACTTCTTGTCGTTAAACAAAAGAAATAGAAGTAAGCGAGTGTACCTATCGCGAACCAAAAAGAAATACGGGAAAGAATTGTCAATACATAAACATAACGTTCACAATCATTCCCCGTGACAAATCTCACCCACTCAAATGGCAATCGCAGAGTAAAATTACAATATGGCGAAAAGAAGTCGCTTGCAAACAACGCGTTGAACAGTCGAAACAAGACGAAAATCGTGGCAAGACTGAATATCAAAGAAAGCAAACTATAGACAATTCGCTTGATTATCACTCCATTCATTTACTACTCCAGTCTTCAGCTAATCGTCCTGTTTCATCGCTTCTAATGCTTTTTCTATGTCTTTAATAATCTCTACAGTTACGGTCGCCAAATCTGCCGCGAACGATTGCATACTTCCTCTATTATAAAGATTGTAAAATTGATCTGTCTTAGAATACGAAAATGACTTATCCGAATAAATCTGATTGCAATCTTCCTGATAATATAGTCTAACATCAAGTATTATATTCCAGGCTCTAATATATGGACCCGTAGATGTTAAAAAGAAGTAGATACTATCTGCAAAACTAACCGTATCTTTTATCTTGCGTGTCACCGATTCGATGCCTTCTATAAGAGTCTTTGCATCTGGATTTTGCGATTTGATTGTTTCTTTTATTTCATTTCCTATTGTTTCCTGAAGATATTTGCGTAGACTTCCCTCCACTTGATAGCCAGAAGCCATTTCTATCCAAAAAGAATAATTTCGAATGTCAATCCTCGTTTCAGAAGGACATGAAGAAAGACCCAATAAATCCCAAAGGTTAATAGGCATATTTTTTACGAGAGAATAGAGCTGTCCATACTCTTCAACAGGATCACGAGACAAAAACGCCCCTGTCAACGAGACATAATGGCGATAATTGTAATAGGTTAAGGCAAGCGTGGAGTCGTAGTATTCGGAGGAGAATCGGAAGGGGTTTTCGGAGAGGAGGTCGCGGTTGGTGACGCGGGTGGCGCGGGCGGTGCGGATGACGGCGCCGAAGGGGGCGTAGTCGTAATGGGCGGCAATGCCGTCCTGGAGGGCGTGGTAGAAGACCTCGGAGACGTTCTTGTTGCCATCATGGAAATAGTAGGCCGTTTCGCCTGAGGCTGGCTGGAAGACGAGCGGGCGCGTGGCGATGGGCTCGGTGGGGTCCCACACAAACTCGGTGCGGACGGCGTTGTCGTTGGCAGCGTCCAATCGTTGGACGCAGAGGAAGTTGTCGTAGACAAAGCGGAAGTGCGTGGCGACCTGACCGGCGCGCGTCTCGTGGTACTCCACGCGACGCCCCATGCGGTCGAAGGCCATCGTGAT
>CALXSF010000005.1 GCA_944391055.1 uncultured Kiritimatiellota bacterium | reverse complement strand
GTCTTCTCCAACCCCTCCGGCGTCCTCAGCCCCCAATCCCCGTTCACGAAGGCATACACATACGCCCGCGGCTGCCCGCCCCCCTTTTGCAACGTCGCCAGCAACTCCCGCGAATCCTTCCCCCGCTTCATCGTCAAACGGCGAATGGGTGTCGCTTGGGGCGGCACATAACGCCCGTCGGCAAAGTTCGGGCGTTCCGTCAGCGGATAAATGCACACCTCATACTCGGCGGCGCCCCTGACCACCACATCCGCCAGGCGAGAGGGTGTCAGCACCTGCCGCACCGCCCCGTGCGCGTCCCGCAAAATCTCCACCCCGAAATCCGCCAACGTCGTCACCCGCCCCCGCGCATCCGTGTGCGACACCAACTCCCCCAAGCGCCCCGTCACGTCCGTGGCGTAAAACCGCCACACCGAGCCATCCCCCGGATAAAGGTCGTAATACGCCGGCTCCTCCGCCGTCGCCCACCCCTCCGCGTCCACCATCTGCAGCCGCTCGTTCAGCTCCTTGTGCACCCCCGGATCCGGCACCCCCAGCGACTCCCCCTCCGCGAAACGGAAATGGATCTCCTGCCCCGTCCGCTGGATGAAGACCACCTCCCCCGGCACCCCCGCCTTCGTCCGGTCGCTTCCGAGTCGGTCGAAGGTGTAATCCATCACCACCTTCAGCTCCTCCGGCGTGAAGATCGCCTCCGAGGCCGTGTTCGTGTACACCCGCAGACTCACCGGCCGCCGCCCCGACAACACCGACGTCCGACCCAGATCCAGCTTGATCTTCACGCACCCTTGGTCAATCTCTTTTGGCGGACACTCGCAATCCTCCCCCGGCTCCTCCTCCGGATCCTCCTTCGGCGGCGGGTTGCGCATCATCGCCGCCTCCGCCGCACCGCCCCAACGCCACGCGAACGCGACGGCAAACACCATCACCAACGCCGACAGCCACGTCTTCATGCCAAACCTTTCACCAACCTCATCCTCACTTTGGCCTTAGTATACACCCATCAGGTGAACACTTCAACCACTTTGTCGCAAACCGCCCACACGGGAAGTTGCCTTCTAGACAGTAGGATTGGGGCGAAAAGCCCCGGCGCGGGGCCGGGGCTTTCGCGGGCGAGGGGGCGGGATCAGTAGGCCTTGGCGACGATGCGGTTGTCGGCGTCGAGGCGGACGACCTTGGGTTGGTGGGCGGCGGCCTCGGCCTCGGGGACTTGGGCGAAGGCCATGACGATGAGGCGGTCGCCGACCTTGCCCATGTAGGCGGCGGCGCCGTTGAGGCAGGCGATGCGGGTGCCGCGGACGCCGGGGATGGCGTAGGTCTCGAGGCGCTGGCCGTTGTCGAGGTTGGCGACGAGGATCTTTTCGTTGGGGCGGAGGCCGACGGCGTCCATGAGGTCTTCGTCGATGGTGAGGGAGCCGAGGTAGTCGCGGTCGGCCTGGGTGACGCGGAGGTGGTGGAGCTTGGCGTGGAGGAGGGTGAGGGTCATCATGGGTTCCAATCCCATTTGAAGGTGTTGGGGATGAAGGGCTTGAGGTTCTTCTGGTAGGCCTCGACCTCGGCGCGGAGGACGTCGATGGCGGCGTCGAGCTGGGGGTCGCGCCCGGCGGCGGTGTCGGCGGGGGTGATTTCGACGACGACGTCGGGGAGGGCGCCGTGGAGCTCCATGTCGGTGCCGTCGAGGGTGTACCAGCCGTAGTGGGGGTGGCGGAACTTGCCGAGGTCGAGGAGGGGGCGGTCGCTGGTGGCGATGACGCCGCCCTGGGTCTGGACGCCGACGAGTTTGCCGCGGCCGAGCTGCTTGATGGCGTGGGAGAAGATCTCGCCGTTGGAGACGGTGTTCTGGTTGCAGAGGACGACGATGGGTTTGTCGAAGACGGGGCGGCCCCAGTAGCCGGCGAGGTAGGCGGGGCTGCCGTGGCGGGGGACGGACCAGGAGTGGCGCTGGGCGCCGAGGATGTTGAGGACGCGGTCGGCGGTGAAGCCGCCGGTGTTGTCGCGCACGTCGATGATCATGCCGGCCTTGTCGAAGCCTTCGGCGAAGGTCTCGCGCTCGAAGCGGTTGTATTCGTCGTTGTTCATCTTGGCGATGTTGATGTAGCCGAAGGCGCCGCCGGAGCGGCGGTGGACGTAGTCGCGGCGGTCTTGGTAGAGGGCTTTGACGAGGAGCTCGCGGGCTTGGGCGTAGGTGATGGCCTCGACGTAGACCTTGCGGGTGGCGTCGCCGGAGCGGACCTCGAGGATGTATTTGCCGGGGCGGGGGCCGTTGAGGAGGAGGGTGGGGTCCATGCCGTTGCGGATGGGCTCGCCGTCGATGGAGACGATGAGGTCGCCGGGCTTGAGGCCGATCTGGTCGGAGTCGGCGGGGCCGCCGGGGATGACGCGGCGGACCATCCAGCCGACGTCGCCGGTGTAGTTTTGGTCGAATTGGATGCCGAGGTGGGAGGTGACGGGCTCCCAGGCCTGGAGGGAGGCGGAACGGTCCCATTCCTTGCGGGAGCCGGAGTCGGGGTAGAAGCCGAGGTGGGAGGCGTTGAGCTCGCCGTTGAGGGCGTGGATGATGCGGTCGAAGACGGAGCGGCTGGGGGCGAAGCGGGCGGGGGCCTGGTATTTGCGGCGGACGGCCTCCCAGTCGGCGCCGTGGCGGTTGGCGTCGTAGAACTCGTCGCGGAGGATGCCCCAGGCGGTGAGGAAGGCGAGTTCCTGGTAGTCGGGGATGGAGAGGGTCTGGTAGACGCGGAAGTCGTAGGTCTCGTCGAGGGTGCCGATCTTGTCGTCGGAGGTGATCATGACGAGGCGGTCGTGGGTCTTGGGGTCGTCGCCTTTGCCGAACCAGCCGACGGGGTAGCCCCAGCGGGCCTTGAGGAAGCGGGGCTCGGCGGCGTCGGGGATGGTGATCTCGTAGGTGCCGGCGCGGCCGCCGATGGTGGCGGGGAAGAGGACGCGGCGGGAGTCGGGGGCGAAGGTGGGGGCGCCGAGGGCGGGGATGGGGCGGGCGTGGACGCGGGCGTGGAGGTCCTCGAAGTCGATGGCGACGGGCTCGGGGGGCGTGGGGGCGTCGGCCTCCTTGGCGTCGGGCGCGGGGTCGTCTTTTTGGGGGGCGGCGCCGAGCATCTGGGAGGTCTCGGGGCGGTCGGCGAGCTTGAGGCCCATGTGCTCGATGGCCTTGCGGTAGTTCTGGGCCTTGAGGGCCTCCTCGTCGTGGCGGCGGAGCCAGACGTAGAAGAGGTTGGAGCCGGAGCCGACGCGCTGGCCGTTCCAGGCGATGAGCTTGCCGTCGGGGGACCAGGCGGGGACGCCGTCCCACGTGAAGGAGCGGGAGAGGTTGTAGGGCTTGGCGGCGGGGTCGTCGATGGGCAGGAGCCAGATGTCGCTGTTGGCGTAGTCGTCCTGGAGGGAGGCGACGAGCCAGCGGGCGTCGGGGGACCAGTCGTAGGTGTTGACGGCCTTGACCTGGGGCATGGTGCGGATGGTCTTGCCCTCGGCGTCGGCGACGACGAGGCGGCAGTTGTCCTCCACCCAGGCGAGGCGTTTGCCGTCGGGGGAGAGGGAGAGGAGGGTGCGGCGGACGGGGGTGTCGAGGAGGGCGCGGACGGGGAAGTCGGCGTTCTCCCACCAGAAGTGGTCGGGGCGGGCCTTCTCGGCGAGGAGGAGGGCGGTGCCGTCGCCGCGGTCGGAGAGGATGTAGAGGCGCTTGCCGTCCTTGGAGAAGACGACCTCGCGCTCGTGGGTGCGGGAGTCGCCGTAGACGAGGCGGGGCTCGCGCAGGACGGTGTCCATGACGTAGACGTCCCCGCCGACGGTGAAGGCGAACTCCATGCCGCCGCTGGTGGCGGCGAGGGAGCCCTCGGAGTCGTTGTTCCAGAGCGAGGTGTAGAAGCGGCGGCGCGTCTTGACGCGGGCCAGGCCGGTGTCCTCGGGCACCAGGTCGATGCGCTTGGGGGCGCCGCCGGGCCGCGTGGGGTCGAAGGACCAGAACCACAGCCCCTGCCGGAAGACCATCGTGCGGCCATCGGCCGAGAGCGTGGGGGCGATGACGCTGTCGCCCTTGAAGAAGGTGAGCTGGCGCTCCTCGGCGCCGGGGAAGGCGTGCCACCAGATGTTTTGGGTGCCGCCCTGCCCGGAGACGTAGTAGAAGCCCTTGCCGTCGGGGGCCCAGATGGGGGAGTGGCTTTCGGTGGGGTGCTTGACGGCCAGGGTGAAGGCGCGGGTCTGCGTGTCGTAGCACCAGATGCGGGCGGCGTTCTCGCCGAAGAAGCCCTTGCGGTAGAGATCCTCGCCCTCTTGGACGAAGAGGACGCGGCGCCCGTCGGGGGAGAGGGCGGGGTCGTTGCCCGGCGCGTCGAAGAGGCGGCGCTCGGCGGCGCGTTTGTCGACGGGCAGCCAGGCGAGGCGGCCTTGGTCGAAGACCGAGCCGTTGTCGTCGCGCAGGACAAAGCACAGGAGCTCGGAGTCGTCGAGCGACCAGCCGTAGGGCCGCTCGCCCTCGGAGTTGAAGCCCACCTGGCGGGCCTCGGCGCCCTCGGCGATGTCGGCGACGAAGACGTGCCAGCCGCCGGCGCGGTTGGACTGGAAGGCGAAGCGCTTGCCGTCGCGCGAGACGATGGGCCAGGCGTCCTGCCCCGCGGAGTGCTGGAGCACCTTGGCGGTGCCGCCGGCGACGGGGGCGATCCAGATGGCGTTGCACCACTCGAAGAGGAAGCGGTCGCCCTCCGGCAGCAGCGAGGGGCGGGAGGCCAGGTAGATGCGCTCGGGGTCGAAATCCTGCGGCCACTCGGCGGCGGGGGGGCGGCAGGGCCATTCGGCGGAGGCGCCGGCGGGCACCTGGGCGGCGAGCGCGCCGACGCAGCAGAGAAGGGCGGCGGCGAAAAGGCGCCGCGTGGGGGCGATTGGGGGGAAGCTCATGGTCAGCGCTCCGACTGTTCGCGGTTCTGGATGTCGCACAGGCGGCGATAGATGCCGCCCTTCACGTAGAGTTCGTCGTGGGTGCCGCGCTCCTTGATTTCGCCATGCTCAAGCACCAGGATGCAGTCGGCGTTGCGGATGGTGGAAAGGCGGTGGGCGATGGCGAAGATGGTGCGGTTGCGCATCAGGTTGCCGATGGCGGCCTGGACCTGCTGCTCGGTGACGGTGTCGAGGGCGGAGGTGGCCTCGTCGAGGATGAGGATGGGCGGGTTGCGCAGGATGGCGCGGGCGATGGCCACGCGCTGGCGCTCGCCGCCGCTGAGGACGAAGCCCTTCTCGCCGACCACGCGGCCGTAACCCTCGGGGTGCGCCATGATGAAGGCGTGGGCATTGGCGAGCTTGGCGGCCTCGACGATCTGCTCGTGCGTCGCGCCGGGCGTGCCATAGGCGATGTTCGCGGCGATGGTGTCGTTGAAGAGGATGGATTCCTGGGTGACGGCGCCGATGGCGGCGCGCACGTCGGCCAGGCGATAATCGCGGATGTCGCGGCCGTCGAGGAGGACATGGCCGCCGGTGACGTCGTAGAACCGCGCCAGGAGGTTCGCCAGCGTGCTCTTGCCGCTGCCCGTGGAGCCCACCACCGCGAACATCTGCCCGCGCCGGATGGCGAAGTCCGCGTCCCGCACCGTCAACTCCTCGCGCCCGGGATAGGCGAAGTCCACGTGGTCGAAGACGATGCTGTCGGCGAAGCCCCTCAGCGGCAGCGCGTCGGGCCTGTCGGCCAGCTCCTCGTGCACATCAAGCAGCGAGAAGATGCGCTGGAGCGCCGCCCGGCCGTTCTCCAAGGCGATCTGGATGCGCCCGATCTGCTTCATCGGCTTGTACAGGATCAGGAACGGCGGCAACAGCGGCACGATCTCCACGAAGGTCAGCCCCTGCCACGCGCACAGAATCAGGAAGACGCCCGCCAGCAGGATGGCCACCAGCTCCGTCAGCGGCCCCACCAGGATGCTCAGGCGCACCGCGCGCATGTTCATCTTGTACTGCCGCAGGTTGGCCACGCGGTACTTCTCCGTCTCCTGCCCCTCGGTGTGGTACGCCTTGACCACCCGGATGCAGGTGAGGTTCTCGTGGAAGCTCGACCCCACGTCCGCGCTCTGCTCCAGCATCCGCGCCGTCCACCGGCGGATCCGGCGCCCCAGCCACACCACCGGCACCATGCACAGCGGGTAGCCCACCACCGTGATCAGCAGCAGCCCCAGCATGTCGTAGGCCACCGCGTAGCCGCAGACGAAGACCACCGACGTGAGCACCTCGAACGGCGCGCGGCACAGATCGCTCATCGTCGAGGAGATGATCGTCTGCACGATCGCCGGGTCCCCCGTCGCGCGGCTCATCAGTTTGCCCACGTCGCTGCGCCCATGGAAGGCCAGCGACTGCAGCTGCAGGTGCGCGAACATCTCGTTGCGCAGATCCATCACCACCTTCATCCCCGCCTTGGTCAGGAAGTATTGGTTCAGGTACTGCGTCACCATCTTCAGCCCCACCGCCCCCGCGAAGAGCGCCAGCAGCACCGTCAGCACCGACCCCTTCGGCGTGCCGTCCGGGTTCGTCAGCTCCAGGCCGAAACGCCCCAGCACGCGCTCGATGGAGGCCAGGCTCCCCGTCAGCTTGGAGACCTCCTTCCGCGCCTGCGCCTGCATCCCCTTGGCCCCCGCCGCCGGGGCGGGCGCCTCCGCCTCGGCGCGCGCCTCCGCCACCGCCTCCACCGCCGCCGGCGGCATCAGCTGCTCGGCCATCGGCCGGATCATCATGAAGATGGGCCCCCACGAGGCCCCCGTCAGCATCCCCAGCAGCAACCCCGCGAAGATGATGCCCTTGTAACGGCGCGCGTACCCCCACAGACGGCGGTAGACCGTCCTCCCGTCATACTCCCGGTCGAACCACTCCCGCCCCATCGCGGCGGGGTCCTCGGCCGGGGCCTTCCTTTTGTGCGCCATGCGGGCCTTTCCTCCGTCTCGGGACGATGAGGGCCCCCCACCCCGGCACGGGGCGGGGGCCCGCCGGCCTCACGCGAGCTCGGCGATGGGCGCGCCCTTCTGGACCGTCTCGCCCGGCTTGACCAGGAAGCGCACGATTGTGCAATCCTCCGCCGCCTTCACCGGGTTGAAGAGCTTCATCGCCTCCAGCACGCAGACCGGCTCGCCGGCCTTGACCGAGGCGCCCTCCTCGACGATGTTGGGCTTGCCCGGCGCGTCCGCGCGATAGAAGGTGCCCGTCAGCGTCGCGTTCAGCGTCTTCTTCGGGGCCGCGGGCGCGGCGGGCGCGGGCGCCGCCTCAGGCGCGGCCTCGGGGGCGGGCGCGGCGGCCAAGGCCGCGTCAACCTTCAGCCCGCCGCCGAGCGAGCCGAAGAGCGCCACGAACTGTTTGCCGATGGCCGCGAAGCGCGCGTCGTCCGCCGCGAGCGGCGCCGGCTTGGGCGCCTCCTCGGCCTGCTTGGCCTGCGCCGCGGCCTTGGCGATGGTCAGCTCGCCGTCCGCGGGGATCGGGTCGCGCTCGCCCTCGGGCTTCGCGCGCCACTGGAAGTAATCCAGCGCCACCGCCGGGAACATGCAGTAGGAGAGGATGTCCTCCTCGCTCTGGACGAGCTTCGGGTCCAGCTCCTTCGCCGCCTTCGCCAGCCCCGGCTCCAACAGATCCGCCGGGCGGCAGGTGATCTTCTTCTCCTTGCCCAGGATCTTCTTGGCCAGCTTCGCGTCCACCGGCGCGGGCGAGCGGCCGTAATAGCCGGCCACGTACTGGCGCGTCTCGTTGGTCACCGTGCCGTAGCGCTCGCCCGTGAGGACGTTCAGCACGGCCTGCACGCCCATGATCTGCGAGGTGGGCGTCACCAACGGCGGGTAGCCCATGTCCTTGCGCACGCGCGGCAGCTCCTCCAGCACCTCCGGCAGCTTGTCCAGCGCGCCCTGCTGGGCCAGCTGGCTGCGCGTGTTCGAAATCATGCCGCCGGGGATGTGGTGCAGCAGCACCTGCACGTCCACCACCTCCGCCGCCGCGTTCGCCTGCAAGGCGCGCTCAGGCTTCAGCTTCTTGAAATAGGCGTCGATCTCCGTCAGGCGCTCGGCCTTCAGCCCCGTCTCGTAGCCCAGCCCCTCCAGGATGGCCTTCATCGTGCCGTGGGCCGGCTGCGACGAGAAGCCCGAGAGGGTCGCCACCGCACAGTCGATGGCCCCCGCGCCGGCCTCGACGGCCGCCATGTACATCGCCGGGGCCATGCCGCTGGTCATGTGCGAATGCACCTCGATGGGCAGGCGCGGCAGCGCCTTCCTCAGCGCCCCCACCAGCTCCCGCGCCGCGCTCGGCGTCAGGATGCCGGCCATGTCCTTGATGGCCAGCGAGTCGATGCCCAGCTCCACCTGCTCCTTGGCGAACTTCACGAAGCTCGCCGCCGTGTGCACCGGCGAGACCGTGTAGCAGATGGTGCCCTGCGCGTGCCCGCCATACTTCTTCACGGCGCGGATGGCCGCCTCCAGGTTGCGCACGTCGTTCAGCGCGTCGAAGATGCGGAAGATGTCCATCCCGTTCTCGCACATCTTCGCCACGCAGCGCTCCAGCACGTCGTCGGGGTAATGCTTGTAGCCCAGGCAGTTCTGGCCGCGCAGGAGCATCTGCAGCGGCGTCTTCTTGCAGACCGCCTTGATCTGGCGCAGGCGCTCCCACGGGTCCTCGCGCAGGAAGCGCATGCACACGTCGAACGTCGCCCCGCCCCAGCACTCCAGCGCGTAGAAGCCCGCGTCGTCCACCGCCTCCAGGATGCCAAGAATGTCCTTCGTGCGCATCCGCGTCGCCCAAAGCGACTGATGCGCGTCGCGCAACGTCGTGTCCACGAACCGGACCCGCTTCTTCTCGCTCTTCACCATGAGGCTTCCATCCTTTCTGATAAGCATAAATCGCCACCATTATCCCATTTCCCCCGCCCACGGTCAAGCCGCCCGGCCCCCGCGGCGAAAAGCCCCCGGCCGGGGGGCCGGGGGTGGATGGGCGGGCAGGTACCCTCCCTTGGCGACAAACACGTGCCTCAGGCCGCGCGGCGGCGGAGCGCCAGGCCCGCCGCGCCGAGCGCCAGCAGCGCCAACGCCGTCGGCTCGGGGAGCAACGCCACGTCGGCGACGATTTCCGAGGCGGAAAGCGCGGCGGCGCCTTCGGCCTGCGCCGGCAGGAGGAAGACCTCATACCGGGCGTCTCCCGTATAAACGTCCATGCCACTCACGTTCTGTCCCCACGCCCATGAGCCGATGGGGCCGGCGCAGTTGCCGACGGCGGTGGCGATGGCCGTGCCGTTCACGCTGATCTCCACCGTGGCGGTGGCGCCGTCCCGGTCGAAGGAAAACCCAAGGACATACTTGGAGCCCGCGGCCACCGTGCGGTCGACACCCTCGACATAAGTGACGCTCGTCGAGGAAAGCCCCGCGAGCGCGACCGTCCACTGCCCCTCGGAGATGCCGAGCGTGAACTGGTTGTTAGTCCCGAAGCCATTGGCGCCGGTGGACAGAACGGTGCCGGAGCCGACCGTCGCGCCCGTGTAGAGAATGGCGGCGTAGGTGGCCTCGGTGTCTGCCCAGACGGTCGCGCTGGAGGCGCCGTTCACGCGCCCGGAATAGACGGTGCCCACGCCCGGCGCTCCCCCGGTGAGGTTCATCCAGCCTCTGTCCCAACCGGCGGTGACGGCTTGGGCGGCGCCGAGGGCCACTGCGGCGAGGGCCGCCGCAAGAATCGCTTTCATTGTCCTGTTTCTCCTTTGCCCGGCCCGACAAACCGCGCAGCCGCCGGGCCGGGGGCGGGCGCGCCATCCGGGGAGGCCTCCCCGAACGTCCACAAGGATAGCATACTGCCCCCCCCCCATCAAGTCTTTTCCGCGCCCGCCCCCCTCTTTTCCGCGCCGACCCGGGGTCGGGCTGCGGCGGGTTTCGAGTCGGGGTGCGGCGGGTTTCGGGTCGAGACACGGCGCGATCCGCGAAACGAACTGCGCAAACACGTTAGGGCCGGGGGTGCGTCCCGCCGTGCCGCCCCACCCCGCCGCCCCCGAAAAAAGACGTCGGATCGGCGGGCCTTCCGTATAATAGACGCGATTTTCCGGAAAGGAACGATAGTATGCGCAAACTGTTGGTGATGATGGCGGGGCTGGCGGCGGCGGTGGCCGCGGCGGGGCCTTTGGAGGAGTTGGCCGGGCGCGTGGCGCCGGGGCTGGAGGGGCGGGTGCGCTTCCGGGTGGATCCGGGGCTGAAGGCCATCCGCATCGCGCGCGAGGGGGCCGACGGGGTGGCGATCGCCGCGCCGGGGACGCGCCTGGCGGCGGCGGGCCTGGGGCTTTACCTGCGCGAGGTGGCTGACGCACACTGGTCGTGGTGCGGGGACCGCCTGGAGGGCCCGTGGCCGGCGCCGGCGCGGACGCTGACCTTCGAGCCGGCCTTCCCGGAGAGCGTGGCCTACAATTACTGCACGCTCTCCTACACCATGGCCTATTGGGACGAGGCGGCGTGGCGGGAGGAGCTCGACCGCCTGGCGCTCTTCGGCGTGCGCCGCTTCCTGGTCCAGGCGGGCCTGCAGAAGGTCTGGCAGCTGACGCTCCGCGAGCTGGGCTGCCCCGAGGCGCGCATCGCCGCCTTCCTGCCCGACGAGGCCGCCGCCGCGTGGTGGAACATGGGCAACCTCGAGGGGCTGGGCGGCCCCCTGCCGCAGGAGGCGATCGAGCGCAACGCGGAGGTCGGCCGCTTCGTCGTCCAGGAGGCGCTGGCGCTGGGGATGGAGCCGATCCTGCACGGCTTCGTGGGGCTGATGCCGTACGACGCGCCGGAGTGGCTGGACAAGGCGCGTTTCCCGGACGCGCGCTTCGTGCCGCAGGGGACGTGGGTGGATGGCTTCGTGCGGCCGACGGTGCTGGATCCGACCACCCGGGCCTTCCGCGACGTCGCGGCCGTTTGGTACCGCAATCTCTTCAAGGTCTACGGCGTGGCGCGCGCGGAGGCCTTCGCGGGCGACCTCTTCCACGAGGGCGGGCGCACGGGCGGGCTGGACGTCACGGCCTGCGCGCGGGCCGTCCAGGCCGCCCAGCAGGCCGCGGCGCCGGGCGCCAAGTGGGTCATCCAGGCCTGGGGCGCCAACCCGCGGGCGGAACTGCTCCGCGGGCTCGACCCCAAGCACACGCTCGTCGAGGCGCTCGTGAAGAACCAGACCTCCGGCAACGTCGGCTGCCGCGCCTTCGACGGCATCCCGTGGGTGTGGTGCGAGCTGGTGAACTTCGGCGGCAAGCAGGGCCTCTGCGGCGGCGCGCCGATGGTGGGCGCGCTGGGCAAGGCGCTCGACTCCCCCGGCGGCGCCACGCTCGCCGGGCTGGGCTTCCTCTCCGAGGGGCTGGAGACCAACCCGCTCATCTACGAGCTGCTCGCCGAACGCCTCTTCCAGCCCCGCGGCAAGGTGATGGACCGCGCCGACCTCGGCGCCTGGCTGGCCCTCTACGCCACCCGCCGCTACGGCCTCTGCACCCCCGCCGTCCAGGAAGGGCTCGCCATCCTCCTCGACTCCGCCTACACCCAGACGCGCGACCAGGAGGGCTGCTTCGAGAGCCTCTTCTGCGCCCGCCCCTCGTGGACGGCCCGCAAAGCCTCCACGTGGTCCACCGCCGAGCCCTACTACGACCCCGTCCTCACCCTCCGCGCCGCGCAGGCCCTGCTCCGCGCCGCCCGCCAGACCCCCGCGCTCCTCGCGCAGGAAACCTTCCGCTACGACCTGGCCGACGCCGCGCGCCAGGCCCTCGCCGACCTGGCCCGCCCCCTGCTCTCCCGCGCCAAGGAGGATCCCGACGCCCGGGCGGCCTTCGTCGAGGCCATCGCCCGCACGGAGGCCGTCCTGGCGCACGAGCCCCGCTGGCGGCTCGATTGGCACGAGGCGCGCGTCCGCCGCCAAGGCGGCGAGGCCGCCGCCCGCGCCTGGCGGCGCATGGCCTCCACCTGGACGGGCCGCCGCGGCGCCCTCAACGACTACGCCCACCGCCAGCTGGCGGCGGCTATTACCAGAAGCGCTGGGAGGCCTTCTTCGCGGGCGGGGAGGGGCTGGAGGCTCGCCTCGCGGCCCTGGACCGGGACTTCGAGGCAAACGGCGCCCCCTGCGCCGCGCCCAAGGGCAGCCTCGCGGACGCCGTGGACGAGGCACTCGCCTTCGCGCAGGCGTGCCACGCGCGCTGGCCGGCCGCCTTCCGCTTCGCCCCCGGGACGCCGTGGGACCTCGCCGCCGGGAAGATGACGGTGGACGTGACCGACCAGATCGGCCCCGCCGGCCTCTACGAGGTCGAGATCCTCTGGAAGAGCGGCCCCAACGCCCTGAAGATCGCCAAGGTGGAGCTGTTGGAGAACGGCCGCCCCGTGGCGGAGGACGCGCACGCGGGTTATGCCGGCGTGCGCCGCGACAACAACATCTACGCCCTCCGCCTCCCCGCCCGCGCGCCGGGCTCGCCCACCTATGCCCTGCGCATCACGGGCGAGGGCGACGGCGGCAACCGCTCCGCCGGCGTCGCCGTCATCGCCCCCCGCTCCGGGATGTGAGCGCGCGGCGGCACAAAAAAGCCCCGCCCCTTCCGGGGGCGGGGCTTTTGACGTTCAGGGGGCCAAGAGGGAAAAGGGCGGGAAGGGGAGGTTGCGCAACAGGAAGAAGGCGAGGACGGCAGCCGCGACGGTCAGGCAGAGCCAACGGTTGCCCGCCCAGCGCGGGAAAAGCAGGAGCAGGGCGACCAGCAGCAGCCCGGGGATCAGCAGGAGGTTGTGGGAGAGGCTGGCGGCGACGTCGCCATGAAGCAGCGCATGGAGCGCGCGCGTGTTGCCGCACCCCGGGCAGTGGAGGCCGGTGAGGTCATGGAAGAGGCAACGTGGCAGCCACGGCGTCGCGCCGGGCCGCGCGAGATAAGCGACCGCCCCGACGGGCACGGCCACCGCGCCGAGCAGCGCCACGCGCGCCCAAAAGCCGAAGCGCCCCGCCATCAGGCGATTTGGGCCAACCCGCCGAGGATGGCGCCGAGCAGGCCGATGCCGAAGGACCACCACATCCATTGGGCGGCGGAGCGGGAGGCTTGGCGCGCGCCCGCGACGTCGCCGGCGGCGACCAGGCCGGGGACCCGCGCGGCGTAAACGATGCTCACGATGCCCAAGGGCAGGCAGCAGAGGAGCGTCGACAGGATGGCGCCGGCGAGGTGGGTGGGGATTTCCTCGCGGCACACCTCCCCGCCGGGGGCGCGCCTCCCGCAACGCGGGCAGAAACGCGCGCCGGGAGGCCGCTCGGCGCCGCAGCTTGCGCAGAACATCACGGGTGGGGTTGATTAGGTGTAGCGGAGGACTTCGTCGACGGTGGTGTAGCCGTCGAGGACGTTGCGGATGGCGTCCTCGCGCATGGTGCGCATGCCGAGCTCGCGGGCTTTCTCGCGGATGACGAGGGTGGGCTCGCGGGCGTTGATCATGTCGCGGATGGGGTTGGACATGCGGAGGTATTCGAAGACGCCTTTGCGGCCTTTGTAGCCGGTGGCGTTGCAGATTTTGCAGCCTTTGCCGAAGGCGAACTGGCGGTTGCCGATGTCGGCGCGGGTGAGGCCGAGGCGGCGGAGGGCCTCGTCGTCGGGGTCGTAGAAGGTCTTGCAGTTGTTGCAGCAGGTGCGGACGAGGCGTTGGGCGAGGACGGCCTGGAGGGTGGAGGAGATGAGGTAGGGGGCGACGTTCATGTCCACCAGGCGGGTGACGGCGCCGGCGGCGTCGTTGGTGTGGAGGGTGGAGAAGACGAAGTGGCCGGTGAGGGCGGCCTGGACGGCGATCTCGGCGGTCTCGAGGTCGCGGATTTCGCCGACCATGATGATGTCGGGGTCTTGGCGGAGGAAGGCGCGGAGGACCTTGGCGAAAGTGTTGCCTTGCTGGGGGTTGATGGGGACTTGGACGAGGCCCTCGATGTCGTATTCCACCGGTTCCTCGGCGGTGAGGATCTTGACGTCGACCTTGTTGATGGCGCGGAGGCAGGAGTAGAGGGTGGTGGTCTTGCCCGAGCCGGTGGGGCCGGTGACGATGAAGATGCCGTTGGGCTTCTCGATGTCCAGGGAGATGCCGTCGTAGATGTCCTCGGGCAGGCCGATGTTCTCCAGGTCGAGGGAGACGGCGGAGCGGTCGAGGACGCGGAGCACGACGGATTCGCCGTGGACGGTGGGGAGGCAGGAGACGCGGAGGTCGACCTGGCGCCCGGCGACGGTGAGGGCGATGCGGCCGTCCTGCGGCACGCGGCGCTCGGCGATGTTGAGGTTGGAGAGCACCTTGATGCGCGAGATGATGGGCAGCGCCATGCTGAGGGGCGGCGGGTTCATCTCGTAGAGGGCGCCGTCGACGCGGTAGCGGATCTTGAAGTCCTTCTCGAAGGGCTCGATGTGGATGTCGGAGGCGCGGTCGGTGATGGCCTGGTAGAGGACGAGGTTGACGAAGCGGATGACGGGGGCGGAGGCGGCCGCGGACTCGATGCCCTTCTCGTCGGTCTCGTCGCCGATGGCGGGGAGCTCCTCGAGCAGCGCGTCGGAGGCGTCGCCGGCGGCGAAGTTGTCGTCGATGGCGGCCTTGATCTGGGCCTCGGTGGCGAAGACGAAGCGGATTTCCTTGGAGAGCAGGAAGGTGAGCTCGTCGATGACGTCGGTCTCCACGAGGTCGGCGGTGGCGAAGGTGGCGTGGTCGGGCTCGGATTCGACGGGGACGATGGAGTGCATCCGCACGCTGGCGACGGGGATGAGGTTCTTGAGCGTGTCGTCGAACTCCATGCCCGAGAGGTCGACGACGTCGGTGCCCTGGCTGCCGGCCATGAGGGTGAGGAGGTCTTCCTCGGAGAGGGTGCCTTGGTCGAGGATGAGCTGCTTGTAGGGCTTGCCGCCCTCGAGGTGCTGGCGGATGAGCTCCTGGGCCTGCTCGTCGTCAAGGAAGCCGTTGTCGCGGACGAGCTCGACGAGGGGCGGGAGCTGAAGGGTCTGTTCGGCCATCGCTTATTCCCCCTGCATCTCGCGGAGTTTCTGGACGGTGGTCTCGGGATCCTGCGCCTTGGTGACGAGATCCTCGTAGGAGATCTTGCCGGCCATGTAGAGGTTGAGCAGGGAGGTGTCGAGGGAGACCATGCCGAACTTGGCGCCGGTCTGGATGTCGGAGTTGATCTGGAAGGTCTTGTTGTCGCGGATGCGGCTGCGGATGGAAGGGGTGCTCATCATGATCTCGAAGGCGGCCACGCGCCCCTTGCCGCCCTTGTCGGCCCGGGGGAGGAGCACCTGGGAGATGACCGAGACCAGCGACATGGAGAGTTGCGTGCGCACCTGCTCCTGCTGGTTGGTGGGGAAGGAGTCGATGATGCGGTCGACCGTCGAGGCCGCGCCGGTGGTGTGCAGGGTGCCGAAGACGAGGTGGCCGGTCTCGGCGGCGGTGATGGCCGCGCCGATGGTCTCGAGGTCGCGCATCTCACCCACGAGGATGACGTCGGGGTCTTGGCGGAGGGCGCGGCGGATGGCCTCGGCGAAGCTCGGCACGTCCACGCCCACCTCGCGCTGGGTGACGATGGACTTCTTGGAGTAGTGGTAGAACTCGATCGGGTCCTCAATGGTGATGATGTGGCAGTCGCGGTCGCGGTTGATGATGTCGATCATCGAGGCGAGGGTGGTGGACTTGCCCGAGCCCGTCGGCCCGGTGACGAGGATGAGCCCGCGGGGCTTGTAAAGCAGCTCGTGGACGGCCTCGGGCAGGCCCAGCTGCTCCAAGGTGAGGATCGTGCTGGGGATCTGGCGGAGGACGAGCCCGTAGTTGTGGCGCTCCTTGAAGACGGAGACGCGGAAGCGCGCCGCCTCCGAGAAGTAAAGGCCGAAGTCCGCGCCGCCGTTCTTCTCCACCTCGGCGATCTGCTCCTCGCTGCTGATCTCCAAGGCGAGCTTGGCGGTGTCGGCCTCCGTGAGCGGCGGCACGTCGAGCGGCTCGAGGGCGCCGGAGCAGCGGAGGTAGGGCGGCCCGCCCACGCGGATGTGCAGGTCGGAGGCGCCCTCGTCGACCGTCGCCTGCATGAGGTCGGCCATCGTGATCTCGGTCGTGGCCTCTTGGGCCAGCTCGTAAGCAGTCTTGTCCATCGCGAAACTCCTCAGTTCTCGTCGCCCATCGTGGCGCGGAGCACCTCCTCGAGGGTGGTCATCCCGCTGGCCACCTTGAGCATCCCGTCCTCGCGGAGGGTGCGCATGCCCATCTCGCGCACGCGGGCGCGGAGGGTGGTGGTGGGGACCTTGTCGAAGATCATGCGCTGCACGGTGTCGTCCACCGTGAAAATCTCGAAGATGCCCTTGCGGCCCTTGTAGCCGGTGTTGTTGCAGACGGGGCACCCTTTGCCCTTGAACATCTTCATGTGCTCGACGTTCTTGGCCATCTGCCCGAGCATCTTGCGCTCGCGGTCGGTGGGGATGTGCTCCTCCCGGCACTTCTCGCAGATGGAGCGCACCAGGCGCTGCGCCATGGCGGCCCGGAGCGCGGAGGCCACCAGGAAGGGCTTGATGCCGATGTCCGTCAGACGCGTCACCGCGCTGGGCGCGTCGTTCGTGTGCAGGGTGGAGAAGACGAGGTGACCGGTGAGCGCCGCCTCCATGGCGATCTCGGCCGTCTCGTGGTCGCGGATTTCGCCGATCATCACGATGTTGGGCGCCTGACGCAGGATGGAGCGCAGCGCCGCGGAGAAATCCAGCCCCACCGCCCGGTTCACCTGCACCTGGTTGATGCCGCTCATCTGGTATTCCACCGGGTCCTCGACGGTGATGAGCTTCTTGTCCGGGCGGTTGATCTGGCCGAGGCAGGCATAAAGCGTCGTCGTCTTGCCCGAGCCCGTCGGCCCCGTCACCAGGATCACCCCGTCCGGCAGCCCGATCAGCCGCTCGAACTTCGCCTGGTCGTCCGAAAGGAAGCCCAGCTGCGGCAGCCCCAGCGCCAGGTTCTGCTTGTCGAGGATACGCATGACGATGGACTCGCCGAAGTTCGTCGGCACCGTGCTCACGCGCAGGTCCAGATCCCGCTCCGCCATCTTCACCTGGATGCGCCCGTCCTGCGGGATGCGCCGCTCGGAAAGATCCATGTTCGCCATCAGCTTCACGCGCGAGATGATGGCGCTCTGCAACCGTTTCGGCGGCGGGTCCATCTCGCGCAGCGCCCCGTCGATGCGGAAGCGCACGCGGAAACGCTTCTCCATCGGCTCCAGATGGATGTCGGAGGCCTTCATCTTGCAGGCGTCCATCAGGATCAGGCTGACCAGGCGGATGACCGGCGCGTCCCCCTCGCCGCTCTCGTCCACCTGCATCTCCTTGCGCTGGCTCACCAGGTTGTCGCCCGTGTCCGTCGCGTTCGGGTCGAACGTCAAAGGATAATACTTCTCCATCAGGCGCTTGATGTCGCCCGACGTCACCACCACGAAATCCGCGTTCTTCCCGTTCAGCCGATACCGGATCGCGTCCTGCGCGTCATAATTCGCCGGGTCGCAGATCGCCACCATCACCGAGTCGCCGTCGTCCTGGAGCGGCACCGCGTTGTACTTCCGCGCCGTCTCCGCGTCCAGCATCCGCACGGCGCCCTCGTCCACCTCGTCCCCGTCGATCGAGGCGAAAGGCATCCCGAACTGCTCCGCCAGCGTCCCCAGCACGTCCTCCTCCGAGACCATGCCCTGCTCCACCAGCCAATCCAACGGCGTCTGCCCCTCCCGACGCTTCGCCGCGAGGGCCTCCGCCACCTGCTCGGCCGTCAGCCGGCCCGTCTCCTGCAGGATCTGCAAGGCGTATTCATCGTTTGTCGTCACGCGAAATCTCCAAAGCAAACGCTCATCATCTCTCCTAACATACCACAACCAGCCCTCCCGCGCAAGCCACCATCACCCTCACCCCCAAAGGGCGAGGCGGGCCGTCAGCCGCGCCTGGCGGCAAGGTCGAGCAGGGCGCGCTCCGCGGCGGCGACCTCGGCGGTCGGGAGATTGCGGAACCCGAAAGGCTGGGGCCGCCCGTTGACGATCACGCTGGAGGCGGCGAAGAAGAGGTCGGAGAGGCCGTTGCGGTGATCGACGCGGTCGACGTCGACGTCCATCTCGCCGCGCCGACGACTCTGCGTGACGAGCCGCCCCATGATGAGCGCGCGCTTGTCCGTCACGACGTACCACTGCCCGGCCATGATCAGATACCGCCAGAGCGGCGCGCCCAGCATGGCGATGCCGGCCACGACGAACGGGACGAAAAACAACAGGGGGACGGTCCGATGCCACGCGAACCCCGCCTCCCGAAGCGTCTCCGCGAAGTCCCTCACGGCCGTCGAGATGATGGTCGCGACGATGGCGCTCCACGCGATCCCGAAAATCATGACGGGGACCGTGCTGAGGGCGAAGGCCGTGGGCTTGGGGCGCCCGACCCAGACGATCCGCTCGTTGAGGTCGAGCCGACGCGCGATGCGGGCGGTCTCTTCGGGGGAAATCATGGCGAAACCTTTCGTGCTGAGGGATGAGCGAACACCGCCAGCATACCAAATCCGCCGGGCGCGCGCCGACGCCCAAAAAGGGCTTGACTTGGAGTGCGCGCCAAGGCGTATCCTAGGGGCCATTCAACGAAAGGAGCGCATCCATGAATCGCAGGACATTTCTGACGGCGTCGCTGGGCATGTTGGCGGCGGGGGCGGCGCGCCTCCCCGCGGGCGCGGCGGAGCGGCCGAAAAGCTGGGCCGGGGCCGAGGGCCCGGCGGTCTACCTCACCAAGGACATCTCCCCCGCCGGCCTGCGGCGGGCCTTCGACGCGCTGGGCGCGCGCCTCCCCGGCAAGGTGGGCGTCAAGGTCTCCACCGGCGAGCCGGGCGGCCACAACTTCCTGAGCCCGGCGCTGGTCAAGGATCTGGTGCAGGGACTGCGCGCGAACATCGTGGAGTGCAACACGGCCTACGGCGGGCGCCGCGGCAACCTGCGCGACCACATCCGCGCCGCCCTCGAGCACGGCTGGTGCGACATCGCCACCGTGGACATCCAGGACGGCGTGGCCACGATGGATCTGCCCGCGCCGGAGGGGGCCCGCCACCTGAAAAAGGACATCGTGGGGGCCAACTTCCGGGACTACGGCTCCTACCTCGTCCTCTCCCACTTCAAGGGGCACGCGATGGGGGGCTTCGGCGGCGCGCTCAAGAACCTCTCCATCGGCTTCGCCTCCCGCGCCGGCAAGATGTACATCCACACCGCCGGGAAGAGCGAGCGCACGTGGATGGGCGGGGAGCAGGTCGCCTTTCTCGAATCGATGGCCGAGGCCGCCACCGCCGTCTGCCGCGCGCGCCCGGGGGCGATGGCCTTCGTGAACGTGATGAACCGCCTTTCGGTGGATTGCGACTGCGACAGCCACCCCTCCGAGCCCACGATGCGCGACATCGGCATCCTCGCCTCCCTCGACCCCGTGGCGCTCGACCAGGCCTGCGTGGACCTCGTCTACGCCGCGCCCGACGGCGCCGACCTCATCGAGCGGATGGAGAGCCGCCAAGGCATCCACACCGTGGAGCACGCCGCCGCGCTCGGCCTCGGCTCCCGCGCCTACCGCCTCGTCGAGCTGGGCTGAGCCCCGCCCCTAGGCCGGGAGGAAACGCGGGGGCCCGGGGTCAAGCGGGTCGTCGAGGCGCGCGCGGCGCTCGGCGGCCCGCAGCCACACCCCGCCCAGCAGGATGGCCAGCTGGAGCAGGACGGTGAGGGCCAGGCCGGGGCGTTGGCACTCGACCACCGCGAAGGGCAGGCGCAGCGCGCAGTCCGAGGCAAGCGCGATGGCGTGGAGGGCGAAGGCGCCCACGCGGTTGGCGAAGACCGCGAGCGCGGGCGCCACGAACCCCGCCGCCGCGCTGAAGCACGCCCCCCAGACGATGACCACGCTGGCGGCGGGGATCAGCAGGTTGAGCAGCAGCCCCACCAGCGAGACCCGCCCGAAGAAGAACAGGCACAGCGGCAGGGAGGCCAGCCACGCGGAGAGGCTGAGCCCCAAGCCCAGCGCCGCCCACCGCCGCAGCCGCACGCCCAGCGGGGGCGGCGCGGCGGATCCGGAGAGCGCCTCGGCGCGCGGCAGGGCGCGGAAGGCGCGGGAGAGGAAGTAGGCCAGCGGCGGCATCCACAGGAAAATGCCCCCCATGACGGCGAAGGAGAGGAGCGCGCCGGCGTTGGCGACCCACGCGGGCTCCCAGAGGACGACGGCGGCGGCGGTGGCGAAGAGCGCGCACGGGGCGTCGGTGCGGCGCAGGAAGCAGGGGGCCACGCACCAGACGCACGCCATGACGCAGGCGCGGAGGGCCGGCGGCGGCGCGCCGACAAGGAAAAGGTAAAAGAGCAGGGCGGGGACGAGCAGCAGCGCGCGCGTCCGCAGCCGCACGCCCGTCCACCCCAGCAGCCAGACGAGCAACCCCGTGACGATGCCGACGTGGAGGCCGGAGATGGAGAGGACGTGGATGATGCCGGCGTCGGCGTAGCGGCGGAGCTCCTCGCGGGGCAGGCGGCGGCTCGCGCCGAAGGTCATGGTCTGGGCGACGAGGGCCTCGGAGGGCGCCACGCCGAGGGCCAGGTTGGCGCCGAGGCGCTCGCGCAGGCGGGCCAGCCGGTAGCGGAGCGTCCCGGTCCGGTCGCGCTCGGGCAGGCGGCGGGCCTCGGCGCCGCGGACGGAGAGGGGCGCGGTGGCGCGCCAGTCGACGCGGTGGAGCGTGGCGGGCGCCCGCCACGCCTGGCCGGCCTGCGGGAAATCCTCCAGGCGGCCGTACCAGCGGACGTCGAGGCGCTTGCCGACGAGCGGGGTGCCGTCGTCCAGGCGCGGGTCGTCGGCGGTGAACTGGCAATAGGGGCCCCCGCGCCGGCGCCAGACGACGCGGCGGTCGTCGGAGACGACGAAGGTGAGGGGGAAGGCCTCCCCGGCCTCGCGGAGCGCGGCGATGCGTTCGGCGGCGCGGGCGTGGGCGTCGTGCGTGAGGGCGCCGCGCCAGGCGGCGAGGCAGAGGCAGGCCAGGCAGAGCGTCAGGGAGGCGGCGCGGCCGCCGCGCCACGCCAACGCCAGCGCCGCGCCGCCGAGCGCCAGCCACAGCGCGCCGTGCCCCAGCGCGAAGCCCAGCCCCACGCCGAGGACGACGGCGCCGCACCAGCCGAAGATGGGGCGGTGGCGGCGAAGCCCCACGTCGGGGTCGGCGAAGGCCTGGGCCAGGGTCGTCATCGGGGGCCCTCAGAGGAGGGCGCGGGCGGCGTAGGGGTCGCTTTGGGCATGGCGGCGGAGCGCGTCGCGCACGGTCGCCTCGGGGACGCCGAAGTAGCGGGCGAACTGGTCGGGGCGGAGGGGGTGGCGCCGGGCCAGGGCCAGGAGGGCGGCCTCGTCGTAGGGCTCGGGCGCGGGGGCGTGGGCGGCGGCCTGGGCGTGGGCGACGGTGGCGAAGAGGCGGCGGAGGTGCGCCATCTCGGCGGGGGGGACGTCGCGGACGGCGGAGTCGGCGGGGGGGCGCTCGGCGGAGTTGACGGTGACGGTGGCGGGGCGGAGGCTTTCGGCGAGGGCCAGGACGCGGTTGAGGGCGTCGGGGGCGTCGTTGAGGCCGGGGAGGGCGAAGAACTCGACGTCGAGCGCGCCGGAATAGCCCGCGCGGAAGGCCCGCCAGCCTTCGAGGACGCGGGCGAAGGTAAGGTCGGGGTGCGGGCGGACGGTGGCGCGGAAGCTGGCCTCGTCCCAGAAGTGGAGGGAGATCTTGACGCGGTCGGCGAGGGCGGCGTCGGCGCGGACGGCGGGATCCCAGAGGAGGGCGCCGTTGCTCATGAGGAGGGAGGGGCGGCCCAGGGCGCGGATGCGCCGGAGCACGTCGCCGAAGTGGGCGTGGAGGGTCGGCTCGCCGGAGCCGCAGAGGGTGAGGACGTCGACGGGCTCCCCCTTGGCCAGCCAGGCGTCAAGCTCGCGGAGGACGTCGGGGAGGGGGGCGTAGTCGCGGCGTTCGAGGGTGGTGCGGGGGGTGGGGCCGAGCTGGCAGAAGACGCAGTCGTAGCAGCAGGTCTTCATGGGCACCAGGTCGATGCCCAGGCTGCGCCCGTAGCGGCGCGAGGGGACGGGGCCGAAGATGTGCATGGGCGCCTCTCAGTCGGTGGCGGTTTTCTTGAAATGCTCGCGGGCGCGGAGCTGGCGGCGGGTCTTGGCGTCCTCGGGGTTGGGGGGGAGGGCGAGCGCCGCGTCGTCGCCGTAGCGGGAGTCGAGGGGCTTGTCGAAGAGGGCGGCCTGCTCGTCGGCGGAGGGCCAGGGGACCCAATCCTGCGTGTAGGTGTAGGCGGCCTTGGAGAGGGGGAGGCCCCAGAGCTCGAAGTAGGGGGTGAGGTCGCGTTGGACGGCGCGGCTCCAGGCGCAGCACAGCTTGTCGCCGGTGGCGTCGGCGGGGAGCTTGGAGAGGTCGCCCTTGACCACGCGCATGACGCTCTCGACGCCGAAGTGGTGGGCGAGGGTCATGTAGAAGACGAGGCGCTCGCCGACGGAGGCCTTGGTCCAAAGGTCGGGGGTCTTCTTGGCGGCCATGGCGGCGACGGCGTCCCAGGAGGAGCGGTGGATGCGGTTGAAGGCGGTGCCGTTGAGCAGGTTCATGACGCAGGTGCCGTAGAAGTTGTTGACGACCTCGCCGTTGCCGGGGAGGCTGAAGACGCCGCCGGGCCCCTGGCCCATGTTGTGGCCGATCTCGTGGAGGGCGCCCCAGGAGCCGACGCGCTGGAGGGCGGCGAGGTTCATCATGCCGGCGCCCCAATCGATGCACATGATGGGGTAGCCGGAGTGGCCGGCGCCGAGGTTGATCTGCGTGTCGTCGACGATGCGCATGGGCGTCCACTTGGGCTCGTCCTCGCGCGACGGCCGCTTGATGGCCTTGGGCGTGTTGGGGTTCTGGGGGACGGGCTCCTCCTGGGCGGGGCCGTAGCGGTTGGCGTCGGGGCTGTCGGCGGCGGCCGCGGCGGCGGCGCGGGCGAGCTCCTCGGCGTCCGGCGGCGCGTCGGGGTTGAGCTGGACGAGCTTTTTGTCCCGGATGCCCCACTCGCGGCGGTCGCCGCGGTAGTTGTCGGCCTCGGAGTCGGTGGGCAGGCCGTGCCCGGAGACGCGGAGCATGATGGCGGCGGCCTTGCCCCACCACTGGGCGAGGGCCTGCATGTCCTGGATGTGGCGAACGTCCTCGGAGGGGACGGTGAGGATGATGGTCTTGGTCTGCACCTCGGCCCACGGCGCGGGATACTTGGAGATCTCGGAGACCCACGCCTCGTTGGTGTCGAGCCCCAGGCGGAACCACGGCATCCGGACGCACCCGGAGACCTCGACGTCCATCGGGCGGCGCCCACCCTCCCAGCGGAACCAGAGGACGCCGCCGAGGACGTGGCCAATCTCCTGGCGCTTCTTGGTGACGCGGAAGTCGCGCACCATGTCGGGCCAACGCCAGAGGGGGCGGTCGTCGGTGATCTGCTGCCAGCCCATCTTCACCTTCATCATGTTGATGGGCTGGGGGTCGTAGGGGTTGTTCATGGGGCGGCCGTCCTCGTCGAGGGGGACGATCTTGGGCGGGAGGTTGTCGCTGTGGCAGCCGATCCGGGCGGTGAGCGTGCCGGTGAGGCCGCCGCAGTCGAGCGTCACCACCTCGCCCGGCGGCACGTAGAGCCCCGTGCTCACCCACCCGCCCTCGCCGGGGTAGAGGCGGACGGTCTTGCGGACGCGCTCGGCGTCGGCGGGCACCTTCCCCGGCCAAAGGTCGGCGGACTTGGCGGGGTACAGCTCGTCCATCCCCAGCCGCTGCGCCTTCCAGCTCTGATAGCGCACGAGGAGCAGCTCCAACGGCCACTTGATGCTCACCCCGCGCGAAGGCCCGCACACCACCTCGCCGCCGCGCCGGTAGAGCAATTCGTCCAAGGCCGCCTTCAGCTGGCGGGCGTCCTTGGAGAGGGAGCCGCCCTCCTCCGTGTCGCTGTTGAAGATGCGCATGGTCTCCACGTAGGCCACCATGCCCTGGCCGGTCTGGCCGACGACCTCGCCGGCGCCGTCGCCCGCCACGCCCCCGCCGTCCTCGGCGTGCTTCTTCTCGGCCTCGGCCTGGTCGATCTCCAGGCGCTGGATGGCGTCGAACCACGGCCCGGCCTCGCGGGCCACCTTGCGCATCCGCTCGCGCTCCTTCAGCTCGGCGCGGTACTCGGCCGCGGAGGGCAGGCCGTTGGTGGCCACGATCTTGCGGTCGTAGTCCAGCTTCTCGATCACGTGGCCCTGCTTGGTCACCTCCGCCGGCCCCGCGTTCCGGAAGGTCAGCTGCGCGCCCGCCGCCGCGGCCAGGCCGAACGCCGCGAGCGTCGTCAGGAAAGGTCTCATGGCTTGTCCTCCGCGTTGTCCCACACCACCGTCACCGTGCCCTGGGCGGCCCCCCTGCCCCGCCCCGCGCCCACCGCCACGCGCAACGCCCGCAGCGCCGCCGTCTCCGCGCCCGAGGGCGCGAAGCGCAGGGCCGACGCCACGCGCCCATCCTCCCCCAGACGCACCCAAAAGACCGCCTTGCCCCGCCCCTCCGGCGCCGCCGCCCCCATCCGGAAGCCCGCCGCCTCCAACGCCGCGTCCGCCCGCACGGCGAAGGAGGGCCTCGCCGGCGCCGCGCCCTCCGCCAGGGGCGGGAGCGCCGGGCGCCGGGCGCGCGCCCCAAGCCTGGCGCCCGCCTCGGGCAACGGCGCCAGGCGCGCCACGGCCAACGCCTTCGGCTCCGGCAGCGGCAGATCCAGGGAGATGCCGATGTCCGCGTCGCCCAACGCCCCCACCAGGCGGCGCGCGTTGCCCATCCGCAGCAGCTCCCCCACCTCCTCCGCCGTCGCCCGCACCAGCCCCAGCCCCGCGGCGGGGAGGCCATAGCGCGCGGGGTCGCCGACGCCGGGCCGGAAGGCCGCGAAGCCCACCGTCAGCGCCGCCAGGCCCGCGAACGCCAGCGCGCAGACCAGCGCCGGCGCCCACCAAAAGAGCAGCGCGCGCCAGACCGGCGAGCGCCGCCGCCGCCGCGCCTGGTAATGGCGGATCTGCTTCCGCCGCCGCTCAATGTTCTGCCGCCGCGCCATCGCCGCCCGCCTTCGGCACCGCCACCAGGTTCACCCGCGCCACCCCGCACGCCCGCAGACGCTCCACCCAGCCCAGCGCCTCGCCATAGGTCACCGCCGCGTCCACGATCAGGTTCAGCGCCTCGCCCGGGCGCACCCGCGCCAAGGCCTCCAGCTCCGCCGCGTTGTCCGAGGAATAGCGCCCCTCGTCCAGCAGCAGCACCGTCACGTCCCCCCGCTCGGGCGAGGAGACGCGCCGCACCACCGCCGTCGGCAGGCGCGCGGGCAGCCCCTCCTCCAGCGGCGCTTGCGGCAGCTCCATCACGCGCCCGGGCTGCACCACCGTCTGACGCCCCAGGCACCACAGCAGCACCGCCATCGCCATCAGGTTGACCCACGGCACGATGAGCAGGAACGAGCGCCACGCCCGCCCCCTCGGCCACCGCCGCCCCGCGAAGGTGTGCCGCTCCCAGACGAACGGCCCGCGCGCGGCCCCCCGCTCATGCCCCCGCGCCATCGCGCGCCCCCTCCCCGGCCGCCGCGCCGCGCGCCAGATAATCCAAGGTCAGCGCCACCGTCTGATCCATGTCCAGGCAGAGCGCGTCGGTCTTCAGCACCAGCACATGGTGCGCCGCGTAGCAGAACGCCGCGCCCACCAGCCCCGCCACCGTCGTGGCCAGCGCCCCGGCCGCCGCGCGCACCGCCGCCCCCGTCGCCACCAACGGCGCCTCCGCGTCGATCGCCGACAGCGCCGCGTAGCCCCCCACGAAGGTGCCGATCAGGCCGATGAGCGGCAGCAGCTGGGCGAAGAGCGAGAGCAGCATCGTCCGCCGCTCCAGCCGCGAGAGCTCCGCGTGGGCGGTGGCCGAGAGGATGTCGCGCAGGTGCGCCTCGTCGCTCCCCCGGTGCGAGACCGCGTCGGCCACCAACGCCGCCAGCGGCCCCGGCGTCTCGTCGCAGATCGCCAGCGCCTCGTCCGTCTGCCCCTTGTCGAGCACGTTGAAGACCCCCTGCAGGAAATCCTGCGGGTCGATCGCGATCTTGCGCAGGCGCAGCAGCCGATCCACGAAGACCGCCGCCGCCGCCAACGTCAGCGCCACCGTCAGCCAAAACAGCAGCCCGCCCTCAAAGAAAACGCTCATCCCTCGCTCCTCCGTCCTGCGCAAAGCGCCTCGATCGCGGCGCTCCGCCAACGCTCCGGGTAATCCCGGCACTGCCGCGGCCGCGCCGCGTAGACCCTGCAACGGTTGTCCTCCCCCAGAAAGAGGCACGGCCCCTCCGGATCCCCCCGCAGCGCCAGCCCCGTCCGCGACGGCGCCAGCTCCGCGTAGGCGTTCACGAAGGCCCCCACCTCCATCCCAAGGAACGCCGCCAGCGCCTCCGCGTCCCCCTCCGCCAGGCGCACCACCCCCGGCACGCGGCAACACGCCCCGCACCCACGGCAAACGAAACTCCGCCTCCCGTCGCTTTCCATATCCATTAGTATAGCACACCCCCGCCCCGCGCGCGCGGCCCCGCCCCACCCCGGGGCCGACCGCGGCGGGGTCCGGGGGGACTTGCGGCGCGATCCGAGAAACGAGGCCCGCAAA
This sequence comes from uncultured Kiritimatiellota bacterium, assembly GCA_944391055.1. GTDB lineage: Bacteria > Verrucomicrobiota > Kiritimatiellia > RFP12 > DVOR01 > Spyradenecus. The sequence goes on along the minus strand of CALXSF010000005.1, from coordinate 140,183 downwards.
CACGTCGGCCACCCCCCGCAGGGGATGGCCGACGACGCGCGAGGCAAAGCGGTCAGACCCGGCGGCGAAGCACCATGCCCGCCGCGCCGAGCGCCAGTAGCGCCAGCGCCGTCGGCTCCGGCAGCACGGCGAAATCCTCCGCCGTCGCCGCGCCGTCCATCGTGTAGAGCGTGCCGCCCACGCCGGCGGTCACGGAGTCCAGCACAAGGTTCGCGTAATTTGTCCCCCAAACCCACCCGTTGATCCATTCGCCGTTCACGTAAAGATCCACGTCAAACACGATATCCACCGGTAGACCGGTCTGGCTGAAGACAAAGCCGACGACGTTCGTGCCCTCACGCAGAGGCGTCTTGCTGGTCCTGACGTTCCGGTGTTCTCCGTCCCGCTCTCTTGGACACGCGACTCCACCATGCCGGAGGCGTCCTTCATGAAAAGCCGTCCGCCGCCCGACCTAGAGGCGGATTGCGTCCACACCCATTGCAAAAGCTGCGTTTCGGACGTTGGCATGGCCTCAAAGTCGAAGACCAGCGCGACGGAGTGGGTCGTGCCGGCGGCGTAGCCGAGGTCGACAGTCGCGCCCGCCTCGACGGTCTGCGGGGCGTCCCAGGCCGTGGCGACAGCGCGGGCGGGGGCGGGCGGGACACTTTGGGCTTGACTTTTGGGGACGGGGTGAAGTATTCTTTTAGCCATTCAGCCGGAGGAGGCCGCGCAGCGGCGCGGGCAACCACCGCCGGGAACGACAAGGAGTAAGAGAAATGTCCATCAAAGTTGGCATCAATGGCTTCGGGCGCATCGGCCGCATGGTCTTCCGCGCGGCGGTCGAGAACTTCAGCGACGTCGAGATCGTCGGCATCAACGACCTGCTCGACCCCGAGTACCTCGCCTACATGCTCAAGTACGATTCCGTGCACGGGAAATTCAACCACGACATCAAGGTCGAGGGCAACACCATGTACGTCGACGGTAAGGCCATCCGCCTGACCGCCGAGAAGGACCCCGCGCAGCTCAAGTGGAATGAGGTTGGCGCCGAGATCGTCGTCGAGTCCACCGGCCTCTTCCTGAAGAAGGAGCAGGCGCAGCTGCACATCGACGCGGGCGCCAAGAAGGTCATCATGTCCGCCCCTTCCAAGGACGACACGCCGATGTTCGTCTATGGCGTGAACGACAAGACCTACGCCGGGCAGACCATCATCTCCAACGCCTCCTGCACCACCAACTGCCTGGCGCCCCTGGCCAAGGTCGTCCACGAGTGCTTCGGCATCAAGCGCGGCCTAATGACCACCGTCCACGCCGCCACCGCCACCCAGAAGACCGTCGACGGCCCCTCCAAGAAGGATTGGCGCGGCGGCCGCGGCATCCTGGAGAACATCATCCCCTCCTCGACCGGCGCGGCCAAGGCCGTGGGCAAGGTGCTCCCCGAGCTCAACGGCAAGCTCACCGGCATGTCCATGCGCGTGCCGACCTCCGACGTCTCGGTCGTCGACCTGACCTGCGAGCTTGAGAAGCCCGCCACCTACGAGGAGATCTGCGCGGCGATGAAGAAGGCCTCCGAGGGCGAGCTCAAGGGCATCCTCGGCTACACCGACGAGGCGGTCGTCTCCACCGACTTCCGCGGCGAGCCCTGCACCTCCACCTTCGACGCGAAGGCCGGCATCCAGCTCGACCCCACCTTCGTCAAGCTCGTCTCCTGGTACGACAACGAATGGGGCTACTCCAACAAGGTCGTCGAGATGATCCGCGTCATGGCCGCCAAGTAAGCCGACGCGCCCACACGGCAGACAAAAACGCCCCGGCCCGCCGCCGGGGCGTTTTTCCTTCCCCGCCATTGTGGTATACTACCGGCAATTCACAAGGAGAGAGCCATGTTTCCGATTGTCGCCAAGGAGCAACTGTCCGCCGAGGTCTACTCGATGTGGATCCACGCCCCCCTGATCGCCGAGGAGCGCAAGGCCGGGCAGTTCATCATCCTGCAGATCGATGAGCAGTTCGGCGAGCGTATCCCGCTGACCATCGCCGACGCCGACCCCGCCAAGGGCGACGTGCGCATCATCTTCCAGGCGGTGGGCTATTCCACCAAGCGCCTGGCGCAGATGGGGGTGGGCGACGCGCTGCCCGTCTTCCTCGGCCCACTGGGGCGCCCCACGCACATCGAGAGGCGCGGCACGGTGGTCTGCGTCGGCGGCGGCATCGGCGTGGCCCCCATGCACCCCATCGCGCAGGCGATGAAGGCGGCGGGCAACAAGGTCATCGTCATCATGGGCGCGCGCAACAAAGACCTCCTCATCATGGAGGAGGAGATGCGCAAGATCGCCGACGAGCTCATCCTCTGCACCGACGACGGCAGCGCCGGGCGCAAGGGGCTCGTCACCGAGCCGCTGAAGGAGGTCTGCGAGCGGGAGAAGGTCGACGAGTGCGTCACCATCGGCCCGCCCATCATGATGAAGTTCTGCGCGCTGACCACCAAGCCCTTCGGCGTGCCCACGGTGGCCTCGCTCAACTCCATCATGATCGACGGCACGGGGATGTGCGGCGGGTGCCGCGTCCTCGTCGGCGGCAAGATCAAGTTCGTCTGCGTGGACGGGCCGGAGTTCGACGCCCATCAGGTGGACTTCGACAACCTCATGAAGCGCAACCGCACCTTCGTCCCCCGCGAGCGCGAAGAGAACTGCAACCTCCTGCGCCTGGCCGGCCAGGCGCAGCAGTAAGGAGAGAGCCATGTCGTTTGTTTCCAGGGAAACGCTCGAGGCGCAGGCGCGGCAGGCCTGGGCCGCCATCCAGGGCCGCGCGCTCACCCCCAAGGAGCGCCTCGCCATCCCCCAGCAGGAGATGCCCGTGCAGGCGCCCGACGTCCGCAAGCGCAACATGGGCGAGGTGGCCGAAGGCTATTCCGAGGCCCAGGCGCGGGTCGAGGCCAGCCGTTGCCTCCAGTGCAAGAACGCCCCGTGCATGAAGGGCTGCCCCGTCGCCATCAACATCCCCGCCTTCATCCATGAGATCGCCCAGGGCGACTACGCCAAGGCCCTCGGCGTCATCCGCCAGACGAGCATCCTGCCGGCCATCTGCGGCCGCGTCTGCCCGCAGGAGAACCAGTGCCAGAAGTTCTGCACCGTCGGCGCCATCCACAAAGACGTCGGGCAGAGCGTCGCCATCGGCCGCCTCGAACGCTACGTGGCCGACTGGCAGCGCGCCAACGAGGCCCTGGCCCCCATCGACAACGCCGTCAAGCCCGAGACCGGCAAGAAGGTCGCCGTCATCGGCTCCGGCCCCTCCGGCATCACCGTGGCGGCGGACGTCCGCCGCGAGGGCCACGCCGTCACCCTCTTCGAGGCCTTCCAGAAGCCCGGCGGCGTCCTGGTCTACGGCATCCCCGAGTTCCGCCTCCCCAAGGCCATCGTGGACAAGGAGATCCAGGGGCTCCGGGCCATGGGCGTGGACGTCGAGCCCAACTTCGTCGTCGGCCGCACCCGCAAACTCCGCGACCTGATGGAGAAGGACGGGTTCGACGCCGTCTACGTCGGCACCGGCGCCGGGCTCCCCCGCTTCATGGGCATCCCCGGCGAGGAGCTCGTCGGCGTCTTCTCCGCCAACGAATACCTCACCCGCGCCAACCTCATGAAGGCCTACGACAAGGCCGACGCCGCCACGCCCTACTACCCCGCCAAGCGCGTCGCCGTCCTCGGCGGCGGCAACGTCGCCATGGACGCCGCGCGCATGGCCTTCCGCCTCGGCGCCGAGGAGGTCTACCTCATCTACCGCCGCAGCCGCGCCGAGATGCCCGCCCGCGCCGAGGAGGTCGGCCACGCCGAGGAGGAGGGCGTCGACTTCCGCTTCCTCTGCAACATCGAGCGCATCCTCGGCGACGAGAACGGCGTCGTCAACGCCATCCAATGCCTCCGCTACGAGCTCGGCGAGCCCGACGCCTCGGGCCGGCGCAGCCCCGTCCCCATCCAGGGCTCCGAGTTCACCCTGCCCATGGACGCGGTCATCATCGCCATCGGCAACGCCTCCAACCCCCTCATCCCCCAGACCACCGACGGCCTGGAGATCGACCGCAAGGGGCACATCGTCGTCGACGCCGACCAGGCCACCTCCATCCCCGGCGTCTACGCCGGCGGCGACATCGTCCTCGGCGCCGCCACCGTCATCCTCGCCATGGGCGAGGGCCGCCGCGCCGCCAAGGCCATCAACGCCTACCTCGCCGCCCGCTGACGCGGCGCGACGACAAAAAAGGCCGCCGACCCAAACACGGGTCGGCGGCCTTTTTCATTCCCTAGGCGGGCGGGGAGGAGGGCGGCGTGGCGGCCCGGCGGCACCGGCGTTCGTGCGCGATGAGCTGGAGGCCGTTCCAGGCGTTGTGGAAGAAGACGTAGAAGGCGGGGCCGAGGGCGGCGAAGGGGGCGCCGCAGGCAAAGGCGAGGTAGACGGTGTAGGAGGTGTTCTTCTGCCCGAGGAGCTGGGAGCACTCGCGGCGGTGGCGAGGGCCGCCGAGAAGGGCGCCGAGGGCAAAGAGGGAAACGCAGAGCAGGAAGTCGATGAGCAGCACCCAAAGGATGTCGGCGCGGGGATAGTCGGCGGCGTGCTCCTCCAGCGTCCGGCTGGCGGAGGCCGCGATGATGGCCACGAGGACGATCCAGACGTAGAGCGTGGAGGGCGTCAGGCGGCGCCCCCAGGCGCGGGCGCGCTCCCCGAAGCGCCGCCGCAGCAGCAGGGCGATGGCGAAGGGCAGCAGGGCGACGAGGCAGACGCGCGCGAGGATCGCGGGCAGCGCCGCCCACGCGCTCTGGTGCAGCACCACGGGGATGGCCAGCGGGAAGGCCGCGCTGACGACGAGCGCCCCAAGCAGAAAGCCCATCGAGCCGAAGGTGACGCTGCCGCCGAGCAGGTTGATGATGACGGGCGCGGCGCTGGCGGTGGGGGTGACGGCGGTGAAGAAGGCGGCCTGGGCGAAGCGCTCGGGCACGCCGCAGAGCAGCAGCCCGCCCCAGACGGCGAAGGCGGTGGCCAGGTTGGCCGCTAGGACGGCCCCGTGGCGCCAATCGATCGCGCGCGGGGTGAAATCCATCCGCAGGAAGACGGCCACGAGCATGTAGACCAGGCACACGGGCATCAGCGGCCGCAGCGCCGACAGCCACGGGCAGAACCACCCAAGCGCGAAGCAGAGGACAAGCAGGACGGTGCGGAGCACGTCAGGCCGCCCGGGGCTCGGCGTTCTTGCGGAAGAGGACGTAGAGCGCGAGGTCGAAGCCGACGAGCGCCATGTCCAGCACGTACAGCCACAGGACGTGCCCGGCCAGGAACCCGGCCTCCGCGCCGGGCGGGTTGAGCAGCTTGTGGACGATGCCGCAGAGATAGCCCGCCAGCACGATGACCATGAAGGTGGGCGACTTGCCGCGCACGAAGCGCGTGCGGAGGGATTTGGCGATGGAGGCCGGCCAGCTGCACCCAAAGGCCAGCAACATCAGCGCCTCGAAGAACCACGCGCTCACGGCCGGCCCCCCGGCGGGGGCGGGGGCGGCGCGGGGGTCTGGTCGGCGCCGGGGGCCGTGGCGAGGGAGACGTTGGCGATGCCGGCGAGGCGGCAGGCGTCGACCACCCGCATGAAGTCGGCATAGGCCGTGTCCGCGTCGGCACGGATGGTGACGGGCTGGCCGGGGAGGTAGCCGGCCACCTGGCGCAGCAGCGCGTCCAGCGCCTCGCCGCGGAAGGCCCGCTGGTTCACCGTCACCGTGCCGTCGCGCGCGACGTTGAGGATGATCTCGCCGGGCAAGCGCGTGGAGGAGGCGCCGGAGCGGGCGGTGGGCAGCGTGAGATCCACCTCGTATTCCCATTGCGAGAAGACCGAGCTGGTGACGAAGAAGCAGAGCAGGAGGAAGACGACGTCCATCATCGCCGTCATCTGGAACTGCGGCAGGGCCGTCTTGCGCGCGCGGAAATCCATACTCACTCCTGCGCGTGCTTGCTGCCCAGGACGGCGACGAGCTCGGCGCTCGCGCCCTCAAGGAGGGAGACGAGCTTGCCGGCGCGCCGCCGGAAGCAGGCGTAGAAGGCCATCGCCGGGATGGCCACGAGCAGGCCGAAGACGGTGGTGACGATGGCCTGGGAGACGCCCTCGGCCAGCAGCGTGGGCTTGGCGGCGGCGACGTCGGAGGCCACCGCGCCGAAGGCCTGGAGCATGCCGATGACCGTGCCCAGCAGGCCGACCATCGGGGCGATGGTGGCGATGTCGAGCAGCCACTGCGTGCGGCCGTCGATGAGCTCGGCCTGGCGGCGGCCCTCGCTCTCGGCCACCTGGGCGATGAGGGCGGCGTCGGCGCGCGGCGCGGCGCGCACCGCGTCGAGCGTCGCCAGCATGACGGAGGCGAGCGGCGAGGGCACGTCCTCGCAGAGGCGCCGCGCCTCGTTCGGGTCGTCCGAGACCAAATATTTCGGCAGGTCGCGGCGCAGACGCATCGGCGCCACCGTCCCCGCCCGGAGCGTCGCCAAGAAATAGAGGCAGCAGGCCACCCCCGCCACGCTCATCGCCAGGAGCACCCACATCAGCCAGCCGCCGTAATCCCACGCCTGGGCCAAGGTCATCTGCTCCGCCGCCGCAACGACAATCATTCCGCTCATGCCAATCCTTTCGTTTGGTCGCTTAGTATAGCACAGCGCCGCGCCCCCTGCCTCCCGGGGGCGCTGGCGGGGGACAAAAAAGCCCCGCCGCGGACGGTGCGTCGCGGCGGGGCTTGGCGGATGGGCGGCTCAGCCCTCGAAGCCGTGGAGGGCGAGGAAGTCGGTGCGGTAACCGGCGATGTCGGTGGTGGCCTCGACGTTCTCGGGGGTGAGGGCGGCCATGAGGGCGTCGACCTCGGCCTGGATCTCGGGGCGCATCTCCCAGTCGTCGATACGGATGCGCCCGGCCTCGTCCACGGGCATGGCGCCGTCGGGGGCGTAGAGGCGCTCGCGGAAAAGGCGGTCGATCTGGTCGAGGCAATCCTCGTGAAGCCCGTGGGCCTTCATCACCTTGAAGAGGCAGGAGATGTAGGGGGGCATGGCGGGAATGACGGCGGAGGCGCGGGTGACGAGGGCCTTGTTGACGGAGACGACGCCGAGGCCGCCGAGCGGCCGGAGGGCCTCGGTGATGGTCTTGGCGGCGGCCTCGAGGTTCTCCTTGGCCTTGCCGAGGGTGCCGGAGCGGTAGATGTCCTGGGTGCACTTGGGGCCGATGTAGGAGTAGGCGACGGTCTTGCAGCCGGGGGCGAGGAGGCCGCGGTCGCGCAGGAAGTCCATCCAGATCACCCAGTCCTCGCCGCCCATGACCTTGACGGTGGCCTCGATCTCCTCGGGGGTGGCGGGATCGACGGAGACCTCCTTCATCTCGCAGGTCATGATGTCGAGCGTGCGGGCGACGTGGGGCTTGCCGATGGGCTTGATGGCGCTCTTGTAGGTGACGCCGGTCTTGGGGTCGGTGCGCAGGGGCGAGGCCAGGGAGTAGACCACCAGGTCGAAGGGCTCGAAGGCGTTCTCCTGGGCCAGCTGGGCGACGGCCTCGCGCGTGGCGTCGGCGAAGGCGTCGGCGGAGAGGGTGACGGCCTTGAGGCCGGCGGCCTTGGCGGCGGCGTCGAAGGCCTCGTTGTTGTACCAGCCCGGGCTGCCGGCCTTGCGGTCGGTGGGGGCGCGCTCGAAGGAGACGCCGAGGGTGGCGGCGCGGGGGCCGCCGAAGGCCGCGGCGATGCGGCTGGCCAGCCCGTAGCCGCCGGAGCAGCCGAGGACAAGGACGCTCTTGGGGCCGCCCTGGATGGGGGCCTTGGCCTGCTCGCGGGCGATGTCGCGGGCGACGAAGCGCTTGCAGCCTTCGCCGTCGACGTTGAGGCAGAGGCCGCCGCGGACTTTGGGTTTCTCGCTCATGGTGGGGTGCTCCTTTACTTGCCGGCGAGGCTGTTCTCGGGGACGACGAGGCAGAACCACTGGGCCTCGACGGCGACGACGGGGCGGCCGTTCTTGTCGGCGGCGCCGACGATGACGCCGCGCCCCTTCTGCTCCAGGCGGCGGCCGGTGGCCTTGACGGTCTCGATCTCGTAGCGGACGGTGTCGCCCGGGCGGACTTGGTTGACGAAGCGCACCTCCATCAGCTTGGCGAAGAGGAAGAGCTTCTTCGTGCCATCCTCCGGCGAGGCGAGGCGATAGCCCGCGCCGCCGCATTGCGCCATGGATTCCACCAAGATGACGCCCGGGCACACGGGATAGCTGGGGAAGTGGCCCTTGAAGAAGTAGCGGTCCGGGCCGTAATCCACCTCCGCGACGGTGCGCTCGGGCGAGCACTCGAGGATGCGGTCGCAGAAGAGGAAGGGATCCCGGTGCGGGAGGACGGTCTTGATGGCTTCCTGGTCGAACATCGCGTCTCCTTAGGCGTAGCGGCGGAGGATGAGGGAGGAGTTGTGGCCGCCGAAGCCCAGGGTGTTGGACATGGCGATGTCCAGCGGGGCCTCGACGCCGACGTTGGGCACGCAGTCGAGGTCGCACTCGGGGTCGGGCGTGTGGTAGTTGATGGTCGGCGGATAGAAGTTGTCGCCGATGGCCAAGAGGCAGGTCATCGCCTCGAGCGCGCCGGTGGCGCCGAGGAGGTGGCCGGTCATGGACTTGGTGGAGGACATCTTCAGCTTGTAGGCGTGCTCGCCGAAGACGGCCTTGGCCGCGCGGGTCTCCATGGGGTCGTTGAGGCCGGTGGAGGTGCCGTGGGCGTTGACGTACTGGACGTCCTCCGGGCGGATGCCGGCGTCGGCGATGGCCATGCGCTCGGCGTGGATGATGCCGCTGGCCTCGGGGTCGGGGGCGACGATGTGGTAGGCGTCGCCGCCGGCGCCGTAGCCGGCCACCTCGCCGTAGATCTTGGCGCCGCGGGCCTTGGCGTGCTCCTCGCTCTCAAGGATGAGGATGGCCGCGCCCTCGGACATGATGAAGCCGTCGCGGTCCTTGTCGAACGGGCGGCACGCCTTGAGCGGGTCGGGGTTGGTGGAGAGCGCGTGCATGGCCTGGAAGCCGCCGATGCAGTATTCCTCGATGGTGCTCTCGGCGCCGCCGGTGATCATGACGTCGGCGCGGCCGGAGCGGATCATGTCCATCGCCACGCCGATGGCGTCGGTGGAGGCCGAGCAGGCGGTGGAGACGGTGAGGACGGGGCCCTTGGCCTTGAGGGCGATGGAGACGTTGCCGGGGCCCTCGTTGGCGATGAGCATGGGGATGGTCATGGGCGAGAGGCGGCGGGGGCCCTTCTCGAAGAGGGTCTTGTAGCTGGGGCCGTCGACCTCCTTGCCGCCGATGCCCACGCCCAGAATGCAGCCCACGCGCTCGGGGTCGACCCCCTTGGGCGGCTCGGTGCCGACGCACTGCCACGGCGCGGGGCACGCCTCGGAGGCCTCGGGGAGCGCCGCGTAGCCGGCGTCCACCCACGCCTGCTTGGCGGCGGCGACGGCATACTGCGCGAAGCGCGCGACGCGCTTGGCCTCCTTGGGGTCGATGTACTGCCCCACGTCGAAGTCGCGCACCTCACCGGCCACCTTGACGTTCAGGCGCGAGGCGTCGAAACGCTCGATCGTCTTGATCCCGCAGCGCCCGGCGCGGATGCCCTCCCAAAAGGTCTTCACGTCGTTGCCCAACGGCGTGATGCAGCCCAGGCCCGTAACGACGACTTTCTTCTTCTCCATGGCGTTGTCCTTTCCTAAACTCACTCTTTGGTCCACTCGACGGTGATGCCGCCGTAAACGAGCCCCGCGCCGAAGGCCGCGAAGACCAGGCGGTCGCCGCGCTTGACGAGGCCGTTGCGCGCCATCTCGTCCAGCGCGATCGGGATGGAGGCGCTGGAGGTGTTGGCGAAGCGGTCGATGTTCACGTAAAACTTCTCGTGCGGCACGGCGATGCGCTTGACCGCCGCGTCGATGATGCGCGTGTTGGCCTGGTGGGGGACGATCCACGCGACGTCCTTCTCCGTCCAGCCATAATGCTCCAGCGTCTGCGCGATGATGTCGCAGAAGCTGCGCACGGCGAAGTTGAAGACCGCCCGCCCGTCCATCTTCAGGTCGCCCGGCGCCTGGCGGGCCGTCTCCTCCGTGCGCACGCCGCCCTCGCGGTGGATGGCCAGCGCGCCCGTGCCGTCCGCGCCCAGCAGGTGGAAGCCCAGCCCGCCCGACTCCTCCGAGGCCTTCAGCACCACGGCGCCCGCCCCGTCGCCGAAGAGGCAGCACGTGTTGCGGTCGCTCCAATTGATGGTGCGGCTCATGATCTCGGTGGAGACCACCAGCACCGGGCGCGGATCCACCTGCATCAGCCCGCGCGCCACCACCAGCCCATAGACGAAGCCCGGGCACGCCGCGCTCAGGTCGAAGGCCGCCGCGTGGCCCGCCCCCAGCATCCCCTGGATCTCGCAAGCCACCGAGGGATAGATGGCGTAGTCCGGCGTCGTCGTCGTCACGATGATCGTGCTCAGCTCCGTCGGGTCCACGCCGGCGTCCTCCAACGCCCGCCGCGCGGCCTGGCAGCCGAGCGTGGCGGCGTTCTCCTCCGGCGCCACCACGTGGCGCTGGCGGATGCCGGTGTGGGAGACGATCCACTCGTCGCTCGTGTCCACCATGCGCGCCATGTCGTCGTTCGTCAGAATGCGCGCCGGCACGGCCGATCCTGTTCCTGCGATGTGGGTGTGCACCTTCTCAAACTCCTTAACTCGTGAAATTACTCTTCCATTAGTATGGCACAAATCCGCCCGACGCGCAACCCGGCCCCCGCAAACGCCAGTCGGGCCCCGGCGCGGCCGAGGCCCGACTGGCAAACGAGGGTGGCCTCACTCGACGCCCCCGCCCCCCGACGAAGGCTCCGAGACGCGCACCGTCAGGCGCAGATCGCCCTCGGGCAACGTCGCGGAAAGCGTCGCCGTGCCGCCGTCGATTTCAGACGAGACGGAGCCGAGCGAAACCCCGCCGTTCAAGAGCACGAAGCCCACGCCCTCGGCGAAGCCCGCCGCGCCGTCCGCGCCCTGCACCTTCACCGTCACGGAGACTTGCCCGCCGGAGACGCGCACGTCCGTGATGCCGAAGTCATAGGCCAGCGTCACCGCCCCCGCGTCGCCCACGGGCTCGATCCCCGTGAAGCACTTCAGGATGCCCGAGACCAAGTTGTCGCTCGGCGTGGAGACCGTTTGGCCGCCGGTCCTCACCTGCACGGCATAGTCGCCCGTGAGGCCCGCCGCCGCCGCGGCCTGGCGCAGCGCCAGCTCCGCATCGTCGGAATAGACCACCCCTCCGCTCGGCGGCGGCACGTTGTGGATGGTGAGCGGATCGGCCGCGGTGTCCACGACCGTCACCCAAGGCTTGTCGCCGGCTGGCGTCACCTCCACGGCGAAGCCGCTCTCCGCGGCAGGGCCGGAATGGCTGAATCGAATCAACCCGGCGGTTTCCTCGTCTGCGGTGGCCGTCACGCGCAACACGCCGGGGAGCGTCGTCCCGGACAAGGTGGGCCGAGCCGTCCCCACGGACAGCGCGCCTTCGCCGGTGACGTTCCATCTCGAACTGGCGCCCGAGCCTTCCAGCGCCAACGTGGCGTCCTTCGCGACGGTGGCGCCCGCGAACTGCGCGGAAGGCGCACTCCCGGCCTCAACCGTCAACGAACCGCCCTCAACAGCGATAGCCCCGTTCACGCCAGAGACGGAGCCCACCTTGTTGCCTGTGCCACGATTGACCAACCGCAGCCCATTGTTGAACCGAATGTTGTCGCCGGTGATTGAGATGTCGTCGCCGCTCAGCGTGACGACCCCATCCAACACCGAGGCCGGGATCGTCACGGTGTCGCCCTCGACGGTCAGCCCGCCCAAGAATTGCGCAGTCCCGGAAACCGTCCCCGTCACGGACTCCGTCAGCAAGACCAATCCATTCAGGGTCAGGTTCAAGAAGGCGAAGCCCGCGTCCGTCACGCGCAGGGTCGTCCCGGCGGGAAGCGTCCACGCACCGTCAAAGGAGGTCGCGCCGACACTGAGAGTCGCACCCTCGGCGAGCGCCACACACGCCGGGATGGTAGACTGCTTCTCCGTCGTGACCAACGTCACGTTGCCGCGCACGACGATGGAGGTCATCTTCGAGAGCGCCGTGTCAAGCGTTACCGTGATACCTTCTTCCGCCGCGGAACCATCGAGGATGGCCGAGCCGGAGGCGGGGGCGGCTTGGTCGGTGGATGTGCCGACCGTCCACGCTTCAGCAGACCAGTCACCGGAAGTGGAGAGGGTGGGAACCTCCACCTGCCAAGAGAGGGTCAGCTTACCCCCGGAGACGGTGGCGGCGACGTCCGTGGTTACGCCGGTAACCATGATGGTTATCCCTTGGGGAAACGTCTCCATCGAGGTGTCGAAGACGATGCGGCCGTCCGCCATCTCGCCGACCGTCGGCGTGATCGTCACCGACGCCCCACTCGCCACGGACAATTTCGGGCGCTGGTTGTCCGCAAGCGTAAGGTTGCCATTTTCCTGCACGAAGAACTCACCGGTGTACGTCTCCGCGGCGATGGCACCGACCAAACTCACGGTTCCAGGGCCTTCAACCGAAACATTCGCGCTTCCCGTCAGCAACGTATTGGCGGCGCGGGACGCACTAAACGTCAATGTCGCACCTTCAGGAGCAGACAACGTCAGGGGCGAGGTCGGAGCATATCCAGTCATCTGCGTCACGGAGGCGTTCTGCCGCTTGGCACGGACAGTGCCCCCCTCGGTCGCCAAAGTGAGACCCGAAGAGAAGTTCGAGTTGTTGTCCGTCTCAAAGACTCCGTTCTGGCAGACCCTGACGGTACCATTGCGAGAGACTCCGCCGCTCGGATAAGACATCCAGCAACGATAGACAGAGAGCACGGCCTCAGAGTTCCCTCCGCCAACGGTCAACGTCGCACCGCCGCACACCACCACGAATCCACCGGCTGTTGTCGCTGGATCAGTCCCCCAGATGGAATCCGCTGGCTCCGTTGGGACGGAAAGGGTACCGGAGACGACGTTATACACCGCCTGGGCACCTTCGACATGGAATGCCCCCCGTTCCGGATAAGTCTGCGGGGCCCCACTCGGGAACACCATCGTGCTCTTGCCGTTCACGGTGATGTTGGCGGATTGGGTGACGGAGACGTTGCCGGTGGTGAGCATTTGGCCGGAAACGGTGAGGGAGCCAGTCGCGCCCTCCGCGCTTGTCAGGGCGAGGGAGGCCGTGCCGCTTTCCGGCCCGGTGATGGTGACGGACTTGGCGACGGCGTCGGCGGGCAGCTTGATTGTGACCGTGCCCGTGCCATCCGCGGCAAGCGGGATTGTCACGTCGGCCTCGGCAGTCGGGACGGCATGCGACGACCAGTTGTACGGATTCGACCACGAATCGTTGTTCCCCTCCCCGGTCCATTCATACGTCGCGTCGGCGGTGATCGTGCCGCCGTTGACCTCCACCCCCGTGGCCAAACTGCCGCCGACGATGACGGCGTTCTTGCCCAACGTTTCCGCGATCGCCCCGGCGATCGTCCACGAGGCGCCCAAAGGCAGACGGATCTGCGTCCCCTCGTTCACCGTCAAAGTCCCCGTGATGGGAAGGCCCGAGCCGTGCAACGCATAAGCGCTCAGGTCAAGGATCGCATCCGGGGGAAGCGTCAGGTCGCCCACGATCTGAGCGGTCGGCAGGATATAGACCGGCGTGTCCTCCGCGAGGGTCTCCAACTCTCCGATGGTGTTCTGATCCAGCACCTTGCGCTCGATGATCTGAACGGCCGCGATGCCGCCACGTTGAGAGCCACTCCGCGGCAATCCTTGGACGGACAGGCTTTGACTGTAGTCCTCATCGAGCACCCCTCTCACGCGCAGCGCGTTACGGCCATATTGGGCGGTCGGCTGAATGCCGCCGTAAGCGGCGGTCTCGTCGTCCGTGGTGACGGTCGCCCCCCGCTCGTCGTCCCAGGTATAGAGCTTGTCGTTGATCCGCACGGGCCGCGCGACGGCCCCGTCATCGCCAAGCCCGGCATAGACAACCACGTCGTAAGCCCAGAACGGCAAACCGCTGACCGTGACACTCGCGCCGACACCGTCCGATGTCTGCCCGTCGTCCAGATAACCCTTGAGGAAAGGATCCGTCGCCGAACCATAATTCCAAGTCATCGCCGAATAATAGGCCACGGTCGGTTCTGTGGCAAGGGGCTTGCCGGAAGCGACCGTGACCGTCTGCGAGCCGCTGCCCCCGGAGATATTCGTCCACGTATATCCAGGCACGGGAATCAATCCGTATTCAGTCGCCTCCTGCCGCACCGACCCGCGATCGCTGCCGAAGTTGAGGCTGATGACGCTTGTCTCCGCCACGGGATCCGAGGACGTCTTAATCTCCCCGGTGCAGATGATCTGAATCGCGGCGATACCGCCGCGGGCGTCAGTCTCCCCGCCCGACCGGCCTTGCACCGTGAGCGCACCGGAGAGGTCGGTCACGCACAGCGCGTTCTTCCCCAACGTGGGCGTCGTCACGGAAGAATCGCCAAAGTTATCGGAACCCTCCACCGTCGCGTTGTCCGTGTCGCTCCACGTGTAGGTTTTGCCGTTCACCGTGACAGGGAGGAAGGGTTGCCCGTTGCCCGCGGCACAATAGACGATGACGGCATACTCCGTGAACGGCACATTCTCCATGGAAATCGACGCGCCGTTGTTGCCATCGTCCAAATAGGTCTTGAGCAACGTGTCGTTGCCCATGTTATACCAGATGTTCTTGGACGCATAGGAAATCGTGGACGAGAACGTTTCGGCCGAGCCGTAGGCGGAGGAGACCAGAATCGTGCCGGATTTGGTAAAGGCGTTCTCCCACTCCGAGCCGGGGACAGGGAAGAGGCCGTAGGAATCCGAGGTCTCCGGAATCGGCACGGAATGAGTACCCGATGCGTCCCCAGCGAAGTTCACGGAGATGGAGGGGAATACCTCAACGATCTGGAAGCCGGCGATGTTGCAGCGCTGGGACATTGCGTTGTTCTCCCTGACCTGCACGCTTCCCTGAATCGCAAGGTCACCGGAGAGCGCGGTCACGCGGAGGGCGTTCGTGCCATAAGCCGGCGCCGTGGCCCTCGATTGACCAAAGGTGGCGTTCGCATCCTCGGTGGCCGCGGTCTTCCACGGCGTCGCCGAAGCGTCGCCGACATAGAGTTTGCCATTGACGGAAACGGGTCGGAAGGGGACGTTCTCCGTGTCCGTGGTAAGATAAACGATGACGTCATAGTTGTCGAAAGGAATGTCCGTGACGTTGATGGTGGCGCCGTCTCCGCCATCGTGCGTGTTGTCGCCCAAGAAGAAACGCAGGAAGCCGTCCGTGTCTTCGGCATCGTATGACCAGGTCGCGTTTGCGGCAAAGGTCATTGAGGCGGCGGCCGCCTCGGACGCGCCCGAGACGCTCAGCGCGACAGCCGTCCCACTGCTTCCCGTGACATTGTTCCACCCGGAGGCCGACACCAAGCCATAGGCGGTCCCAGCCGGAATCTCATAAGACGTATTGTTTTTCCCCGAAGCGAAGTTTACGGAGATGACACGCCCAGAAGGGACACCCCCCCCCGTTTCGGATTGCGCCGAGGCGGGGCCCCAGGCGGCAAATGCGGCGACGGCCGCGATCACACACGCGCTTGTTCTCATTGCTGTTTCTCCTTTCGCGTTCCGCGCGGGGCGAGACTTCCCCGCGTTTGTTTTTAGTATAGCACCCCTCCCGGGATGACGCAAGCCGTTTTCCCGCGCAGGCGCGCCCGGCCCGCCTGCGTCCTGCGGGACGCAGCGCGCCCGCCCCGCGCCGCCGCCTTGAAGCGCCCCGCCGAATGCGCTATCGTAAAGGCATGAAAACGATCGCCCCCCTCCTGCTCGCCGTCGGCCTGGCCGCCTCCGCGCCCGCCGCGGAGCCCGCCGCCGAACCTTCCGCCGCCAAGCTGCCCGCCGCCAACGTCGTCTACTTCATCCCCAGCGACCTGCGGCCGTGCACCAACTACCACGCGCGCCTCAACGTGGTCCTCCGCGAGATGAAGGCCTTCTTCGACGGCGAGCTCCGGCGCCACGGCTCCCCCGCCCGTTTTCGCCTCCAGACCGACCCCGCCCGGCCCGACCAGATCCGCATCTTCACCGTCCACGGCAAGGAGCCGCACACCGGCTATCCGCGCAACGGCGGCGGCGCCAAGGCCCACAAGGAGGTCGAGGCCTACTTCGCCGCCAACCCCGGCCTCAAGGACGGCCGCCAGACCCTCGTCCTCATGCCCTGCGAGGGCCCCGAGTACGGCCCCTACCACGGCTGGGGCGTCTATTGCTTCGCCATCGACTACTCCGAGCTCGACGTCCGCTTCCGCGGCGCCAAGAACCCCAAGGGCAAGAAGTTCGCCAAATACTTCGGCGGCATGGCCCACGAGTTCGGCCACGCCTTCGGCCTGCCCCACAACCACGCCACCAAGAGCGACGAAAAGGCCTTCGGCACCGCCATCATGGGCGGGGGCAACTACACGCTCGGCGATTCCCCCACCTTCCTCACCGCCGCCTCCGCCAAGCTGCTCGAGGTCGCCGACTGCAGCCGCCCCGACCCCATGCCCGCCAAGCCCTCGCGCCACGTCATGGGCGCCGACGGCGCCACCTTCGAGAAGACCCCCCAGGGCGTCCGCGTCCGCGGCAAGCTCCCCGTGCCCAACGACCTCCACGCCCTCCTGGCCTATTACGACAAGGACAAGTGGGCCGGCGTCAACAACAACTACGACGCCGAATCCTTCGTCGTCCCCGTCGCCCCCGACGGCTCCTTCGACTTCCTCATGCCCCTCTCCGAGATCCACCCCGGCCGCACCCCCTACGTCCAGGCCCAGCTCCGCTACGTCTACAAAGACGGCACCCAGCAGCTCCTCCGCCACACCCTCGACCCCAAGCCCGAAAAGGAGGAATGAGCCATGCGCCGCCTGCTCGCCCTTCTCCTGACGCTGCCCGCCCTCGCCGCCGCCGCGCCCGCCCCCGCGGGCGACGACGGCCCCACGCTCAACATCGTCTACCTCGTCCCCACCGACTTCGGCCCCCTCCCCGGCTACCGCGAACGCCTCGGCAAAATCCTCCTCGAGATGCGCGACTTCTACAACCGCGAGCTCGCCCGCAACGGCTCCCCCGCCCGCCTCCGGATGCCCATCGACCCCGAGACCGGCCTCGTCGCCCTCGAGGAGATCCGCGGCACCCGCCCCCTCTCGGGCTATCCCTACGAAGGCGGCTGGAAGGCCGCCCTCCCCGAGGTGCAGGCCCACCTCGAGGCCCACCCCCGCCCCGACCGCTCCGACCGCACCCTCGTCATCATCCCCACCCACAAAGACAAGCCCGGCGTCCCCTTCTACGGCCTCGGCAAATACTGCTTCGCCCTCGACTACGAAGGCTTCGACTACAAGGACTGCGGGCAGGACACCCCCGCCGGCGCCAAGTTCAAGCCCTGGTACGGCGGCATGGCCCACGAGCTCGGCCACGGCCTGGGCCTCCCCCACACCCACGCCACGCGCACCCAGGCCAAGACCCTCGGCACCGCCCTCATGGGCGCCGGCAACCGCACCCTCGGCTTCGCCCCCACCTTCCTCACCCCCGGCGACTGCGCCTTCCTGGAAAGCAGCCCCCCCTGCCGCGTCTTCGCGCCCCGCCCCCTGCGCAAGGCCGAAGGCTTCGCCCCCCAGGTCCGCCGCTGGCAAGGTACCGTCCGCGTCTCCGGCCGCCTCCCCGAAGGCTGCTCCGTCCGCCGCATCGTCGCCGCCTACGACAAGGACGACTTCGGCGGCGTCAACGACAACTACGACGCCGAATCCTTCGTCGTCCCCTTCGACGCCTCCGGCCGCTTCGACTTCGCCTTCCCCATCGGCGAGATCCACCCCGGCCGCACCGACAAGCTCCAGATCCAGCTCCGCCTCATCCACGACGACGGCACCATCGAGCTCATCCGCCGCGCCCCCGACCCCGAGGCCTGAGCGCCCAAACCAAAAAGGCGCCCCTTCGGGCGCCTGAAAGCATGGTGGCAAGGGTCGGGATCGAACCGACGACACGCGAATTTTCAGTCCGCTGCTCTACCAACTGAGCTACCTCGCCGAATGGCACCCCCAAGGAGAATCGAACTCCTCTTACAGGCATGAAAAGCCCGTGTCCTGACCGATAGACGATGGGGGCGGGATGGTGGCAAGGGTCGGGATCGAACCGACGACACGCGAATTTTCAGTCCGCTGCTCTACCAACTGAGCTACCTCGCCAAACGGCATCGCGCGCCAAACGCGCAATAAGTGACGAATACTATAGCAAACCACCCGCCCTCCCCGCAAGCCTTTTTTGCGCTTCCGCCACGATTCGGGAAACACACACCGCAAGGACACACCTATCAGGAAGGGACTCTGCCCCTCAGCCCGCCCCTTGGGGGCGCGCGCCGCCAAAGGCCGCCGTTCACTCGTTGGCGACGCGCAGGCGGAAGAAGCGCGTACCCCCCGCCTCCGCCACATGGAAGCGCCGCCGGTCGGCCGCCGGCGCGGCGCGCTCCGCCGAAACGGGCGCGAAGGGCCCGCCCGGCGAATCGGCGGCCAGGAGCGCGGGCTCGGCGTCGGCGCGGAAGGCCCCGCCCGCCACCGCGGCCTCCACCCACAGCCCGTCCCCCTCAAAGGTCAGCCCCTCCACCCGCAGGTCGCCGCCCGCCACCCGCACCGTCTGCGCGCCCGAGGCGTCGGGCTCGCCCGGGAGCGAGACCCCCAGCCCATCGAAGACCGCCAGCCGCTCGGCCTCCCCCGCGTCGGCGAAGCGGTAGGCGCGAACCTCCGGCGCGGGCGCGGGGAGCGCGGCGGCCAGCCCCCCGGCCAGCGCCTCCGGGAGCGGCGCCTCGCCGACCAGCAGGGAGAACGCCCCCGGCGCGCCGCCGTCGGAGACCCACAGCCCGTCCGCCGCCCACGGGAACGCCGCGCCGGGGAGCACGCGCAGCCGCATCTGCTCCCCATCCAGCGCCGGGGCGGCGAGGAGCCCCGCCCCGTTGCGGTTGCCGACGAGCGGCTGGGTGGCGTGGCCGCCGGGGCCGGAGACCTCGCCGCCGAACCAGAAGAGCGACAGCCCGCGGAGCGTCACGTCGTCGGTGACGCCCAGCGCCAGGTTGGCGACGGCGCCGGCGGCGGCGCGGTGGTTGCCCAGGCGGCTGCGCACGGCCACGCCGGGGCGGAGGGTGACGGCGCAGTCCTTGATGACGACGCGCCCGGCGCCGGGCTCCCAGTTGCATTGACCCACGAGGAGCCCCACGTCGCCGTTGGCCGTGCCCATCGTCACGTCGGTGCCGAGGGAGTCGGAGCCGTGGGCCTGGACGAGCCCGGCGGCGTCGACGCGGCACCCCGTCAGCGTCACCGCGTCCTCGGCGGCCCAGACGCCCGCGGCGAGGGCGCCGACCTCGTGCTGGCCGCGGATCTCCGAGCCGGGGCGGAGGCGGAGCGTGACGCGCTCGACGCGCGCGCCCGAGGCGAGCGAGACGGCCAGGAGCGCGGCGGAGCCGCCCTCGCGCCCCGTGCCCCGCGTGGAGAGCCACAGGCCGTTGCCCTGGCCGGAGCCGACGTCGAACTTGCGGTCGCGGCGGCTGACGACGCGGCCGGCGAAGTCGATCGTCAGGTCGCGCACCGTGCCGGCGAGGGTACGGAAGAGCGCGGCGTCGTCATAGGAGACGATCCAGACGTCCTCGGGCAGGGTGAGGGTGTGGCCGGCACCGTCGAGCGTGCCGGAGAAGACGGGGATGGGCGCGGGGTCGTGCGCGAAGGTGATGTCGGCGGCGAGGCGGGCGTCGCAGCCGGGGTTGTCGCGCAGCCAGAACCAATCCGCCTCGTCGTCAAGCAGATAGAAGCCGTCGGCGTCCCTCGGGGGCGTGGGCCAGGCCCACGCGCGCCGCGGCCAGACGACGCGGGCCTGATGGCGGCCCAGGGACTGCGGGTGCGCCCAGTCCGTGTCGGAGTAGTAGCCCCAGCTCATGACGCCGCCCACGCCCCAGTCGAGGCATTGGCGCACCTTGCCGCGATAGGTGGTGGGGCCGGTGAAGGTCTGGAGCACGCCGGTGGCGGGGAAGGTCGCCGCGTCGCAGTCGTAGCCGCCGTAGCCAGGGAAGCCGACGACGGTGGACCAGCCGGGCTGCGACCAGTTCTGGCGGTCGTTGCCGTAGATGGCCTGGCCCACGTGCAGGCGGCGGGCGGGGACGCCGAGGGCGGTGAGCGCGCGGAAATCCCGCTCCATCAGCGAGTAAGGCGCGTTGAGGAGCCCGTCGTAGGCCATGATGTTCACGTAGTCCAGCGAGGCGAAGGCGGCGGCCTTGGGCGTGTGGTAGCCGGCGTTGACGGCGGCGGAGAGCTCCCAGCCTTGGCCCTCGGCGGCGAAGGCGTCCTTCAGCGCGCCCAGGAGGGCGGCGAAGTTGGCGTGGCGCGCGTCGGTGTCGCAGTATTCCCAGTCCACGTCCAGCCCGTCCGCGCCCAGCTCCCCCAGCAGCGCGGCGGCGGAGGCGGCGAAGGCGGCGCGGTTGGCGGGGGCCATCGCCGCGTTGGTGGCGTCGCCGTTGTGGGGGTGGCCATTGGTGACGACCTTGAGGCGCAGGGCGGGGTTGTAGCGGTCGCGCAGCGCCCGGAGGCGCGCGAAGGCGTCGCGGAAGGCCTGGTTGACGTTGAGCGCGCGCTCGGAGACCCAGCAGGAGGCCGCGCCGTTGCCGATGACGTAGAGGTCGGTGAGCGTGGGGAGGCGCTCGGCGGCCTCGCGCTCCCAGAGGCCCGGCACGTCGGCCTTGGCGTAGGCGCCGATCCGGTCGCGGAAGGGGAAGACGCGGTTCGCGCGCGGCGCGGGGTCCTCCATCCCCGCGAGCGGGAGCGTGCCGCCGGCCATCCGCAGGTCGCCCGCCACCGTGGCCTCGATGACGGCGTCGGGCGGGATGCCCTCCCGCACGCAGACCGTCACCCACAGCGCGTCGCCCGCCTTGGGGCGCGCCCAATCCTCCTGCGCGTCGGCCGCCGAGGCGAAGGTCACCGTGAAGCGGCCGTCGCCGTCGGGGTCCAGCCCCGCGCCCGCGAAGTAGCAGAGGCTGTTGCTCCCCGTCAGCGCCGGCTCGCCCAGATGGGCCACCGGGAAGCCGCCGGAGGAGGCCGGCTGGCGGAAGACCCGCACCCGCGCAATGTCCGCCGCCGTGCAGTTCTCCAGGCGGAAGGCCACCTCCCAGGAAAGCAGGTCGCCCCCCGGCACCCCGCGCAGGCCGAGGACGGCCTCGTCCCCCGCCCCACGCGTCAGCCAAGGATGATCCCGCAGCACCGTGGCGCCCTCGAGCGCGCCGGCCAACAACACCGCGCCAAGCCAAAACCGTTTCATGCCGCTTAGTGTACGAAAAAGCCCCGCGCCCCACAACCGCCCCGCCCGCCCCCGGGGCGGGACGCGGCGTCTCTCGAGGTGAGGTACGCCGCGTCCCAAGAAACGACCCGCGCAAACACGTCGCCGAGGATACGCCGCCGCGCTTGCGTTTTGCGCCGGGATGGCCTATAATGTCCCCATCAACATGAGAAAGCGACACCGCGGATGGAACTGAAGTACAGACGGATTCTGCTGAAGCTGAGCGGCGAGGTGCTGAAAGGCGCGTCGCCGGCGTGCCACGACGCGCAGGTGCTGGCCGACGTCGCCGCGCGCGTCGCCGAGCTCACGCGCCTGGGCGCGGAGGTCGGGCTCGTCATCGGCGGGGGCAACATCTTCCGCGGGCTCGCCGGCGCGCGCGCCGGCACCGACCGCGTGCTGGGCGACACGATGGGGATGCTCGCCACCGTCATCAACGCCCTGGCCGTGCAGAACGCCCTCGAGCGCCAGGGCGTGCCGGCGCTGACCATGACCGCCCAGCCCATGCCCCAGGTGGCCCCGACCTTCGACGCGCGGCGGGCCATCGATTTGCTCGCCCGCGGCACGGTGCTCCTCTTCGCCGGCGGCACGGGCAACCCCTTCTTCTCCACCGATTCCGGCGCGGCCCTGCGCGCGGCGGAGATCGGCGCGGACGCGCTGCTCAAGGCCACGAAGGTCGACGGGGTCTACTCCGCCGACCCCGCCAAGGACCCCACGGCCACGCGCTACGACACCCTTACCTACGAGGAGGCCCTTGCCAAGCGCCTGAACGTGATGGACGCGGCGGCCTTCGCCCTGTGCCGGGACAACGGCATCCCCATCGTGGTCTTCGATTTCCACGCGCCCGACGCCCTGCGCCGCGTTGCCTGCGGCGAGGCCGGCGTCGGCACCGTGGTCGCCGAGACCCGCCCCTAACGCCCCTGGAGGTCACCCCCCATGAACACTGCCCAAGACGTGATCAAAGACGCCACCGCCCGCATGGACGGCGCCCTGGCAAGCCTGAAGGAACGCTTCTCCGGCCTGCGCACCGGCAAGGCCTCCCCCTCGCTGGTCGATTCCCTGCAGGTGCCCTACTACGGCGTGCCCACCCGCCTGCGCGACATGGCCAACATCTCCACCCCCGAGCCCCGCCAGATCACCATCGCGCCCTTCGACCCCTCCGTCCTCACCGACATCGAGAAGGCCATCCTCGCGGCCAACCTCGGCGTCACCCCGCGCAACGACGGCCGCCTCATCCGCATCACCATGCCCGAGCTCACCGAGGAGCGCCGCAAGGAGATCGTCAAGGTCGCCAAGGGCCTGGCCGAGGAGTGCCGCGTCGCCATCCGCAACGTCCGCCGCGACGCCAACGACGCCATCAAGGCCCTCCAGAAGGACGGCAAGATCTCCGAGGACGAAGGCAAGAAGGGCCTCGACGACGTCCAGAAGCTCACCGACGCCAAGGTCGCCAAGGTCGACGCCGACACCAAGGCCAAAGAAGCCGAGGTGATGGCCGTCTGACGGCCACCGCCCCACCCCACCCGCAAGCAAAGGAGCGCGGAACCATGGCAGAACCCCGCAAAATCACCATCAAACTGCGGCCCGTCGGCGCCAAGCCGGCCCCCGCCAAACCCGCCGCCGACCCGGCGGCCCCCGCGCAGCCCGAGCCCGCACCCGCCCCCGAAGCCGCGAAACCCGAGCCCGCCGCCCAGCCCGCCCCGGCGCCCGCGCCCGCGCCCGCGGCCGGCCCGGCGGACGAGGGCACCCCCGCCGCGCAGGCCGCCAAGCGCCAGACCTCGCGCATCGCGCTGCCCCCGGAGATCACCCAGCAGCCCATGAACGCCCCGGAGGAGGCCACCATCCGCCTCAAGCCCGTGGAGAACACCCCGGCGGCGCCCGACGCCCAGGCCACCAAGTCCAAGACCGCCCGCATCGCGCTCGACTCCGTCCTCGGCGGCATCCAGACCAACACCCCCCTCGCCAACACCACCCAGAAGACGATCAAGCTCAAGCGCGCCACCCCGGCGGCCCACAAGCCGCCCGCCTCCGCGCCCATGGCCCCCGTCGCCGAGGGCGGCGAGGAGAAGACCATCAAGCTCAAGCGCCCCACCTCCCTCTCCCTCAAGAAGGAGGCGCCCGCCGCCGAGCCGGAACTGGAGCAGCTCGAGACCTTGGAGCCGCTCGACGCCGCCGACCTCGCCCCCCTGCCCGCCGCGGCGCCGGAGGCCAAGGGCTCGAAGGCCTTCACCATCGTGGCCATCGTCGCCGCCTGCCTCTCCATCATCGTCACGCTCATCCTCTGCGGCGTGATGCAGAAGCAGGCCGCCTCCCCCGACGGCTCCCCCGCCACAGGCAACACCCTCCACTCCCTGCCCTTCAAGGCCTTCCTCTGAGGCTTGGGGCCCCGCTACCGGGACAAACGGCGGCGCGCGAAGGCGCGCCGCCGTTTTGTCTTGGGGGAAAGGCGCGCGGGGCGCGCGGCAAGGGCGGCGCGTCTTCGCGCTTCCCTCTTTGGGCGCCATTTGGTATCATGCGGGAAAGTTAGTTGACAACGCACGCGAAGGAGCATGGCAAGAATGCAAAAGCGAATCGTGATCGGCGTGGCCGCGACGGCGGCCCTGATGGCTTCCGTGATGGGCTGCGAGAAATCCGAGCCCGCGGCGGAGGGGGCGGCGCCCCAGACCCAGGAGCAGGCGCCGGCGGCGGCCGCCTCCGGGGTGGAGAGCGACGTGGTGGCCATGCCGCCGCCCCCGAAGGACACGGACACGGTGGCCCAGGTGGGCGACGCGACCCTGACCTACGGCGCGCTGAACAAGCAGGTGGACGAGATGATCGAGGCCTCGAAGAAGCTCTATGGCCAGGACATCCCCTCGGAGCAGCTGCCGCAGGCCAAGCAGCTCTTCCGCCGCCAGATGACCCAGCAGTTCATCGTCGAGAACGTGCTCGCCCAGGCCGCGAAGGCGGCGGGGGTGACGGTGGACGACGCCTTCCGCGCGGAGAAGACGAAGGAGCTGGAGGCCCGTCAGGGCCAGAAGCTCGAGGATTTGCTCAAATCCTTCCCGTTGGGCGAGGAGAAGGCGCGCGCGATGCTGGAGAACCAGTTCCTTGAGCAAAAGCTGCTGGAGACCAAGGTCTTCCCGACGGTGAAGGTCTCCGACGAGGAGATCCAGGCCGAGCTGGACAAGGTGGCGGCGCAGACGAAACTGGTGAGCGACGAGATGGCCGGCTACGCCAAGCAGCTGGCCGACGGCTCCGCGACCTTCGAGGATCTGGTGAAGGCCAACTCGCTGGTGAAGAGCGCGACGACCTTCCCCGCCGACCAGCTGCCGCAGATGTTCCCCGACAAGGCCGCGCAGGAGGCGCTCGCCTCCGTCAAGGAGGGCGGCGTGACGGGCGTGCTGGACATCCCCGGCGCCAAGGCCATCTTCAAGGTGGTCAAGCGCACCCCCGCCAAGCCGGCCGACGAGGCGGCCGCCAAGGCCAAGGCCGAGGAGCTGCGCGCCCGCCTCATCAAGGGCGAGGACTTCGCGAAGCTGGCGCAGGAGAACTCCGACTGCCCCAGCGGCCAGCGCGGCGGCGACCTGCCCCCCTTCTCCAAGGGCGAGATGGTGAAGCCGTTCGAGGACGCGGCCTTCTCCCAGAAAATCGGCGAGATCGGCCCCGTGGTGAAGACCGACTTCGGCTACCACATCATCAAGGTGACGGCGCGCGACGAGAAGGCGGGCACGACCACGGCCAGCCACATCCTCATCGACGCGCGGGCCAAACCGGCCTCGGTGGAGCTGCTGCCGCTCATCAAGCAGGCGCCGATGCCGATCGACGCGAAGACGCTCCGCGACCAGCTGACCGAGCAGCGCAAACGCGAGGCGGCGATGAACTTCTTCAACGAGCAGAAGCGCGCGCTGAAAGTCTCCTGCCCGCTCTTCCCCGAACTGGGCGCGGCGCCCGAGCAGCCCAAGGCGCCCGCGGCCCAGCAGCCGCTGCCGGTGGCCCAGCCCGCGCAGCCGGCGCCGGTGGACAAGCCTGAGGAATAAGGCTGGGCGACGAGGCCGCCCCGTCGTCGACGCGGGCGGCCTCTTGCTTTTACGATGAGCCGCCGCAGACACGCACGCCGCCGCGCAGTCGCCCCCCCGCGCAGAAGGGGCGGCTTCGGCGCCGCGCCGTATGTGGAGGGGGAGGGCTTCCTGGCGGGGGTGATGCGGCGGGGGATGTTCCCGCTGCCGGTGGCGTTGCTGGCCTGGCCGACGCTGACGGTGCTCTTCGCGTCGGTGGGGTTCCTGCTGGGGGGCACGGTCTCGGGGTGGCACGCGGCGGCGGGGTTCGCGGGGGCGGCGCTGCTGGCGTTGGTGGGCGGGGGCGGATGGCGGGCGGGGGCGCGCCGGGTGGGGTGGCTGGCGGTGGCCGCGGCGGCGGTCTTCGCGCTGGATCAGAGTTTCGTGCTCTTCTCGTGGTGGGACGCGCAGGCCTACCATCTCTTCGCCTCCAAGCTGCTGCTGGAGGGGTGGAACCCGGTCTTCGACGCGACGCGCGAGGCGATGTTGGCGGCGACGGGCGCGGACCCGGCCACCTTCAATTCCTATCACGTGGCGTATCTGCCGCGCGGCGGCTGGGTCTGGGGGGCGGCGACCGCGGCGCTGACGGGCAACTTGGAGTCGGGCGACACGCTGATCCTCATCGCGGCGACGGCGCTCGGGGCGGTGGCGTGGCGGGTGACGCCGATGCTCTTCGGGGGCGGACGGTGGAAGCGGTGGCTCTTCGCCTCGCTGGCGCTCCTCTCGCCGGGGGTGGTGGCCAGCGCGTTCTGCTTCGCGCAGGACGGGGCGCTCTACGCGCTGCTGATGACTTATCTGCTGGCGGCGTGCGCCTATCGCAAGACGGGGCGGACGGCTTGGCTGGGGGTGCTGGCGATGGCGCCGGTGCTGGGGTGCAACCTGAAGTTCACGGGCGCGGTGAGCTTCGCGCTCTCGGCGCTGGTCTTCACCGTGCCGCTCACGTGGGGGGCGCTGCGGAAGGGGCGGGCGCGGGCGTTCTGGAAGTGGGTGGCGGCGAACGCGGCGGGCTTCCTGCTGGCGCTGGCGGTGGGGTTCTCGCCCTACCTCACCAACTGGGCCAACCATGGCGGGCCCTTCTACCCCGAGCACTCGTTCTCGGCGGACGAGCCGCTGCCGGCCATGACGGCGGACTTCGACCTGGTGAACGACGACGCGGCGGCGATGGGCTATCTGGGGCGCGTGACGAACGCCTACCTCTCGAAGTGGCTGGCCCACCGTTATTACGAGTGGAAGCTGGGGAAGAAGCCCTTCAACCCCGTCTTCCACCTTGACCAGGTGAGCGGGCTGGGGACAGGGTTCCGGATCGTAATGTGCCTGACGCTGCTGACGCTCTGCCTCACGCGGCGGTGCGAGGCGCCGTGGCTGCTGGCGGCCATCCTGCTGACCAGTTTCCTCCAGCCGACCAAAACGGTGGGGTACGTGCGCTACGTGCCGCAGCTGTGGATGTTCCCCGTGCTGGTGGCCTTCAACGCCATGACCGTGAACGTGCCGCGCTCGCCATGGGCGGGCCGGGCGCTGGGCGTGGCGGTGACGGCCATCCTGGCGTCGAGCACCTACCTTTTCGCCCTCGGCAAGCTCGTCCTCACCCTGGGCATGAGCGCCTACGCGCTCTCGCTCATCGAGACCATGCGCGCCGAGCCCCACCCCCGCGCCTACGTCCTCTCGCTCCACGACCGTTACCGCGAGGACGGCCGCTGCCTGGCCGCCTGGGAGACGCTGCCGCCGGACATCCCCGCGCCCCACGTCTTCGACAACTACTACCACACCATGCTCCCCGCCTGCGGCGTGCGCGGCGTGGCGTGGCAGACCCCCGCCCAGATGCGCGACCTCCGCGCCGACGGCGAGCCGCGTTTCTACCTCGGCGAGCACCTGTGGTACTGGCCGCAGGACCCCACGCGCATCCGCCACCCGCTGATGCACCTCTTCGCCGGGCACCCGCGCAACCCGTACACCGCCGGGAACCTGCTGCGCATCGCCGCGGACGTCCTGCCCGACGCGCCCGCCTATCTCTGGCGCGTGGCGCGCTTCCGCTGGGAGCGCTTCCTCGCCCATCTCCGGGAGGCCCGCTGATGGCGCGCGACGCCGAGGCCGCCGTCCGTTCCCTCCGCCGTTGGTGTCTGGGCGCCGTGGCCTTGGCGGTCTGCGCGTGGCTGGCCAACGCCCTCCTCGGCCCCCTGAACCAGGACGAGGGGTGGTACCTCTACGCCGCGCGCCGGCTCATGGCCGGCGAGGTGCCGCACCGCGACTTCTTCTTCACGCAGGGGCTGGCCATGCCGGCGCTCTACGCCGCCTTCGGCTGGCTCTGGTCGCCCTTCGGCGTGCTGGGCGGGCGCCTGTTCACGGCGGCCCTCGGGCTCGGCGCGCTCTTCGTGGCCGACGGCGCGCTCGTCTCCTGCCACAAGCGCCCGGAGGATCGCTGGCTGGCGCGGCTGATGCTGTGGGTCTTCCTCGGGCTCTCGCTCTGGTTCACCTACTTCACCGCCATCCCCAAGGCCTACGCGCTCTGCGCGCTGGGGTTGGCCGCCGGGCTGCGCCTGCTCACCGGCCTTCGCCCCGGCGAGGGCGTCGACCCCCTCTGCGCCGCCGGCGCGGGCCTTGTCTTCGCGCTGTTGGCCGACGTCCGGCTCTCGATGGGCGTGCTGCTGCCGGTGGTGGGGCTATGGCTGCTTTGGCGGCGCGGCTGGGCCGGAAGGTGGGCGTGGCTGTGGTTCGGGCTCGGCGGCGGCGCGGGGCTGGCGGCGGCCTTCGGGCCGGAGCTGCTTCTTTGGCCCGAGGGTTTCCTGGAGGCGCAGGCCTTCCACGCGGCGCGCGCGCCGATGGGCGTGCTGGGGGCGGCGGGATGCGTGGCGCGCGTCCTGCGCTTCAACCCGGTGCTGACGGTGGTCGGGCTCCTGCTCGTCTGGCTGTGGCTGGCCAAGCGCCCCGCCCTCAAGAAGGCCACCGAGGAACGCGCCCCCCTGCCGCAACTGTGGTTGCTCTGCGCCGCCGCGCTCGCCGCCGTCCACCTGCCCGCCCCCGTGCCCTACGACGACTACCTGGTCCCCGCGCTCGTGCCCTTGGCGATGGCCGTGGCCTTCGGCTTCACGCTGCTCCCCTTCGACTCCTTCCGCCTGGCGCTCGGCAAGGCGCTTGCCCTCGCCGCCGTGGCCCTCACCCTCGTGGGCTCGCCCATCGCCGAGCAATGGGTCGCGATGGGGCAGGATCGCCTCTGGCCGCGCCTCAAGGCCGAGCCCGACCTTCTGCGGCTGCGCCGCGCCGCCGCCATCGTCCGCGCCGCCGCCGAACGCCTCGGCGCCGACACCCTCTGGACGCAGGACACCTACCTCGCCGTCGAGGCCGGGCTCAACGTCCCCCGCGGCCTCGAGATGGGCCCCTTCTCCAAACCCCGCCCCCTCGCCCCCGCCGACGCGCCGCTCGCCGCCTGGAGCGGCTACGCCCACGCCCTCCGCTTCCCCGACCTCGCCCCCGCGCCCGACCGCGCCGCGCGCCTGGCCGAGCTGCGCGCCGCCTATCCCCGCACCCTCGCCACGCTCCGGGATTTCGGGCAAGGGCACACCACCCTCACCATCGCCGAGAGGACCGCACCATGAAGAAGACCCTCTTGCAGCTTGCCGCCGCGTTGCTCAGCGCCTCCTTCCTCATCTCCCTCTGGGAGCCGTTCCGGCAAGGCGGCAATGTCTGGTTCGCCCTCGTCCCGCTGCTGCTGCTTGTCCGCCACGTCCCGCCGCGGCGCGCGTTCTGGCTGGGGTGCGCCGCCGGGCTCGTCGCGTGGGTGGGGCAGCTGTGGTGGATGCTCCGCCTCGCCGACAACGGCGGCCCGTGGCCGCTCGTCGTCCCCGCGCTTCTGGGGCTGGGCGCCGTCCTCGCGCTCTTCGTCGGCGCCTTCGCCGGCACGGCCGCCGCGCTCCGGCGCGCCCTGCCCGACCGCGCGCCGGCGCGCATCCTGCTTGTCCTCGTGGCCGAGCCCATGCTGTGGGCCGGCTTCGAGTTCCTTCGCTCCACCCTCTTCACGGGCTTTGCGTGGAACCCTCTCGGCCTGGCCTGCACCGACTTCCTGCCCTTGGCGCAGGTGGCGGCGCTCGGCGGCGCGGCGCTGGCCTCCGCCCTGCTCGTCGCCGCCAACGGCGCCATCGCCACGCTCGCCGAGCGCATTTGGGGCGCCCTCACCCACACCGGCCCCGAGACCTTCCTGGGGCGCCTGCTCCTTTCCGTCGAGGCCATCCTCCCCCTTGCCGCCGTCCTCCTCGCCTTCGTCTGGGGGCTCGATCGCATCCGCGCCTACGACGCGCTCCCCAAGCCCGACGCCGCCACCCTCGCCCTCCAACGCACCGAGGTGCCCTGCCGCTTCCTCGGCGCCGACGCGCCCGACCCGTGGGCCGAGGCCGAGGCCCGCGCCGGGCTCCTCCCCTACGTCAAGGCCGACCTTTGGCTCTGGCCCGAGAGCGCCGCCGCCGGGGCCTCCCCCGCCCGCCTCGCCGCCCTCGCCCGCACGGCCGGGACGCCCCTCCTCGTCGGCGGACTCTGCCCCACGCCCGACGGCCAAGGCTGGCTCAACGCCGCCCTCCTCGTCACCGGGCAGGGCCCCGACCTCACCCAGGTCTACGGCAAGCGCCACCTGGTCCCCTTCGGCGAGTACATCCCCTTCGACAAGACCTTCCCCGCCCTCCAGAGCCTCGCCCCCACCGGCGTGAGCATCACCCCCGGCAACCCCGCCGCCGGCACGGTGCGCCTCCCCTCCGGCCTCGTCGTCGGCCCCCTCATCTGCTTCGAGGACACCGTGGCGCGCATGGCCCGCGACTCCGTGAACCAGGGCGCGCGCCTCCTCCTCAACCTGAGCAACGACGCCTGGTACGCCCCCTCCGCCCAAGCCGCCCAGCACGCCCGCCAGGCCATCCTGCGCTGCATCGAGACCGGCGTCCCCATGGCCCGCTCCACCAACGGCGGCCTCAACGCCCTCATCGACCCCGTCGGCCGCCTCACGCCCTTCCCCCTCGAGCCCGGCCTCTCCACCCTGCGCGTGCCCCTGCCCGAGGCTCCCTTCGCCTCCCTCTACCTCCGCTTCGGCGACCTTGTCTTCGGCGGCCCCTGCGCCCTTCTGGCGCTGGCCCTCCTGCTCTGGTTCCTCCTCCCCCGCGGCCTCCGCCCCCCCCGCGCCGCCGCCCTGGCCCTCCTGGCCCTCGCCCCCGCCGCCGCCCGCGCCCAGGCCGAGCTCCTCCCCGCCGCCGGCATGGCGCTCGACGACGGCAACCTCACCCTCGCCGAACGCACCGCCCGTTCCGTCCTCGACGCCCTCGGCCTCTCCCCCGAGGAACGCGCCCGCGCGCAGGAAATCCTCATCCGCGCCGACCTCCTCCGCGGCGACTGGGCCGGCGCGCTGGCCCGCATCGAGGCCACCCCCGAGCTCCCCGCCGAGCGGCGCCTCGCCCTCGCCCTCGCCGCCCACAACGGCCGCCGCGACTTCGCCAAGACGCAGCTCGCCTACGCCGACGCCCAGCCCTCCGCCGACACCGCCTGGGGCGTCGCCGCCCTCCGCCTCGTCCTCCGCGCCGACCTCGAGCTGGGCAAGGACGTCCAGGCCGCCGAGCGCTTCGCCGCCGTCGACGCCGCCCCCGGCGCCGACGCCCGCGTCCGCGCCGAGAACGCCCTCGAATGGGTCGCCCGCTTCCCCAACGCCCAATCCCGCGCCGCCCTCCTGCGCGCCGCCGCGCAGGCCGACCGCGGCGGCGCCTTCCTCGACTGCGCCCTGGCCCTCCCGGCGGCCTACGCCGCCGCGCCCGACCGCGCCGCCGCCCAGGCGCTGCTCGACCGCCTCCTCGCGCAGTCCGGCCTCAGCTCCACCGTCGAGGCCCGCCTCGCCCTCGCCGCCGCCGACCTGGCGCAGGCCCCCGAGGCCCGCATCGCCCACGCCCGGCGCGCCGTCGCCGCCGCCCGCGAGCGCAACCTCCGCCAGCGCGCGCTGGCCACCCTCGGCGCGCTCCTCTGCGCCCAGCCCCGCCGGGAGGACGTGGACGAGGGCCTGGGCCTGCTCGCCGACGCCGTCCGCCTCGACCCCTCCGCGCCCGACGCGCCGACCCTCCAGCTGCGCATCGCCGAGACCCTCGCCGCCCAGGGCCGGGACGCCGAGGCCCTCGCCGCCTACGACCGTTGGCTCGAAAGCTACGACGACGCCGCCCTCCGCGGGCGCGTCCGGCAGGGCCGCGGGCGCGTCCTCCTCGCCTTGGGCCGGCCCGACGACGCGCTCGCCTCCTTCGCCGAGGCCCTCGAGCTCGCCTCCGGGGCCGACGAGCGCCGCGGCCTGGCCCTCGAGGCCATCGAGGCCGCCCTCGCCGCCCAGCGCTACGCCCGCGCCGAGACCCTCTGCCGCGAGCTTCTGGCGCAGGGGCGCGACCCCGCCGTCCTCCTGCGCCTGGCCCGCTGCCTCGAGGCCGCCGGCGACGTCGAGGCCGCCCGCAAGGCCTACGCCGAGACCCGCGACGCGCCCGAGGCCGACGAGGACGACGCCTTCGTCGCCGCCACCCGCCTCGCCGCCATGCTCGCCCGCCAGGGCCGCGACCAGGAGGCCATCGCCGAGCTCACCCGCTTCCTCCCCCGCGCCTCCGACCCCGCCCACCGCGACGCCCTGCTCCTCGAGCGCGGGCGCGTCTGCTACGGCCTCGGGCAGACGGCGCGCGCGCTGGACGACTTCGCCGCCGTGGCGGATTCCGCCACCCCGTCCTTCGCCGCGCAGGCGCGCTTCTTCCGCGTCCTCTGCCTCTATGGGCTGGGCGACGACGAGGCCGCCCGGGGCTTCGCGCAGGAGTACGTCGCCGCCTACCCCGACTCCCCCCGCATCCCCGACATGGTCCTCTGGCTGGCCAAGAGCGACTTCAACCGCGGCGACTACGCCGCCGCCGCCGAGGGCTTCCGCGTCTTCGCCGAGCGCTGGCCCGCCGAACCGCGCGTCCACCTCGCCCTCTACCTCGCCGCCCGTGCCGCCTACCAGAACCAGGACTACGCCCGCGCCGTCGAGCTCGTCGCCGCCCTGGCCAAGGCCGAGCCGCAGGCGCCCAACCTCCCCGACGCCCGTTTCCTCCAGGCCGAGGCCCTCATGGAGCTGGCCCGCCACGGCGAGGCCGCCGAGCTCCTCGCCGACCTCGTCCGCCGCTCCCCCAACGCCCCGTGGATCGGCCCCGCCCACGGCCGCCTCGGCGACTGCCTCTTCATCACCGCCACCGACGACCCCGAACGCTACGCCCGCGCCCTCGAGGCCTACCGCGAGGCCCTCGCCCGCATCGACCGCGACCCCGACGCCGCCGCCTGCTACGCCCACAAGATCGGCCGCGTCTACGAGAAACAGGGCCGCCCCGACGACGCCGCCGAGCAATACGCCCGCCTCCTCTACCGCGCCCTCGCCCAGCCCGCCCTCTACGGCGACGAGGGCCGCGACTGGCTCCGCAAGTCCCTCGCCCGCCTCCGCGTCATCGAGGGCGCCCGCGGCAACCACGCCACCTACGACGCCCTCCGCCGCCGCGTCCGCGCCGCGCGCCTCCTCGACCCCGCCGACTGACCCGCCGGCCACCCCTGTGCGCACCCCCGCGCGCGGGCCGCGCCCCACCCCGCCGCGCGGAGCGCTTGTGTTATACTAGGGCGCATGAAGACACTCCCAAAGATTGGCATCGGGTTCGTCGCGGCCGCCGCGTTGGTGGCGGCCGGCTACGGCGCGGGGCGCTTCTTCGCGCCCAATGAGATCGTGGCCGCGCCCACCGCCGGGGCGGCCGCGCCGACGGTGCGCCTGGCGGGCGGCGGCGCGGACGCGCTGGCGCTCGCCAAAGCGCTGAGCGAGGTGGAGGCCCTCCGCGCGGAGAAGGCCGCCCTCCAGGAACAACTCGCCGCCCTCCAGGCCGAGGAGGCGCAGCCGCAGGCCGAGGAGGCGCAGCCCCGCCGCCTGAGCCGCCGCGAGCGGATGGAGGAGCTCAAACGCACCGACCCCAAGCGTTACGAGGAGATGCAGGCCCGCCAGCAGGAGTTCCGCCAGCGCATGGCCGAGGCCCTCGCCCAGCGCGACGACTTCCTCGGCAACATCGACCTCTCCCTCCTCACCCCCGAGCAGCAGGAGACCCACCGCCGCTTCACCGAGGCCCTCGCCGCCCAACGGCAGCTGATGGCCCGCATGGAGGCCGCCGCGAACGAGGGCACCGAGCTCTCCGAGGAGGAGCGCCGCCAGGTGGGCGAGACCTTCCGCGCCGTGCGCGAGCTGCAGGACGCCGAGCGCGACGCGCTCCTCGGCGCCGTGGCAGTCTCCATGGGGCTCCAGGACGGGGAGGAGGCCGACTCCTTCGTCGAGGTCGTCCGCAGCGTCTACGACGCCACCGGCATGATGCCGCCGGTGCGCATGGGCCCGCCCGGCGGCCAACCCCCGCCCGGGCGCTGAGATGGACGCGCCGCGCCTGACCTTCCCCCAGGCCCTGGCTTGGGCCGACGGGCCCGAGGAGGCCCTCTTCGCCGAGGCCGAGCGCCTCACCGCCGCCTTCGCGCCCCGGCTCTTCGACCGTTGCGCCATCGTCAACGGCAAGGGCGGCCGCTGCCCGGAGGATTGCAGGTGGTGCGCGCAGTCGGCCCACCACCCCGCCGCCGCGTGCGACGTCCACCCCCTGATCGACCCCGAGGCGTGCCTGCGCGCCGCCCGCGCCGCCGAGGCCGCCGGCATCCGCCGCTTCTCCATCGTCAACAGCGGCCGCCGGCCGACCGCCTCCGAGCTGGAGGGGGTCTGCGGCCTGCTCCGGCTCCTGCGCCGCGAGACGGGGCTGGGGCTCTGCGTTTCGCTGGGGTTGCTCGACGAGGCGGCGCTGCGGCGCCTGCGCGAGGCCGGCGCCACCCGCTGCCATTGCAACCTCGAGGCCGCGCCCGCCTTCTTCCCCACCCTCTGCACCACCCATACCCAGGCGCAGAAGCTCGCCACCCTCCGCGCCGCGCTCCGCGTGGGCATGGACGTCTGCTCGGGCGGCATCATCGGCATGGGCGAGGACGAGCGCGGGCGCATCGCCCTGGCCTTCGCCCTCCGCAACCTCCCCGTCGCCTCCATCCCCATCAACCTGCTCGCGCCCATCCCCGGCACGCCGCTGGCCGATCTGCCGCTGCTGCCCGAGCGCGACGTGCTGCGCGCCGTGGCCCTCTTCCGGCTCGTCCACCCCACCGCGCACCTGCGCTTCGCCGGCGGGCGCAAGCGGCTCTCCGCCGAGGCGTTCGCGCGCGCGCTGCGCCTGGGCGTCAACGCCGCCATCGAGGGGGATCTCCTCACCACCTCCGGCAACAGCGCCGCCCAAGACCGCGGGCCGATCCTCCGCGCCGGCTACGCCCTGCCCTGCTGAGCGCCGCTCACTCGCCCTCGACGGCGAGCGCGGGGCTTTCGCCAAGCAGGTGGCGGAGGGCCACGATGGCCCAGACGGTGGCGTCTTGGCCGCCCCAATGGCCGCCTTGGGCGGTGACGCGCTGGGTCTCGATCAGCGTGAGCGCCAGCCGTTCGCGCCAGCCGGGCTCGGGCGCGGGGGCGTTCGGCGCGCCGAGGGCGGCGGCCAGGGCCAGGAGCGCCTTGGGGTCGTCGCGGCGCTGCGCGAGGGCGGCGGTGAGGTTGGTGAGCGCGGCGGGGGCGGGCGGCTCGGGGAAGGCCTGTTCGAGGGGCGTCAGGTCGCACCGGCGCAGCGCGAAGGGTTCCCCGGCGGGGGCCAGGGCGTAGCGGCGCAGGGTCAGGCGGGCGAGGTCGTTGGTCGGCGCCGGCTGCGCGGCCACCCAGCGTTGGGCGCGGTCGAGGGCTTGGTCGGCCTCCTGCGCGACGGAGAGCGGCAGCCGACCCTCCGTCCGGACGCGGAAGGCCCCGCCCTGCGCCATCGCCCCCGCGGCGAGAAGGGCGCAGAGGAGGGCGGGCGGGATTCGCATGGGCGGCTCCTTTCAGTAAAGGCCGTAGCGCTTGGTGACGCCGTCGGCGGGGAGTTGCTTGATGAAGCGGGAGGGGAAGAGGTATTGGACGCCTTCCTTGCCGGGGGTGCGCCGGGTGGCGGGGACGCAGAGGAGAAGGTCGTCCTTGGCGCGGGTGAGGGCGACGTAGAAGAGGCGGCGCTCCTCGCCGGCCTGATCCTCCATGATGGCGCGGGCGGAGGGGAAGTAATCCTCGTTGCACCAGATGACGATGACGACGGGCCACTCCAGCCCCTTGGCCTGGTGGACGGTGGAGAGGCGGATGCCGGGGCGGTCGGCGAGGGCCTGGGCGTTCTCGGCGTCGACGTTGGTCATGAGGGCGACGTCGTTGAGGAACTCGGCGACGGGCTGGCCCTTGCGGAACTGGGCGGCGAAGGCGGCGATGTCCTGGATGCGGTCCTCGCCGTTGTCGTAGGCGCGCAGGAGGTAATCGGCGTACCACGTGTCGAGGAAGAGGGTTACGGCGCGGTTGCCGTTCTCGGCGAGGGCGTCGTCGTGATAGCGGGCGATGAGGGCGTCGAGGGCGCGCCAATCCTCCTGGGCCTTTTTGGGGAGGAGGGCGCCCAGTTGGAGGCGGTCGGTCTGCCGGGTGGGGTCGAAGGCGCCGCCGAGCTTGTCCCAGACGCGCTCGGCGGTCTTGGGGCCGATGCCCGGGAGCAGCCCCAGCACGCGCTGGAGCGCGAAGAGGTCGGCCAGCCCCGCGCAAAGGCGGAGGAAGGCGATGACGTCCTTGACGTGCTGGCTCTCGAAAAGGCCCTGCCCGGAGGTGAGGGTGTAGGGGACGCGGAGGCGGCGGAGGTCAAGCTCCAGCTCCATGGCGTGGTAGTGGGCGCGGTAGAGGACGGCCACGTCCTCGGGGCGGTAGCCGGCCTGGAGGGCGCGCTGCACGTGGCGGACGACCATCTGGCTCTGCTCGGCGGCGTCGCGCAGGAAGGCGACGAGCGGCTTGCGCCCGGAGGGCGGCAGGGTGGGCAGGAGGGTCTTCTGGAACTGCTCGGGGTTGTGGGCGATGGTGGCGTTGGCCAAGGCGAGGATCTCGGGGACGGAGCGGTAGTTGCGCTCCAGCTTGATCACCCGGCAGCCGGGCCAGCGCTTGGGGAACTCCATGATGTTGCGGAAATCCGCGCCGCGCCACGAGTAGATGCACTGGAAGTCGTCGCCCACGGCCATGAGGTTGCGATGGCGCGAGGCGAGCAGATCCACCAGCTGCGCCTGGATGGCGTTCGTGTCCTGGTACTCATCCACCAGCACGTGGCGGAAGCAGCCCGCGTATTCGGCGAGCACCTCGGGCCGCTCGCGGAAGAGACGGAGGGTGAAGGTGAGCAGGTCGTCGAAATCCAGCGCGTTGGCCTCGGCCTTCATCTCGGCGTAGCGCTCCGCCACGGCCACCACCTGGGCGGGGTCGACGGGGTTCTCGAAGGCCAGCCCCTCGGCCAAGGCCCCCACGTCGCCCTCCGTGTTCGCGGCCTTGCCGATGAGGGCGGCCAGCACTTCCTTCTTGGGGAAACGCTTGGCGTCGGGCACCAAGGCCTTGACGGCCTTGCCCAAAAGGCTCTGCGCGTCCGAGCGGTCGAGGATGACGAAGGAGGCCGTCCGCCCCACCAGCCGCGCGTTTTGGCGCAGGATGCGGTGGCAGACGTGATGGAAGGTGCCCGACCACAGCGTGGCGATCGCCGGCCCCACCAGCGCCTCCGCGCGCGCCATCATCTCCCGCGCCGCGCGGTTCGTGAAGGTCAGCAGCAGGATGCCCCGCGGGTCGACGCCCTGCTCCATCAGCCACGCCACGCGGTGCGTGAGCGTCCGCGTCTTGCCCGTCCCGGCCGCCGCCAAGACCAGCGTCGGCCCCTCCGGCGCCGTCACCGCCGCCAACTGCTCGGGATTCAGCAGCCCCGCCCAATCGGTCATGGCCGGCCCTCCACCCCCGCGAAATAGGCGATGGTGCGGCGGAGGCCCTCGGCGAGCGGGACGCGGGGGGCCCAGCCGAGGCAGGCGCGCGCCCAGGCGATGTCGGGGCGGCGGCGGCGGGGGTCGTCGCCGGGGAGCGGCCGGAAGGCGAGGGGCGAGGCGGAGCCCGTCAGGCGCAGGATGGTCTCGGCCAGCTCGCGCACGGTGCGCTCCTCGGGGTTGCCCAGGTTCAGGAGGGGGATGCCCAGCCCGCGCGCCGCGAAGAAGGCGTCGATCGCCGCGCGGTCGGCCCGCGCATAGGCCACGAGCGCGTCGACCAGGTCGTCCACGAACTGGAAGCTGCGCGTCTGCGACCCATCGCCGAAGAGCGTCAGCGGCTCGCCGCGGAGCGCCTGGAGGATGAGGGTGGAGACGACCCGCCCGTCGTCGGGCGCCATGAAGGGGCCGTAGGTGTTGAAGATGCGCACGAGGCGGACGTCCGTGCCGTAGGCGCGGCGGTGCTCCAAGGCGAAGGTCTCCGCCACGCGCTTGCCCTCGTCGTAACAGGCGCGCGGGCCGAGCGGGTTGACGTGCCCCCAATGGGTCTCCCGCTGCGGGTGCGCCAGCGGGTCGCCATAGACCTCGCTGGTCGAGGCGTGGATCAGGCGCGCCCCACAGCGCCGCGCCAGCGCCAACGCCTGGCGGACGCCATCCACCGAGGCGGTGAGGGTGCGGAGCGGGTCGCGGCGGTAGTGCGGGGGCGAGGCGGGGCACGCCAGGTTGAAGACCCAGTCATACGCCCCCGGCAGCGGCTCCCGCGCGTCCCCCTCCACGATCGCCGCGCCGAGCCCCTCGACGTTCGCGCGGCTTCCCGTGGAGAAGTCGTCCAAGACGGTGACGGCGTGCCCCTCGCCGAGGAGGCGCCGCGTGAGCGAGGCGCCGATGAAGCCCGCGCCGCCGACAATCAGAACCCTTGCCA
The DNA here is from genome assembly GCA_944391055.1 of uncultured Kiritimatiellota bacterium. Lineage (GTDB taxonomy): Bacteria > Verrucomicrobiota > Kiritimatiellia > RFP12 > DVOR01 > Spyradenecus. The sequence goes on along the minus strand of CALXSF010000005.1, from coordinate 101,980 downwards.
TGGCCCGCAGTATAGCACAGCGCCGCGCCGAAGGCCACGCGGGGCGGCACGCGGGCGGGGCGGGAAAAGCAAAGGGCCCCCGGCGGCGGGGGCCCGAAGGCGGCGCGGCGGGCGCCGGGCGGGGCTCAGCGTTTGAGCTCGGCCTCGCGCTTCTGGGAGATGAGGACGGCGCGGAAGAAGGCGCAGTCGGTGTGGAGGATGAGGAGGCGGTCGCCGTTGATGTCCTCGGGGTGGAGGCGCTGGACGAAGCGCCACTCGGGCTCGTCGAGGGAGGTCTTGCCGAGGAGGACGAGGACGCCGTCGCCGCGGATCTCGCGGATGGGGGTCTGGTTGTCGGTGAGGGCGACGCTGACCGCGGGGAGGGTGGTGCCGTCGCTCTCCTGGTGGGAGCCGATGAGGGTGAAGCGGAGGGAGAGGTCGGTGGCGTCGTACTCGGCGGAGTCGAAGCCGAGCCAGTATTTCTCGGAGGCGGTGACGCCGTCTTCCTTGGTCTGGCCGAGGATGGCGGAGGGGTCGCTCTCGAGGAGCCAGTCGAGGAAGCCTTCGTCCTGGGCCTCGAGGTCGCCGGCCTGGAGGAGGCGTTCGGCGTCGGGGGTGTAGACGAGGGTGAGGACGTAATCGGTGTCGCCCTGGAGGGTGGTGGCGTCGATGGTGGTCTGGGCGGTGGCGGTGAGGGCGTCGCCCGTGACGGCGTAGCGGGTGGCGCGGGCGACCTGCGGGGTGAAGGGCTGGCCGTTCTTGGTGGCGCCCTGGAGGGCGAACCAGCGTTCGTCCCACGGCTCGGAGACGGTGAGGGTGAGGGCGTCGCCGGCGCGGCCCGTGGCGGCGACGGCGCGGCCCGTGGCGCCCGTGGCGCCGACGTTGAGGGCGAGGGCGCCGTTGCCGCCGAGGATCTGCGCGGTCACGGAGAAGGCGGTGGCGGAGGGGAGGACGTAGTCGACGTAGGGCTGGGTGAAGTAGTAGGAGCCGGAGGAGAGCCACGCATTGGCGCCTGGGAAGGTGTTGGCGGCGGAGGTGCCGGGGGTGTCGATGTACCACGTGAGCGAGGAGACCTCGGTGGGCGGGTCGCCGACGGAGCGGTGCCATTCGACGAACTGCATGGAGGTGATGGAGACGCCGGCGGTGGCGGGGACGTCCATGAGGGCGCGGACGGTGTTGGCGGCGGCCTGGTTGTTGTTCTCGGAGTCGACGGCGAGCTGGAGGCGCTCATAGAGGTCGCGCGTGTCGAACGAGGTGCCGGAGGTGGCGGGCTGGTAGAAGAGCACCTCGTCGGTGACGACGCCGTTGTTGCGGACGAGGGCGACGGCGTAGACGGCGCCGACGTAGGCGGGATCCGCGGCGAGGGTGTTGGGGAGGTCGGGGTCGAAGAGTTCCTCGGAGGCGCGCAGCCACGTGAAGGTGTTGAGGGATTCGGCGGTGCCGTCGTAGGGATAGCGGTGGAAGTTGCCGGTCTGGTCGTAACCGAAGCCGTGGTCGACGGAGGTGGTGACGACGTAGTAGTCAAGGTCGTAGAAGGCCGTGTTGGCGCCCTCGGCGGTGGTGTCGTAGGAGGGGCGGATGCGGCGGTAAGGGACCCAGCCGGAGAGGGGGAAGGAGCGGTGCTCAGTCCACTGGAGCGGGGCGGAGGGGTCGGCGGAGGCGAGGGGGAGCGGGGCGTACTTGGTGACGATGCGCCAGCCGTCGAGCGTCTCGCGGGGGAGGAAGCGGTTGTCGGTGCGGGTGAGCGCGGCGGGGTGGACGTAATCGCCGGAGCCGTCGTCGAGATAGGAGGCCGTCATGGCGAGCTCGGCGGCGGAGGGGATGGCGTTGCCGTCCGCGTCGGCGCGACGGAAGGGGCGGAGCTCGTTGATCCAGACGCCGTTCTGGCCAAGGGCATAGACCCAGGCATAGGGGGAGACGCCGGCGCTCTCGGCGGCGGAGACGGCGTTGACGTTGGAGTCGGCGTCGGGGACGTACCAGGGGCAGTAGGCGGGGAGGGCGGAGGAGGTGAAGTTGGAGATGCCCTGGCAGTCGTAGACGTAGTTCTGCGAGGGGTCGGCGAGGATGATGGCGAAGCGGAGGATGGCGCCGTCCTGCCAAAGGGTGCGGTCGGTCATGGGGATGGAGGCGGTGTAGGGGAGGAGGTCGGCGTCGCTGTTGTCGAGGCCGGGCGCGCCGGAGGCGAGCGCGTCGTCGAGCTCGGCCTGGGTCATGGTGCGGAAGGAGAGGCGGAGGCTCTCGCCGTAGTCGGAGGGGAGGCTGGCGGGGGCGTCGGTGAGGGCCTGATCCGAGCCGCAGTAGCCCTGGAGGGTCATGGGAATGATGCCGGCGGCGTTGAAGAGGACGTTGGAGCCGCTGCTGCCCTGGGCGGTGCCGACAAGGCGCTTGAGGTCGGTGCGGAGGGCGGAGAGGCTGGCGGTGGTGTTCTCGGCGACGGAGGCGGAGCCGGCGAGGCCGAGCCACTGGGAGAGCTGCCAGGCGTTGAGGAAGTTGGAGCGGGTGAAGGCGGCGGTGTTGGTGAGGGTGGAGTCGAAGAGGTTGGTGGGCACCTTGCTGCGGGGGATGAGCGTCCAGACGAGGAAGGGCCGGAGGGTCGCGTTGGGCGCGGCGAGGGAGCCGTAGACGTCCTCGAGGGTGGAGCCGATGTGCGTGCCGCCGACGAGGCCGAGCTCGGGGTCGATGACGGCGGTCATGCCGAGGGTGTCGCCGACGGTGGGCTGGTAGAGCCAGCCGTGGACGTTGGCGTTCTCGCCGTTGGCGTCGCCGCCCTCATCGGACCAGATGGGGAGGCTGACGGCCCCGCCGCCCCGCTCGGGGTCGGGGGCGCCATCCTCGCCGTAGGCGAAGAGGGTCTGAGTGGCGAGCCAGGCGCCGGCGCCGATGGTGCCTTGGGTGAAGGAGACGGTGATGGCGTTCTGCGCGGAGACGGGCTCGTCGACGAAGAGAAGGGTGATCACGAAGTCGTCCCGGTCGGCGAAGGTGCCGTCCCCCTCGGAGAAATCGAGGTTGAAGCGGATGACGCCGGTGGGCTCGGTGGTGATGGTGCCGTCGGCGTCGGTGACGCGGCGGGTCTCCGCGGTGGCGCGGCCGCCCAGGTTGATCCAGTCGTTGAGGCGGATGGCCTGCCGCTCGGCCTCGGTGCCGGCCTGCTGCTCAAGCTGGGTGAGGCGCTCCCATTCGGAGGTGACGGTGGCCTGGGTGAGGGCGTTGTTGGAGCCGCCGACGAGCATCACGTGGCCGACGAGGTCGGGCGGGAGGGTGATGGACTCGAAGCAATAACCGGTGCGCGGGCGGTAGGAGAGGACGACGGTGCGGTCGGCGGCATAGACCCACTCGCCGCCGGAGAGGGAGAGGGTGGCGTTGGTGGTGATGCCGGTGACGGCGGAGGAGTCGAAGAAGCCGGGGACCATCTGATAGCCGCAGAGGCCGGAGCCGAAGGCGGCGTTCTGGAGCGAGGAGGTGACGGTGACCTGGTTCCAATCGGGGTTGGTGTCGGGGCGGATGTCGTCGTTGTCCTCGTCGCGGCTCTCGGCGGTGAAGGCCCATTCCGTGCGCATGGCGATGTCGGAGGAGATGCGGCCGACGCCGGAGCCGTCCTCGTAGATCAGGCGGCCGACGAGCTGGACGGAGCCCGCCGCCGTCTCGGAGTCGGTGACGCCGGGGACGACGTAGGAGGTGGCGAGCGTGAGCCACGTGTTGTCGGAGACGGCGGGCGCGGGGACGGCGGTGCCGCCATCGGCGTCGACGCCAGTCCAGACGCCGCCCTCGCCGGCGCCGCAGGGGCGATGCAGGACATACGCCTGGGCGCCGTCGGCGGCGGCCACGGCGGGGATGTCCGCGGAGTAGTAATAATAGGCGGTGGAGCCGGATTCCGCGGTTCGGGTGTCAGGGAGGGGGATTTGGCCGACCTGGGCGCCCGTCGTGCCATAACGGCGAATCTCCCAGCCGATGCCGTCGACGGCCGGCACGCCGGCGTCAAGGATGCCTTGGCGGAGATTGGGCAGGGTGGCCTCGGCGTAAGGCGCGGTGCCGGCGGCTTGGGCGAGGTTGACCTCGCTGAGCCAGGCGGCTTGGGGCGGGGTGCTGTAGAGATAGAAGTAGGGGATGGTCTCCTCGGCGGGCTTGCCGGCGTTGAGGTCGGCCAAGGGCGCGTACCACGTGGGGAACTCGAAGACGCCGGGCAGTTCGCCGGGGAGCGCCTGGCGGAGGAGGAAGGAGACGGTCTCGTTGCCGCGGTCGGAGGGGACGGTGACGGAATAGACGCCCCAGGCGACATAGGGGATGGGCCGCTCCTTCTGAGCGGCGGTGGCGATGGTGCCGTCGTAACCGGCGGCCCGAGCGTAAGCGTCGGACAGGATGCCGACGAGCGAGGAGTCGGCGAAGCGGCCGTCGGAGCCGGAGCGGAGCTCGACGTGCCGGGTGCCGGCGTAAGGGGCAAGGACGGTGGCGAGGGTGTTGGTGGCGGCGGCGTATTCCATGCCCTCGAGGGAGACGGTGACGGGCGTGGCGCCGTCGCCCTCGGGGGTGTAGGTGAAGTTGTTGCCGACCCAGCCGGCCCCGAGGCCGCTCATCGCGGCGGCGTCGGCGGCGGTGGCGGCGGTGGGATAGAGGACGAGGACGGAGGAGAGGGTGGCGCCGACGTCGGCGAGGGCCGCGGTGTCATAGGTCACGGCGAAGCCGAAGCCGCTGCCCCACCACGGCTGGCTCTTGGAGGAGCCGGTGAGGGTGTCACCGCAGAAGGGGGCGACGTTGGTGATGACGGAGCGGGCCTCCTCGGCGCGAAGGACGAAGGAAACGCGGGCCTCCGCGCTGTACCGGACGTCGGAGGAGGGGGAACCCGCGGGATACAGGATGGCCTCGAGAGAGAAGGTGGCGGCGTCGGCGGGGACGGTGACGGCGCACCAGCCTTCCGAATCGGGGGCGCCGAGGGTCAGGCCGGGGAACTGCGCCGCCAAGACGTCGGGGTCGGTGAAGTAGGAGCCGTCATCCTCGGGGTTGCGCATGCGGACGGAGACCGACGCGATGGCATTGAAGGGGAGCGCGGCGTAGGTGAGGCGGACGTGCGGCTCGCCGCTGCTATCGACCGACCAGGTGGTGGGGGAGGTACGGCCGGCGCGACGGGTGGCGACGACGTCGCCATCCTCCAAGACCTCCAAGGTGTGCTGGCCAAGGCCCTCAAGGATGGTGGAGGTGAGGGAGCACTGGGAGAGCCCGCTGTAAGGGATGAGGTATTGGTCGGGGTTGATCTGGCGCGGGGTCACCTGGACGACGGGGCGCAGCGCGCCGTCGGCGCCGTCGGGCTCAGGGAAGCGGGTGTCGACGGTGGGGTTGTTCGCGGGGTCCCAATCGCCCGTGAGGATATGGGTGAGGTCGTTGGGGCCATTGTCGACCTCGCCCTCGATGGCGTTGCGGCGCGTGACCCACTTGCCGCCCATGTCGACGGTGGCGATGGAGTTGGGATAGGAGCCGCTGCTCTGGTCGTTGTCCTGGACGTAGGCGTCCGAGCCGGAGGATCGGGTGTAGCGGCCGTTGGCGTCCGCCACATAGGTGTCGGCGACGGCGAGGCGGCGGGCGTGCTCGTTGATGGAGATGTTGGCGTCGTCATAGGTGGCGGCTTCCTGCTCCCACGTCGTCTCAAGGAAGGCCTGATACCATTCGGAGCCGAACCCGCCGGTGACATAGGCGCCTTGGTAGAGGGCGTGGAGATCCTCCAACTCATCCTGGTAGGAGGCGGCAGTCCCGGAGGTGCCGGCGCAGAAGACGACGATGTGCTCGGCGCCGCCGGTCGGGCGATACAGCAGAAGGCTGGAGGCGCCGCCCGACCCGAAGGAGTAGTTCTCGTAATCCCCGGCGAGGCCGGCGTTCTTGTAGGGCTTGCGGTCGGTCTGACGCGCGCCGTTCTCGCGGTAGTAGAGGGCGCAGGCGCTGTCGTAGGCGGTGTAGAAAGAGCGGTTGGAGGAGGTGCCGGCGCCGCGGCGGGAGGGGACGGCGCCGACATCGGGCACCTCGAGCGCCACGCCGTCGGCGATGGCCGAGCCGTCGGCGGTCTGCGGGATCTGGAAGACCGTGTTGGGCTCAGTGGTGTCGCGGCCGGTGACCGCGACGTGCCAGCCCGCGAGGTCAAGGGAGGCGGGCGCGCAAAGCTCGACGAAGTTGCGCAGGGAGGGATTGGCGGAGCCGGGGTCGGCCAGGTTGAACTCGTTGATGAAGACCTCGCCGGGAATGCAGGTGTAAACCCAATAGTACGGGGAGAAGAACGAGGCGCCGACCTCCTCCTCGCCGTCGGCGAGCGCGGCGTTCTTGTGGGCGCGGATCTCGGTGTTGAGGTTGCGCGGGAAATACCAAGGATATTCGGTGTAGGACGAGGGGGAGATCTGGGTGCAGAACCATTGCTCACTCTCGGCGCTCTGGTAGACGGCCCACGCGGTGTAGCGGACGAGGGAGTTGGCGGCGAGGGAGGTGAGGCCGGTATCGGAGAGGTCGCCGAAGAAGTGGAGGTCATCCCCCTCCGCGCCGCGCGTGAGCTCGATGGTGTTGGAGATCCCGATGGCGGCGAGCTCTTCGGGCGAGAGGGGGCCGGTGCCCTCATCGGGGGCGAGCCGCTCAAAGTTGACGTCGAGGTCAAACCACGCGGAGAGCGGCCAGGCGTCGAGGTTGGCCGTGTCCCAGGCAAAGACGGGCTGGCTGGTCGAGGCGGTGATAGTGTTGCCGAAGACGTCCTGATAGCTATAGCTGCCCGAGTAGCGGACCACGTTGCCGCCGCCGACGGCCTGCGGGTCATAGGTCAGGAAGACGCGGATGCTCTCGGGGCGGAGCAGCTGCTGGCGGCCCAGCGTGACCATCGTGCGCAGCACGGGCGCGTCGGCGACAGGCTGGGAGAGCGGGGACGAGGCGTCGAAGAGCGAGGCGCTGTTTTCGCCGGCGACGTTGGAGAAGGCGACAGACTCGACGCGGATGGAGGGCTGGACGGGGTCGCCCACGGAGAGGCGGTCCACCACGATGCGCCCATGGTTGACGGTCCCGCCGAAGGCGTCGGTGTTGTTGCCGTCGCCCTCCAGATAGACCTGGAAGCGGATGCGGCGCACGTCCGCGGCGCGGAACTCGTCGGTGCCGGTCCCGAGATTCGGCGTCAGGTCGGCGTTCGGGCTTTGCGTGTAGCGGGTGTACTTGGAAAGGTCGATGTCGTAGACGTTGTAGACCGTGTTGGTGACCTCGACGTACGTGAGGGCGCGGAAGTCCGTGGCGTCGCTCTCGTCGCTCTCGGTGGCGAAGAGATAGAGGCGGACGGGGCTGGCGTTGGGCTCGGCGAGACGGGCGGCGAAGGTCACGCGGCCGACGCCGTTCTCGAGCGTCGGGGAGTTGAGCAGGGAGGTGCTCTGATTGGCCTCGGTGTCGTCGCCGGAGGTGACGTCGTTGAACTGGAAGGCGCGGGTGAGCGAGCTCTTCTCGGCGAAGGTCTCCTCGGGCGGCTCGGCGGCGGGGGTGGCCGCGCGGTCCTTCCAATAAAGGTAGCTGATGGGGGAGTCGGTGAGCAGGACGTTCAGCGCGGTCCAGGAGGCCAGCGTGCCGGTCTGGTTGTCGGTCACCGTGAAGTCATCGATGTAGACATAGGGGTCGTAATCGTCGCCGGAGCCATCGGGGATGACCATGACCAGGCGCAGGACGCCGCTTTCGCCCACAAGCTCCTCGCCGTTGGACAGGCGCGGCGTGATGCTGGCGGTGCTCCATTCGCCGGCGGTGTTGTGGAGCTCGACGGGGTCGGAGACGTCCTGCCAGCCGGAGGGCGGGTCGTTGAGGTAGTCGTTGGTGTAGCGGTTCTGGTCAAGATACTGCAGCATGACGTAAACGGAGGGCAACGTCCCCTGGTTGCCATACTCGTCCTGCGACGGGATGCGGTAGCGGAAGGAGACGGCGCCGAAGCCGTCCTCGCTGTAGGGGCCGTAGAGCGCCAGGGAACTGCCGGTGGTGACGGCGCCGCTGGAGCCCTGCGTCTCGCCGGAGAGCCCTTCGGAGGTGTTCTGGCGGGAACGCTGGAGGAGGACGCACTGCTCGCCGTTGTAGTTGGCGGCGGAGACGTCCAACTGGCTGTCGTCCGTCGGGCGGATCCAGATGCCGACGCCCGCGAAGCCGTTCGCGGCGATGAAGCCCACGTCGGTGAAGGCGGGCACGCGCGACTCGCCGTTCCGGTTCGCGTCGTTGCCGCACCACGAGGAGACGGCGAGGTTGTCGATGAAGACGTTGCTCTCCGAGGAGGCGGGCGCGATGTGGAGCACGGCGTTGGCGGCGCCGACGGTCACGGAGATGGGGACGTCGGTCTCGGCGGCGGAGAAGAGGCGGGAGAACGCATCCCCGGAACCGTCCGTGCTCTCGGCCCAAACCCGGATCTGCCCGGCGGCGTCCGCGCTGGGCGTCTTGCGGACGATGCGGAGATAGGCGGTGTTCTGCGTGTCGGTGGCGAGCGTCCACGAGCTCCCGTTGGCCCACGAGGGCGCGGAGGCCTGGAACACCTGGACGGACGAGGGCGAGAGCGTGCTGCCGCCGTAGGCGTTGGCCAAGGTCTGCGCGGTCGTGACGTAGCGGAAGGTCGGGCGGCACTCCGCCGAGCCCACGCCCACCATCAGCTTGGACGTCCCCGCGAGCAGGGGCGTGGAGGAATAGAACTGCGCCGTGAGCGTGGTGGAGGTGTTGGTGTTGCCGGTGCCGACGGCGAGATAGCCATCCGCCGTGACCCAAAGGCCGTAGGTCTTGCCGCCGAGGCTGCCGCTGATGGCGTAATAGTCGGTGGAGGAGACGGCGCCGCCGAGCGTGGTGGAGATGGGGATGCGCGTGGATTCCGTGCCGTTCCACTGATAGAGCTCGGCCACCACGCTGTCCTGAGGCTCATCCTCGTCGGTGGAGCCGCCGGCGCCGGAACGGAAATCCACCAACTGCGTCACGCGCAGCTCGTAGTACCGATTCGCCGACATGTTGTAGAGATAATAGGAGACCGAATAGCCGGAGGCCGCGCAGTTGCGCGAGGGGTTGTCGATCTGCACGCCCGCGGCGATGCCGTAGGCGTTGGCCTCCGTGAGGGATTCCCCGTCGGCGGAGATGAGGCGGGCGATGTGGGAGAGGTTGTAGGGGATGGAGAGGCCGAGCGTGAAGGAGACGGCGCCGACGCCGTTGAGCGTCACGCCGCGGCCACTGTCGGTGCGGGGCCAGACGCCCTCGCCCGAGCCGCGCAGGCGGATCTGGGCGTCGGGGCTGTACGTGCCGTCGGGCTGGCGGCTCCACGAACGGCGGAGCACCACCTCGGTGTCCCGGGCGAACTGGACGTAGGTGGAATAATAGCTCGACGTCTCGTTCTCGCGGAGGTAACGCGGCTCGGCGAGGTCGCCGCCGGCGCCCCACTGGCGGAAGTTGCAGGTGGCGATGTAGGTGCCGCCCTCCATGAAGAAAGGATACTCGCCGCGCTGGTTGTTGCCGCGGCCGACCGGGAAGGTCTCAAGGAAGGAGGTGGTGTCGGCGAGCGGCCCCTCGTCGGGGATCCAGCCGCTGTCGACGACGACGCCGTCGACCGTATTCGTCGTGACGCAGTTGAAGTCGGCGACGCGGGAGGTGACGTTCTCGCGGAACTCCGCGGGGCCGAAGCGGTCGGAGGTGGCGTACCACGTGTTGAAGTCCTGCCAATACGAGCCGCAGAGGCTGTACTCCGGCGAGGTCTCGGAGGCAAGGTCCAGCTCCACGGTGACGTGCGAGTTCGGCAGCGCGGAAAGCGGCACCACCACCGGCACGGCGTCCGCCTCGGAGGCGGCCAGGGAGAGGGAGTCGGTGACGGCGGGGACGGCCTCGATGGTCGGGGGCAGGGAGCCGGGCGCGGCGGCGGAGGTCTGCCCGTACCAGCGCGACGCCCCGTCGGAATCCGTCACGCAAACCTTGAAGGAAAGGTAATAAGGCTCGAAGCGCTCGTCGCCCTCGGTCGCGGCGTCGGGGTCATAGGTCCAGGCATAGACGGCGTCCTCGTCGTCGGTGAGGCGCAGGACGCGCGAGACGTCGACGCGCCACCGGTGCGGCCCCCGGGAGGCCGGCAGGAGCGGCAGGTCGAGCGTGCCCGCCGTGTAGGGGTTGAGGTCGGTGCCCGCGCCGCCGCGGTAGGTGACGCGCAGGAAGGCCGACTCGTCCAGCGCCTGATGCTCGCGGACGTTCACCAGGAAGGGCTTCTGGATGGTCTCCGGCTCCCCGGACGGGAGCTGGGTGGTGACGGGATAGGAGGTGAGCGTGCCCTCCACGCGCTCGCGCCCGTCGATCTCCTCGCGCCCGGCGGCGAAGGAACCTAGGATGGCATAATCCAGCGCCAAGTCGTAGACGCCGGGCAGGAGGCCGGTGACGGCGCCGTCCGCGTCCAGGAAGAAGGCCCCCTCGGCGGCGTTGACGGTGCCGTCTGGGTTGAGCAGGAGTGTGCCGGGCGTGAAGGAGGCCGAGAGCGTGGCGTTGCCGGAGGTCTCGGAGACGGAGACCGGGACGTCGCGCCAGGCGCGGGTGGTGTCGCCCTCGGCGCGGCGGCGCAGGCGCATGGCGGCCTCATAGCCGCGCGGCGTCTCGGTGGACGAGCCGGTGGCGCCGATGTTCACCTCGAACGGCTCGGTGGCGTAAGGCTCGGCGGATTCCGTGGCGGAGACGCAGACGGGCGCGGAGAAGTCCGCGACGGGCGCGGCGGAGCGGACGAGCAGGTTGCGGATGGCGATGGTGCCGAGGTTGGCCTGGCCGTCGCCGAGCGACTCGGAGACGCGGATGACGCGGAAGCGCGTGTTGGCGACGCCGGAGGGCGCCAGCTCCCCGAAGTCGATGGCGTAGTCGTTGAAGCCGGAGGCGGAGAGGGTCACGCGCTCGACGTCGGCCCACCGCTGGCCGCCGTCGGTGGAGCATTGGACGAGCAGCGTCTGCGGGGTGCCGTCGGGGTCGGAGCCGGGGACGGAGGCCTGGAAGGAGACGGAGGCGATGCCGTCGGGATAGAGGGGGGACTCGACGCGGGGATAATCGGAGTAGTCATCCTCCACGCCGACGACGTTGAGGAGCTGCAGGCCGCCGCTGCCGCTGTTGGCGTCGCCCACCGCGCCGCCGCGGATGAACCACGAGGAGGCCATGCCGCCCCTGTTGGGCATGGAGGCCAAGCGGAAGGCGAAGTTCTCGCCGAGGGTGCGGACGGAGTCGCGGTCGGTGACGACGCCCGACCAGTCGTGGTTCGGATCCGTCTCCGGCGTCCAGAGACGGACGTCGGTGAAGGATTGGTTGCGGCCGTGGTCCTGGATGTCGGAGATGCGGGCGAAGGCGCCGAGGCCGTAGCGGCTGGCGGCGTACCACTCGTAGGTGGCCGAGCCGTCGAGCAGGGATTTGAGCATCGCGTACTGGCCGTCGGCGTCGGCCTCGATGTCGGCGATAGCATAGGCGGGGCTGAGGAAGGTGGCCTCCCAGCGGGCGGGGTCGGAGACGCGGCCGTAGGCGAGATAGTCGGCGTAAGGGTCGCCGAGGGCGTTGTCGTCGGAGCGGGAGGCGACGCCGGCGTAGTTGAGCCGGGTGGGGTCGGTCTGGCTGATTGTGACGCCGCCGGAGGAGGTGGTCGCCTGGGGCATGGGATAGAAGGCGGTGGTCATCGGCGTGCCGGCGGCGTCGCGGTAGGGGGCGTCGCGGGTGAGGGCGATGGAGCCGTCGAAGGCCGTGGCGGGGCCCCGGTGGAGGCGGTACATCAGACGGGCGGGGCTGGCGTAGGCGGGGATGTCGCCGTAAGCGGAGGAGCCCTCCGAGCGGGGGATGGAAACGGTCACCTTCACGCGCACGTGCGTGGTGGCGTCGGTGACGGGGCCGCCGGTCTGGGTGTTGCCGGAGCCGTCGCCCGCGTCGATGAGGGTGAGGGCGTAGGACACCTCGGAGGTCTGCGCCGTGCCCTGCGCCCGCGCGGCGGGCCCAAAGGTCAGGCCCGCCGCAAACGCGCAAAGCGCCAAGATGCGAAACTGCGTGGTCATGGTCATGGGTCGATCAGTCCAGTTTTTCGCCGGAGGCGTTCAGGCCGCCGGAGCCATACCATTTGGAGAGCGCCCGCCGCTTGTTGTCGTCCGGGTTCTCGGGGTCGGAGGAGGGGTCTCGGATGGTCTCCACGTGGCCGTCGGCGAAGCAGACGTGCGCGAACATCGCGCCGTTGTCCTCGTGGTTGAAGCCCATGCTCTCGTCGCCCTCGTCCCAGTCCCACACCTGGTCGCCCTCCAGGGAGTTGTCGGAGGAGAGGGCCGTGTTGTCGAGGTCCAGCTCCACGATGAGCGCGGTCTTCGCGGGCATGGCCTCGCCCTTGTTGGTGTCGTCGGAGTCGATGCGGGGGCGGAGGCCGGCGGAGCCGAGGCGGATGGTGTAGTGCGCGGTCTCGGAGCTTGGGTGGCAATAGGCCTTCTCGTAACCGCCGTCCTTGTAGCAGTCGGTCTCGTAGAGGTCGTCGTCCGTGCCGGTGATGACGTTCATGGCGTAGGCGCGGGCCACGTCCTGCGCGGCCACGCCGAACTTCTCCAGCGCGCGCTTCTCGAAGGTGGGGTTCTTGAAGCACTCCAGATCCTCGCCCACGTAGGAATAGAGGCAGCCGTTGACGATGGCCGTCTGCGCCTGCGACCACATGTCCGTGGCCCGCTCCTTCCAATTCGCGGGGCGCGCGCCGAGCCCGCCCTCCGAGCTGCGCGAGTTGAAGCAGAGGCAGCAGCCCTCCTCGTTCACCTCGGTGCCCTGGAGGTTGCCGCTCTCGTCCTTGCGGCCGGTGCCGCCCAGCATGCCGTCGGCCTGGTGGTTGCCGTCGCCGATCTCGTCCTTGGCCTCGACGTCGCCGCGCGAGCGCGGGCAGTCGTGCTCGAAGTAGACCCACCCGCGCGCGCGGCCGTACCGCCGCTCGGGCGAGCCCTCGGCCTGAAGGGTGAACTCGGTGAAATAGCCCCCCGCCGCGGGATAGTAGTTCCCATGGTCCGTGCGATAGGTGAGCGCCGCGCGCCCCAGCCGCATCAGGTTGTTCCGGGAGGTGGCCGCCTCGCCCGCGTCAAGGAACTTCCCGACGGCCGGCATCAGCGCCGCCGCCAACACGCCAAGAATCACGACGACGACCAAGAGCTCGATCATCGTGAAGCCGCGCCTCAAAGCGAACCGTCTCATGTGCATACCTTTCACGTTGAAAATAGTATAGAGGAAAGCCCGCCAAAAGGGAAGGTTTTTTTGCGCCACGGCCCAAAAAGGGCACGGCCGGCGGGCCCGCCGGGGCCCCTCACGCCCCGCACGCCGGGAAGGCCGCGTCCCACGAGGGCAGGCGCCGCGCGCCGGGCGGGTACGCCTGCGGCGGCGCGGAGGGCGGCGGGCACACGTAGACCCGCCCCACCCCGGCCGCCAGCGCCGCCCGCGCCCCGACCCCCGAATCCTCGAAGACCGCCACCGCCGCCGGGTCCGCCCCGAAGCGCGCCATCGCCAGCCGATAACCCTCCGGGTCCGGCTTGCCCCGCGCCACGTCGTCCGAGGGCACCGACCGCGCCTCGTCCAGCAGCCCCTCCAGCCCCGCCGCCCGCAGATTCTGCGCGATCGTCGCCCGCGGGCTCCCCGAGACGTAGGCGCACGGCACCCCCGCCCCCCGCAGGCGCCGCAGCAGCGCCACGGCCGGCCCGATCACCGGCGGCGCCGCCGCGAAGAGCCGCCCGAAGTCCTCGCACAGCATCCGCCCCAGCCCCCCCGCCGAGATCCCCCCCAACGCCTCCGGGAAGCGCCCCCGCAGCGCCGCGAACGCGTCCGGCCACGCCTTCCCGTAAATCAGCGCCGAGAGCGCCCCCGCGCGTTCCCGCACCCCCAGCCGCTCCAGCGAGAGCGCCAGCGCCTCCGCCCACAGCCGCTCCGACTCAAAGAGCGTCCCGTCCACGTCGAACAGCGCCAGCGCCGGCAGCCCCTCCCTCATCGCCGCCCCCCCTTCCGCCGCGCCGGCCCCTTGCAGAAGCGCGCCACCGGGCACTCCCCGCACCGCGCCCCCACCGGCTTGCAGCACGTCTGCCCGAACGAGACGAAGATGCTGTTCCACGGGATCCACAGCCGCTCCGGCAAAATCCGCCGCAGCGCCATCTCCGTCTCCAACGGCGTCTTCGTGCGCACCACCCCCAGCAGATTGTTGATCCGGTGGACGTGCGTGTCCACGCAGATCGCCGGCTTGCCGAACCCCAGCGCCACCACCAGGTTCGCCGTCTTGCGCCCCACCCCCGGCAGCTCGCACAGTTCCTCCACCGTCTCCGGGATACGCCCGCCGAAGCGCTCCCGCAGCGCCCCCGGCAGCGCCGCCAAGTGGCGCGCCTTCGCGTGGAAGAAGCCCACCGGCCGGATCAGCGCCTCCAATTCCTCCACCGAGAGCCGCCCCAGCGCCTCCGGGTCCGGCGCCGCCGGCAGCAGCCGCCGAACCGCCTCCGCGGTCACCTGGTCGCGCGTCCGCGCCGACAGGATCGTCCCCACCAGCACACAATACGGGTCGCGCGTCTGCGCCGCCACCAAATCCATGATCGGCGCCGGTTTCTCCGCGAACGCCCGCGCCAGCGCCTCATGGATCGCGTCCAATTCCTCGATCGTCCTCATGGCCCGTCCTGACGGTCAGTCGGCGGGGTTCATCAAGGCGGCGAAGGCGGCGTCGATGCGGGCCTGGCGGGCGGCGGCGTCGGCGGCGAGGGCGTCGGCGCGGGCGCGGAGCCCGGCGAGGTCGAGGCCGTTGGTGCCGCCGAGGTGGGTCTTCTTGGCGATGACGGCGTCGGGATCCATGCCGCGGAGGTCCTCGAGGTGGTCGCGGACCTGGTGGTAGGCGTCGCGGAAGGGCATCCCCTGGGCCACCAGCTCGAGGGCGCGGTCGGTGGCGAAGACGCCGGGCTCGCCGAAGGCGGCGCGGCAGCGCTCGGGGTTGACGGTGAGGTTCTGGGCCATGAGGCGCATGATGCGGAGGGAGGCGCGGGTGACGCGCAGGCCCTCCATGTACAGCTCCTTGGTGTCCTGAAGGTCGCGGTTGTAGCCGCCGGGCAGGGCCTTGAGGATGGTGTTGGCGGCGGCGGATTGGCCGAGGAGGAGGGCGGCCTTGGCGCGGATGAGCTCGAGCACGTCGGGGTTGTACTTCTGCGGCATGATGGAGCTGCCGGTGCAGAGGTCGCGCGGCAGGGTGAAGTACCGGAACTCGGGCATGGAGAAGAGGATGAGATCCTCGGCCAGGCGCGAGAGCGAGAGCATCACCTGGGCGCAGGCGCAGAGGAGGATGGCCTCGTCCTTGCCGCGCGCGCAGGAGGCGTAGAAGACGTTGTGGAAGGGGCGGGCGAAGGCCAGCAGGTCGCTGGTCAGCTGCCGGTCGATGGGCAGGGGCACGCCATAGCCGGCGGCGGAGCCGAGGGGGCAGAGGTCGTTGGCGCGGTAGGCGGCCTCGAGCAGGTAGGCGTCGTCCAAGAGCATCTCGGCGTAGCCGCTGGCCCACATGGCCACGCTGCTGGGCATCGCGGGCTGCAGGTGGGTGCGCCCGACCATGGGGACGGCGCGGTTGGCCTCGGCCAAAGCCAGGAGCGCGCCGGCCAGGGCGGCGAGCTCGCCGTCGAGGGCGTTGAGCTCGTTGCGGATGTGGAGGCGGATGTCGACGGCCACCTGGTCGTTGCGGCTGCGGCAGGTGTGGACCTTCTTGCCCAGGTCGCCCAAACGCTCGGTCAGGCGGCGCTCGACGGCGAGGTGGACGTCCTGGTCGGCGGCGGTGATGGCGAAGCCGCCGCCGCGCGCCTCGGCGATGATGTCGCGCAGCGCGGCGATCACGGCGCGGCGCTGTTCCTCGGTGAAGAGGGTGGGCGTGTAGTCCATGCGCGCGAGCATGGTGACGTGGGCGGCGGTGCCGAGGCAGTCGGCCTCCACCAAGGCCAGGTCGAGGACGGGATCCTTGCCCTCGGTGAAGGCGAGGACGTCGGGGTTGATCTTGCCGACGGTGGTGGCGGTGTCAGCGGGTGGCTTCATGGGGGGCTCCGGGGGTGGGTTCGTCCGCCAGCACGGGGCGGGTCTTGAGATGGGTCTCGAGGATGGCGCGCGCCTCGTCGGCCTCCGCGCGCAGGGCGCGGTAACGCTCGGCGTCGCCGGTAGCGAAGGCGGCGTAGGCGCGGAGGTAAAGCTCGGTGAGGTCGCGGAAGACCTGGGGGCGCCCGGCGGCCTGGAGGGTGAGGCGCCCGGTGATGGCGCGCGCGTCGGCGGCGTCCTTCGGCTCGGTCAGCCCCTCGCGCCAACGGGCGAACTGGGCGCGGGTGATCAGGCCGGGCATGAAGATGGCGTCCTCGAAGCCGCGCACCCACGCCGCCCACTCCGCGTCGGAGGCGTCCCCGAGGATGGCCGCGCGCGCCCACGGCGCGCCCAGCAGGGCCGCGCGCCCCTCCCGGCCCGCGCGCTCGAAGACCCACTGCGCGAAGAAGGCGGCCACCTCGCGCGGCGGCGCGGCGTCCGCGGCGAAAAAGGCGTCCGGCGGGGGCAGCCCCCCCGCCTCGAGGGCGGCGTGGACGGCCTCGTAGGCCTCCGCCCGCCACACGTTCCCGCGCGAGGCGTCCACCGCCGCCCGGACGAACCACCGCGGCCAGCACAGCGCCCCATACGCCCCCGCACGGTCGCGCGCGGCCTGGCGCAGGAAGGCCTCGGCCACCGCCTCGCGCAGCGCCTCCAAATCCACGGTCTCGGGGTTGGGCACGCGGATGACCAGCTGCGTGAGGCCGTCCCCCGCGTCGAGCGTCCGCCGCTCCACCGTCTCCACCCGGTTCGTCGCGTCGCCCAGCTGCACCAGGAGCGGTGCCTCGCGCGAGCCCAGCGGCAGGAACGCCTCGCCCAGGTTCTCGCGCACGCGGTCGACGAAGCGGAGCACGGGCCAGCGCAGCGTGGCCCGGTCGGCGGCGGCGCAGCTCACGTAGACTGCGCCGTCGGCGGACTGCACCGGCGGCGGCGCGGCCTTGAAGCGCGCCAAGGCCGCCTCGTCGATGGCGCCGGCCAGGCGCGGCGCCCGCGCCCCCAGCCCCTGCCCCGCGGCGGGCAGGGCCAGCGCCGCGGCCAACAGGCAGGCCCACAGACGCCCGCGCTCAGCGCCCATCGGCGGCGGCCCCCTCATAATGGCGGCAGACCACGCCGGCCTCCTCGAAGAGCGCGCGCGTCTGCGCATCGAAGGCATACTGCCCGGCATAGACCACCTCGCGGATCCCGGCGTTGACGATCATCTTCGCGCAGGTCAGGCACGGCGTCAGCGTCACATAGATGGTGGAGCCGGCCAGCCGGATCCCGTAATAGGCCGCCTGGCAGATGGCGTTCTGCTCGGCATGGACGCACAGGCACTCCTCCAGCGAGGCCCCGCTGCGCACGTTCCCCGAGCAGCGCGGGCACCCCCCCTCGAAGCAATTGCGGATGCCCCGGGGCGTGCCGTTGTAGCCGGTGGAGATGATCCGGCGGTCGGCCACGATCACCGCGGCCACCTTCCGACGCGAACAATTCGCGCGCAGCGCCACCACGTTCGCGATCGCCATGAAATACGTGTCCCAGTCGGGCCGCTTGTCCACGATGTCCTCTTTGTCCATGCCCCTAGTATACCACAGAAAAGGACGCCCCCGCGCGGCGACGGCGCGAAGGCGACGGCCCTTCCGAGGATGGGGTCAGAAGAGGTCGCTGTGCGTGCCCGTGCGCGAGAGGGTCAGGATCAGCGCGCCGTTGTCGATGGCGTAGATCAGCAGCCAATCGGGCTGGATGTGGCATTCGCGGAAGCCCGCGTAGTCGCCGGCCAACGCATGGTCGCGATGATCGCATACCTCATTTGTCCAAGTCCTCCATCAACGCCTCGACCGAGGTGACAAACTTCGCGTTCGGGTCGTGGGCGAGGGCGCGGGCCTCGGCGAGGGCCTCCAAGGTGGCGTTGTTGGGGCGCTTGGTGCGGATGTCGAAGGGAATGCCGCCATATTCCAGCGACTGCCGGAAGAAGACGTTGACGGCGGTGGAAAGGTTCATCCCCAGCTTGGCGAAGAGCGTCTCGGCCTCCTGCTTCAGCGAGGGATCCAGACGAATGGTGAGATTGGCGGTGACCATGGCGTTTCCTCTTTTTGCCGCGCAATGTAGCAAATCCGCACAGCAGAACGCGCGCCTCCACGCGAAGGACGCCCTGCGCGGCCCCATCCCCACCCCGCCCAAACGCCCTCCCCCCGCGACGCCCGGCGGGCAAAAAAGAGGCGGGCGCCCAATCGGGCGCCCACAACGCCGCCAACCGGCGGCCATCCCTTGGCGGAAGCAAGGTCAGCGCACGCGGCGGCGAAGCGCCGCCCCGGCCACGCCCAGCGCCAGCAACGCCAGCGCCGTCGGCTCCGGCGCCGCATCACGGAACGTGCCGCCAATCCAAACCGGGTCGATGTAGTTGATTGGCAAAGGATCTTCACCAGGCCTTGGAATGGCCACTCCATTGCCATTTTTCACCAAGTGCCCGCTCTCCCCGGCTTGGGCGACGGCAAACTCCGTGGCGGTGTCTGCGCTCGTACTGTTGAAAATCACCAAATAAAAGTAACCGCCGCCCTCCCCAAACATACTGTCGTTCCAAACGAAATTACCCTCGGAGAAACCTGCATTACCCTGAATCGACCCAGCCTCAGTATTAGACTTGGTCGCCGGACTGCTGACCACAATCGTATTGGATCCCGGCATAGTCGGAGACGTCCACGCTCCCCCCGTGCTGTTCTTCTCACCCGTTACCGAAGAACCATAAGACACATTGGCGGCACTGACCACCTGATCGGCATCCAACTGGACCTGCGAGTAAACCATGTAAATAGCCGAATTGGACTGCCAAGCACTCCCATTGGACGACCACGACCACTCACACGTAATCGCAGAAACCATCCCGCTAATCGCCACACCCAGCAACGCAAACAAAACTTTTCTCATCTCTTTCTCCTTGCTGCTGAAAACTTTCCCAAATAATGGCTCACTCCGTCGGGCGACGATAGTAATAGAACGCCTCGCCGGCGGCGATCGTGCGAATCCATTCGCCCTGGGTCTCGGGGATTTTCACCTTCCCGTTAGTGCCGAAATAATACCACCCAGATTGTCCGCGGCTATTCATGTACTCCAAGTATTGATATTCCTTGCCGCCGTCTTTAATCCGCAGGATTTCGTCGCCATCCTGCGGCTCGGCGCAAACGGCAGTAACATCCACCGCCGTGTCAGTGTCGTTGCCGTAGGCCACCATGCCGGGCGCCGTTTCGGCGGGAACCAATGTCTCCCCCTTGGCGAGGGTGTTCTGCTCCCCGCAGAAGGTGGTGACAGGGGTTTCGGTGGCGGTATTCGAGGCGAAGGCGAACGAAAGACCGCCCAGCAACTTCGGAGCCGACGTCCCCCCAACCTTCAGCCACAGAAACGCACCGGCCTTGAGCAAATCCTCTCCGGAACCCGTCCCGCCTTCCGAAACCTGCCAAGCGTCCCCAGACTCCGCCACGGTGTAAACACCGTCCGGCGCAAGTTCCGCCGTACCCTCGGCGTCAAGGGACGCGCCCGTGCTGTTGCCCTGAATCCGAAGTTCCGTTCCCTCGGGGAAATCGGCGGGGGGGAGCACGTCGTTCAGCGGCACGCCCAGCCCTTTCCCTTGGCCGGTGATGTCGAAGCCGCGGACGGGGACGCAGAGGAACTGCCAGCCGTCGGCGCTCTCCACGGGGTTCTTCCGGACGACCACGGCGGTATTGGCCGTCGTGACGTTGGCGGCGAGGGCGAGGCCGGCCACGGCCACCCCGGCAAACACTGCAATAACTTTTCGCATCGTCATTCTCCTTTGACGCTTTCGTTCGTTCCTACGTCGATGTCGCCGCGAAGGCGGTAAAAGCGCGTGTCCTCATCGGGAAGGCGCGGGATTGCCACAGACCCTTCCTTCTGAATACGCCACTTAGTATAGCGCACCCCGCCGGATTGGGCAAGCCCTTTTTGTTGAAGGAGCGCGTCGAAGGTCATCCACCCGCCGTCCAAGCGGTCGGAGGTCCAAAGCGTGTAGGTGGTGGCCTCGGGCACCCGCGCGGGAGCGAAACTGAACGTGAAGACCGGGTCGCCCTCCTCATCCTCCGCGGCGGCGAAACCGGAGACGGCGGGGGCAAGTGCGGCCGCGATCGCGTCGGGATCCGTGAGCGTCTCGCCCTCCACGACAAGCTCGGTGATGGGCGCGACGGGCTGCTCCGCGGCGGCCAGCCGGACGTTCCCCTCGCCCTCATAAGGCAGATTCAGATACTCCGCCACGCCGGGCCCCATCGTCGGCCAAGAAAAGACCTCGCAGAGCGTGGCGCCCCACGCGGAGAGGGGGGCGGGCCCTTTGTCCCCCGAAACGACGGGCGCGGCGACCGTCATCTCGCCCGTGGCAGGGTCGACGGCGCGGGTGTCGAAATGGATTACATAAAGATAGGCCGTGGCCGGAGGCTCCCCCGCCTCGGCAGGCCAGTTCGCGGTGCAAAAACCGAACCCATTGACATAGTTCAACGCGGGCAGCCCATCCGCCCCCAAGGCCACGCCGTGGTTGGGCGACTCCACATCACCCATGGCCGCCCACACGACGCGCGCGGCCCCCTCCCCAAGCGTCACCGTGCCATCGGACGCAAAGGTGAAGGGCGGCGAATCCTCCTCCGTGAACGCGACGCCCGCCTCGGGCACCACGTAGAGGAAGGCCAGCGTTTCCCCCGCCGCGGGCGTGCCATCGGCATAAGCGAGCGGCAGCGAGGAAAGGGTGGAGCCGTCATCCAGCAGCGCCTCCCGGCAGAAATAAGCGGAGTACGCGAACTCCGCCCACGCCGAGGGGGCGAGGAGAAGCACTCCAAGCGCAAAGAGACTCCAATGTCGTTTCATGGGGGTTATCGTAGCACAAGCCCGCCATCCTGCGCAAGCCTCCCGAAGCCGTTCGGCGCGGCGGGGCGGGTTCGGGGGCGGGGCGCGGCGGGGTTCGGGGGGAGACACGGCGCGATCCGGGAAACGAGGCCCGCAAACACATTTAGGCGGGGGACGGGGCGCGCGGCGCGGCGGGGCGGGTTCGGGGGCGGGGCGCGGCGGGGTTCGGGGCGAGACACGGCGCGATCCAAGAAACGAGGCCCGCAAACACGTTTGGCCGGGGGACGGGGCGCGCGGCGCGGCGGGGCGGGTTCGGGGTCGCGACGCGGCGGGGTTCGGGGGGAGACGCGGCGCGATCCGGGAAACGAGGCCCGCAAACACGTTTGGCCGGGGGACGGGGCGCGCGGCGCGGCGGGGCGGGTTCGGCGGCGCGCACAATCCGAAACACGGCACAATCGGCCGGCTTTTGCTATAATAAATGTGTTGATCCCCTCGGGCGGGGCCGCAAGGCGCCGTTTCAACGGGGGGAAATTGTTTTGCCCCGCCGCGCCATCATCCCGCGACGGGGCCTTGCCGTCTTGGCGGGGTGCGGCGAGGTTCGGGGGGAGACGCGGCGCGATCCGGGAAACGAGGCCCGCAAACACGTTTTTGGGGGAAGGCGGGGCGGTCGCGAAAAAACGCTTGACGGGCGGCCGCCGATGTGCTACTTTTGGTATAATTATAGCCTTCAAGCACGCCGTGGGCGAGCGGCCGCGGCGCAGGGAAAAAGCGAGGAGCGCAGTCCGATCATGGCAAAAACGACGAAAGCCCAGAGCAACGCGAAGCAACCGGCGGCGGAGGGCGCCGCCAAGCGGCCGGCCAAACGCCCGCGCAAGGCGGCGGCGGAGACGTTGGCGGAGGCGGAGGGGGAGCCCGAGACGTTGGCGGACATGCTGAGGGCCGCCGCGCCCAGGCGGCGCGGGCGGAAGGCCGCGGCGCCGCGCACGGCCTCGGAGGAGGCGGACGAGGCGGCCTCGGCGCTGGAGGCGGGGCTGGGGGAGGAGGGCTTCGCGGACGAGGCGGAGGCGGGGCTCGACGCGGACGAGCTGGAGAACCTCCAGGATTCCGAGAACGTGGGCGGGGTGATGTATGACGAGGCGCAGCATGGCGACGTGCTGAAGTCCATGCCGAACCAGGAGGGGGAGATCGAGGACGAGGAGGAGCGTTCCGACGACGACGCGGCGCTGGGCGGCCTGACGGCGGGCTCGGGCCTGCGCGAGGTCTTCAGCCAATCGGAGGAGGAGGCGCGGAAGCTGCGCGCGCTGGAGGAGTTCGAGGCGCTGGAGGAACAGGCCGACGGGCGCGAGCGGGTGCGTCAGCTGGAGGCGCTGGCGGAGCGTCAGAACCGGGTGCTCTCGATCGAGCAGGTGAACGAGCTGCTGCCGCCGGAGACGGTGCGGGGCGCGGAGGTGGAGCTTTACCTGAACATCCTGAAGGCGCTTGGCATCAAGGTGGTGAAGCAGGCGGAGTTCGAGGAGGCGGTGGAGGAGCAGGGGGAGGAGGCCGCCGCCGGGCGCGTGGATTACATCGACGACCCGATCCGGATGTATCTGCACCAGATGGGGCAGGTGCCGCTGCTGACGCGCGAGCAGGAGGTGGAGATCTGCAAGCGCATCGAGAAGAGCGAGTCGGCGATCGTGGACATCTTCAACCGGCTGCCGGTGGCGCCCGCGCTCTACGCCTGGGTGCTGCGGGGGCTGGAGAACGGCGAGCAGCGCTTCGACCGCGTGGTGTCGGAGCGGTACAAGGACAGCCGCGACCATTACGTGGAGGAGATGCACCGGCGCCATCTGGGGCCGCTGGAGGCGCTGCACCGCGAGATGACCGCCGCCTACGCCGCGCTGCAGGGCGCGCCGCGGGAGGACGCGGCGGCGGTGGCCGAGGCCCAGCGGGGGGTGGACGCGGTGTGCGCGCGGATGTTGGAGGAGTACAAGGGGCTGACCTTCAAGCAGAAGGCGCTGGAGAACATCTGCGCGGAGGCGGAGCGGCGCTATTTCAGGCCGTACCGCGAGCTGATCCTGGAGCGCAAGCACGTCTCGCGCCAGGGCAAGAGCCGCCGGAAGACGCAGCGCCTGGCGGAGCTGGACCGTCAGCGCGAGGAGCTGGTGGCGCAGTTCGGCATGGCGGAGGAGGATTTCGTCAAGCGCTTCGAGGCGCTGCGCGCGGCGCTGCGCGACGGGGCGCAGGCGCGCAAGGAGATGGTGGAGGCGAACCTGCGCCTGGTCATCTCCATCGTCAAGAAGTACATGAACCGCGGGCTGAGCTTCCTGGATCTGATCCAGGAGGGGAACACGGGGCTGATGAAGGCGGTGGAGAAGTTCGAGTACAAGCGCGGCTACAAGTTCTCGACGTACGCGACGTGGTGGATCCGCCAGGCGGCGACGCGCGCCATCGCCGACCAGGCGCGCACCATCCGCATCCCCGTGCACATGATCGAGACGATCAACAAGCTGCTGCGCGTCCAGAAGAAGCTGCTCCAGGAGCTGGGGCGCGAGCCGACCCCCGAGGAGACGGCCGAGGAGATGGGGCTGCCGGTGGAGCGCGTGCGCAGCGTCTGCCGGATGGCCCAGCAGCCGATCTCGCTGCAGAGCCCGGTGGGCGACGGCGACGACGCGCACTTCGGCGACTTCATCGAGGACAAGAGCTCGGAGCGGCCCGAGGACGTGGCGGCCTTCGCCCTGCTCAAGGAGCGCCTGCGCGAGGTGCTCTATTCGCTGCAGGAGCGGGAGCGCCTGGTGCTGGACAAGCGTTTCGGGCTGACCGACGGCATCCCGCGCACCCTCGAGGAGGTGGGGCGGATGTTCCAGGTGACGCGCGAGCGCATCCGCCAGATCGAGGCCAAGGCCCTGCGCAAACTGCGCCACCCCTCGCGCATCAAGAAGCTCTCCGGCTTCCTCGGGGAGCGCTGAGGCGCCGCCGCGCCCAGGCCTCGGCGCGGATCGGGACGCCCGCGGGTGTGATACACCGCGCGGGCGTTTTTGGTATCATTGGGGGCGTTGTCCCAAAACGTGCGCGCCCGCCGCGCAGACGTCGACAGCCCCGGCGAGGGCCGGGGCGCCCGGAACCCGAACGAAAGAGATGAGATGAGCTTTTTCTCCACGCTGCTGACCCGCCTTGGCCTCCGCAAGGCCGCCCCCACCGGCCCCCGCGAAAGCATCGAGATCTACGTCGGCAACCTGAGCTACGAGATGACCGACGAGCAGCTGCGCGCCGCGTTCGCCAAGTATGGCGAGGTGCGGCGCGCGCGCGTCATCGAGAACCGCCACACCCACAAGAGCAAGGGCTTCGGCTTCGTGGAGATGTGCTACCGCGCGCAGGCCGAGGCCGCCATCCGGGCCCTGCACGACAAGTCCGTGATGGGCCGCCGCCTCCGCGTCAACGAGGCCCGCAACGGCAAGGGCAGCCACTGAGAGGCGCCCCCCACCCCACTCACCCCCAAGGAGCCATCCCATGAGCACCCCCACCAAGACCAAGGACGCCGAGAAGGTCGTCCTCCCCGGCAACCATCCCTCCGCCGAGCTGACGGCCGAGGGGCTGGCGCAGGATTTCCTCTGGAACATGCGCTTCTCGCTGGCCAAAAGCGGCGACCGCGCCACGGAGCGCGATTGCTACAAGGCCCTGGCCTACGCCGTGCGCGACCGCATCGTGGATCGTTGGATGGCGACGCAGGACGCCTACCGCGCCGCGAAGGTCCGCCGCGTCTATTACCTTTCCCTTGAGTTCCTCATCGGGCGCCTCCTGGGCAACAACGTCATCAACCTGGGGCTCGAGCAGCAGTGCCGCGAGGCGATGGACTCCCTGGGGCTGGACTGGAACCGCCTGCGCGACTACGAGATGGACGCCGGGCTGGGCAACGGCGGGCTCGGGCGCCTGGCCGCCTGCTTCATGGACTCGCTCGCCACGCTCAACCTGCCGGCCACCGGCTATGGCCTGCGCTATGACTACGGCATCTTCCGCCAGCGCATCGTCAACGGCGAGCAGCGCGAGGAGCCCGACAACTGGCTGAAGTATGGCTACCCGTGGGAGATCCAGCGCCCCGAGTACGCCTGCCTCATCGGCTTCGGCGGGCACGTGGAGCACTACACCGGGCGCACCGGGCGCGACGAGTGGGTCTGGGTGCCCGCCCAGCAGGTCCAGGCCGTGCCCTACGACCTGCCCATCGTCGGTTACCAGGGCAAGACGGTCTCCACCCTCCGCCTCTGGAGCGCCAAGGCCACCAACGAGTTCTCGCTGGACGAGTTCAACCGCGGCGACTACGTCGAGGCCGTCGAGGCCAAGGTCCTCGCCGAGAACCTCACCAAGGTGCTCTACCCCAACGACAGCACCACCCAGGGCAAGGAGCTGCGCCTGCGCCAGCAATACCTCTTCGTCGCCGCCTCCGTGCACGACATCCTGCGCCGCTTCCGCGAGGAGGGCCACGAGTGGCGCCACCTGCCCAAGTACGTCTTCATCCAGCTCAACGACACCCACCCCACCCTCGTCATCCCCGAACTCATGCGCATCCTCGTGGACGTGGAGGGGCTGGCGTGGGACGACGCGTGGACCTACGTGCGCGCCTGCACCGGCTACACCAACCACACGGTCCTCCCCGAGGCCCTCGAGAAGTGGCCGGTGCCCCTCATGGAGCGCGTCCTCCCCCGCCACATGCAGATCATCTACGAGATCAACGCCCGCTTCCTCCGGCACGTCGCCACCCTCTACCCCGGCGACGTCGCGCGCCTGGCCCGCATGAGCCTCATCGACGAGGGCGGCGACAAATCCGTCCGCATGGCCAACCTCTGCCTCGTGGGCACCAGCGCCGTCAACGGCGTCGCCGCCCTCCACACCGAGATCCTCAAGAAGACCATCTTCCGGGACTTCTACGAGATCATGCCCACCCACTTCTCCAACAAGACCAACGGCATCACCCAGCGCCGCTGGCTCCTCAAGGCCAACCCCCGCCTCGCCGCCCTCATCACCGAGACCATCGGCGAAGGCTGGGTCACCGACCTCGGCCAGCTCACCAAGCTCAAGGCCAAGGCCGACGACAAGGCCTTCCTCGAGCGCTTCGCCGAGATCAAGCGCGCCAACAAGGAGATCCTCGCCAACACCATCTTCAACACCCTCGGCTTCCAGGTCTCGCCCGACGCCATCTTCGACGTCCAGGTCAAACGCCTCCACGAGTACAAGCGCCAGCTCCTCCTCGTCCTCTACATCATCATCCTCTTCAACCGCCTCATCGAGAGGCCCGACCTCGACATCCACCCCCGCGTCTTCGTCTTCGGCGCCAAGGCCGCCCCCGGCTACTGGGTCGCCAAGCTCATCATCCGCCTCATCCACGGCGTCGCCGGCGTCGTCAACACCCACCCCCTCGTCAAGGGCCGCCTCGCCGTCGCCTTCCTCCCCGACTACCGCGTCTCCCTCGCCGAGAAGATCATCCCCGCCGCCAACGTCTCCGAGCAGATCTCCCTCGCCGGCACCGAGGCCTCCGGCACCGGCAACATGAAGCTCATGCTCAACGGCGCCATCACCCTCGGCACCCTCGACGGCGCCAACGTCGAGATCGCCCAGGAGGTCGGCCCCGACAACATCGTCATCTTCGGCCTCAAGACCGAGGAGGTCGAGAAGCTCCGCCCCACCTACAACGCCCGCGCCATCTACGAGAGCAACCCCGAGATCAAGCGCGCGCTCGACATGATCCGCCGCAACGTCTTCTCCCTCATGGCCCCCGGCGTCTTCGAGCCCCTCCTCCAAAACCTCCTCGACTACAACGACTACTACATGCTCCTCAAGGACCTGCCCGACTACATCAAGGCCCAGGACCGCGTCGAGGCCCTCTACCGCGACACCGCCGCCTGGAACAAAGCCTCCCTCCTCAACGTCGCCTCCGCCGGCAAGTTCTCCAGCGACCGCACCATCCGCGAATACGCCGAGGAGATCTGGCACCTCCCGCCCTTCACCGTCAAATGACGGCCCGCCCGGCGAAAAAGAAGCCCCCGGCCTTCCCGGCCGGGGGCTTTCTTTCGCCCTCCCGCGCGCTCACGCCGCGCCCTCCCCCAGACCGCGCAAAAACGCCCCAAGCACGGCGGGAGGATTGCGCGGCGGGGGCGGGTTTGTTATAATCATTCCAGTTTTCACACCACAACAAGGAGAGAGACCCATGAAGAAGTACGTCTGCCCGATCTGCGGTTACGTCCACGTCGGCGACACGCCCCCCGAGAAGTGCCCGCAGTGCGGCTGCGCCGGCGCCAAGTTCATCGAGAAGGCCGAGACCGGCAAGATGGAGTGGGCCGACGAGCACCGCGTGGGCGTGGCCAAGGACGTCGACCCCGAGATCGTCGAGGGCCTGCGCATGAACTTCACCGGCGAGTGCACCGAGGTGGGCATGTACCTGGCGATGGCGCGCGTGGCCACCCGCGAGGGCTACCCCGAGGTGGCCGCCTTCTACCAGCAGGCCGCGTGGGAGGAGGCCGAGCACGCCTCCAAGTTCGCCGAGCTCCTGGGCGAGGTGATCACCGACTCCACCAAGAAGAACCTGGAGCTGCGCGCCGCCGCCGAGCAGGGCGCCTGCGCCGGCAAACTCGAGCTGGCCAAGAAGGCCAAGCAGCTGGGCTTGGACGCGATCCACGACACCGTGCACGAGATGTGCAAGGACGAGGCCCGCCACGGCGCCGGCTTCGAGGGCCTGCTCAAGCGCTACTTCGCCTAAGCGGCCATGCGCGTGGAAGACGACCCAGAGGCCATCCGAGGCCGTCTGCGCGCGTGCGGGCTGACCCCCTCGGGGCCGCGCGTGGCCATCTACGCGTGGCTCCGGGGCAACACCGCCCATCCGACGATCGACCAGATCTTCCGGGCGCTGCGCCCCGACCACCCCTCCCTGTCGCGCACGACGGTCTACAACGTGCTCCACGCCTTCGTGGCGCGCGGGCTGGCGGCCGCGGTGCGCACGGAGGACGGGGAGCTGCGCTACGACGGGCGCGCCGAGCCGCACGCGCACTTCAAGTGCACGCGCTGCGGGGCGCTGCGCGACCTGGGGCCACTCCCCGGCGACCTGCCCCGGCAGGTCGGCCTGCCCGAGGGCTGCCGCGCCGACGCCGCCGACGTCACGCTCTGGGGGCGCTGCGCCGCCTGCGCGGGGCCCGGCGGGGCGTGAGCGCCAAGGCGCGCGGGGCCCGGCCCCGCGCGTTTTTCGTTTACGCGGGGGCCGCGCGTTGTGGTAGACTGTGCGGCGATTTTCGAGGAGCGACATGGCAAAGAACCCGGCGGACTACACCGCAGACAGCATCAAGACCCTGGACCCGCTGGAGCACATCCGGCTGCGCACGGGGATGTACATCGGCCGGCGCGGGGACGGGACGCAGTACGACGACGGCATCTACATCCTCCTGAAGGAGGTGCTGGACAACGCGGTGGACGAGTTCATCATGGGCTTCGGCAAGCGGATCGCCGTGCGGGTGGATTACGCGACGGGGGAGGTGGCGGTGCGCGACTACGGGCGCGGCATCCCGCTGGAGAAGGTGGTGGACTGCGTGAGCAAGATGAACACGGGCGGGAAGTACAGCGACGACGTCTTCCAGTTCTCCGTGGGCATGAACGGCGTGGGGACCAAGGCGGTGAACGCGCTCTCCGAGCGCTTCGCCGTGCGCTCCGTGCGCGAGGGGCGCTTCGTCGAGGCCGCCTTCGCCCGCGGGCGCCTGACCGAGCGCCGGGAGGGCGAGACGCGCGAGCGCAACGGCACCTTCATGGCCTTCCTGCCCGACGCGGAGATCTTCCCCAAGTTCGCCTTCCGCGAGGAGCACGTCGTCCGCCGCATGAAGCTCTACGCCTACCTGAACGCGGGGCTCACGCTCGAGCTCAACGGCACGCGCATCCAGTCGGAGGGCGGCCTGCTCGACCTCATCGACGCCGAGGCCGGCGGGGAGCAGCTCTACGGCCCCATCCACTTCCGCGGGAAGATGCTGGAAATCGCCTTCACCCACTCCAACCACATGGGCGAGGACTACCACAGCTTCGTGAACGGCCAGTACACCAACGAGGGCGGCACCCACCTCACCGCCTTCAAGGAAGGCTTCCTCCGCGGCGTGCAGGAGTTCTCCAAGAAGCGCTACGAAGGCGAGGTGGCGCGCGACGGCATCGTCGCCGCCATCGCCATCCGCCTCAAGGACCCCGCCTTCGAGGGGCAGACCAAGAACAAGCTCGGCAACCCCGAGATCCGCGCCGCCCTCGTCGCCGAGGTCAAGAAGGTGGTGGAGGACGAGCTCCACCGCCACCCCGAGGACGCCCAGCGCCTGCTGGACAAGATCGACGAGACCGCCCGCATCCGCGCCGCCAGCAAGGACCTCCAGAAGACCGTCCGCGAGCGCGCCCGCCAATCCGCCGTCCGCGTCGAGGAGCTCATCGACTGCAAGCGCCACCTCGACAAGGCCAAGGGCAAGGGCGAGGAGACCATGATCTTCCTCGTGGAGGGCAAATCCGCCGGCGGCACCGTCGGCACCGCCCGCGACACGCAGACCCAGGCCGTCTTCAAGCTCCGCGGCAAGCCGCTGAACGTCTGCGACCTCAACCGCGACGCCATCTACAAGAACAAGGAGTTCTACGACCTCGTCAAGTCCCTCGGCATCGAGCAATCCCCCGACGCCCTCCGCTACGGCAAGGTCATCCTCGCCACCGACGCCGACGTCGACGGCCTGCACATCCGCAACCTCCTCATCACCTTCTTCCTCCGCTTCTTCGACCACATCATCAAGGACGGGCGGCTCTTCATCCTCGAGACCCCGCTCTTCCGCGTCCGCGACGCCAAGCGCTCCTTCTACTGCTACGACGACGCCGAGCGCGAGGCGGCCATCAAGGCCTGCGGCCCCAAGGCCGAGATCACCCGCTTCAAGGGCCTCGGCGAGATCAACGCCAAGGAGTTCAAGGACTTCATCGGCGAGGGCATCCGCCTCACGCCCGTCAACGTCCACAACGACACCCGCGTCTGGGACACCGTCCGCTTCCTCATGGGCGCCAACACCCCCGAGCGCCGCCGGTACATCTTCCGGAACCTCTTCGTCGACAACACCGACGTCTGAGCGCCCGGGGGTGCGTCCCGCGCCACGCACCCCGCGCCCAAGGCCGCCTTCGCGCTGGCGCGCGGCGCGGCGCGGGCGTATCATTGAGGGCATGAAAAAACGCCTCGCCCCCCTCCTCCTCGCCCTCCTCGCCCCGCTCATGGCGCAGGCCGCGCTCCGCGTCGCCTGCGTCGGCGACTCCATCACCTACGGCTCCGGCCTGGCCGACCGCGCCACGCAGGCCTACCCCGCCCAGCTCCAGGCGCTCCTGGGGCCCGGTTACGAGGTGCGCAACTTCGGCAACCCCGGCCGCGGCGTCTACCTCCACACCCGCCGCGGCGCCGAGCCCCGCGGCTTCCGCCACATGCCCGAGCACCGCGCCGCCCTCGACTGGCGGCCCGACATCGTCGTCTGCAACCTCGGCATCAACGACGCCGACGCCTTCCCCGCCGCCGAGGCCAAGCGCCCCGGCGCCTTCCGCGACGACTACCTGAAATTGCTGGCCGACTACGCCGCGCTCCCCACCAAGCCCAAGCTCCTCATCTGGGGCACCCTCGGGCCGCTCGCCCCCGGCCACCGCCTCTACCGCTCGCCCGTGCCCTTCCTCATGGAGGCGCCCCTCGCCGAGGTCGCCGCGCGCGCCGGCGCCACCTCCATCGACATGGCGCTGGCCCTGCGCCAGCTCCCCCTCAGCCATTTCCCCGACGGCATCCACCCCGACGCCGAGGCCGCCAAGGCCATCGCCCAAGCCACCGCCAAGGCCATCGCCCAGGCCACGGACGCGCCCAAGCCCGCCGGCGGCGAAAACCGCCCGCGCGTCGCCAACGGCTGGGCCGAGCCCTGGCCCGCCCCGCCCGTCGCCCTCCCCGCCGACATCGCCGGGACGTGCGAAGCCTGGCTCTGCGCCGGGCAGTCCAACATGTACTGGCCCCTCGCCCGCTGCGCCGGCGCCGACGCCGAGGCCGCCGCCACCGCCAAGCACGACATCCGCCTCTGGGACTTCGTCACCGGCCGCTGGCGCCGCCTCACCCCCGCCAACGCCAAGCAATGGAGCGCGCTGGCCGTCTCCTTCGCCCTCCGCCGCGCCGAGGCCACCGGCAAGCCCATCGCCATCCTGCTCGTCGACGTCGGCGGCGCGCCCACCGAGGCCTTCCTCCCCGCGCCCCTCATGGCCGGCGCGGACGAGGCCGGCAAGCCGCGCCTCCCCCGCCTCCTGCGCATCCTCACCAACCGCAAGACCCTCTGCCAGAACGAGGACTACCCCCGCACCTGGGCCAAGGTCACCCACGGCCGCCGCAGCGACGGCGCCTGGCCTGGCTGGGAGGTCGGCGCGCTCTGGCGGCACGGCCTCGCCCGCCTCCGCGGCGTGCCGCTCACGGGCATCCTCTGGTACCAGGGCGAATCCAACGCCTCCGTCGCCATCGGCGGCGAGCCCGACGCCCCCTTGGACGAGGCCTACATGGAAGAGACGCTCCGTGCGACCGTCCGCACCCTCCGCGCCCTCAGCCCCAAGACGCCGCCCCTCGTCATGGGCCTGCCCCGCCTCAATCGCCCCTGGGGGCCCTACCGCGCGCTCCAGCGCAAGGTCTGCGCCGAGGAGGGCGCCGTCTTCCTCGACACCTTCGGCGCGGGCCTCGGCGACCCCGCCAACGTCCACCCCGCCGACAAGCGCCCCTTCGCCGCCCTCGCGAGCGAGGCGGCCTCCCGGGCGCGCTGAGCGCCCGGCGGCCCGCCCCTGCCCACTCCCGTACGCAGGGGGGCGCAAAAGGTTGGCGCGCGGCGGGCGGATTGTGCTAGACTACTGGCGTTAACCGCATTTGGAGGAACGCACGATGAAGCGTTTGACGATTTTCGCCGGCCTCTTGGCCGCCGTCGCGACCGCATGGGGCGCCGATTACTTGTTGCCCGAGACGATTTGCCTGACGCCCGACCGCGCCAACCTTGTCATCGGCGAGCGCGGCGCCCACAAGGTCTCCGTCCGCGACCTCCAAGGGAAGGAGCTGCGGAGCGTCGAGGCCTTCAAGGAGACCGGCGGCTTCCTCGGCCTCTTCACCACCAAGACCAGCCTCCCCGTCACCGGCGTCGCCGTCGCCCCCGACGGAACGCTCTTCTACACCGCCGACGACGGCAACGAGGGCCGCCTCTTCCGCGAGGACGGCGAGAGCGTCGTCACCGGCAACCGCCCCATGACCCCCACCCTCTCCCCCGACGGCAAGTACGTCTACGTCTGCAACCGCTTCGACGCCAACGTCCAAAAGTACGACGCGGCCACGCTGGAGTTACTGGCCACCGCCCCCGCCGTCCGCGAGGCCAACGGCTGCGCCCTCGGCAAGGACGGCAAGCTGCTCTTCGTCATCAACATGCTCCCCGACGACGCCGCCGAGCCCGTCAAGTACGTCGCCGCCAAGGTCACCGTCATCGACACGGCCACCTTCAAGGTCCTCGACAACATCCATCTCCCCGACGGCTCCACCGGCGTGCGCGCCATCACCGCCTCGCCCGACGGCAAATTCGTCTACCTCACCCACACCCAGGCCCGCTACCAGCTCCCCACCACCCAGCTTGAGCGCGGCTGGATGAACACCGCCGCCCTCTCCGTCTTCGACGGCGTCACCGGCAAATACGTCAACACCGTCCTCCTCGACGACGTCGACCTCGGCGCCGCCAACCCCTGGGGCGTCTCCGTCACCCCCGACGGCGCCTGGATCCTCGTCGCCCACGCCGGCTCCCGCGAGGTCAACGTCATCGACCGCGCCAAGCTCCACGAGCGCCTCGACAAGGCCGCCCGCGGCGAGAAGGTCACGGAGGTCGTCTCCTCCGCCGCCGAGGTCCACAACGACCTCTCCTTCCTCTCCGGCATCCGCCGCCGCGTCCCCCTCTCCGCCGACGGCCCCCGCGGCATCGTCGCCACCAACGACCGCGCCTACGTCGTCTCCTACTTCGCCGACGCCCTCACCGTCGTCCCCTTCAAGGAGCGCGTCATCAAGCCCGTCACCCTGCCCCTCGCCGCCGACGGCAAGCTCATCGACCTGGCCCAAGACCCCGTCCTCCGCGGCGAGATGCTCTTCAACGACGGCTCCAAGTGCTTCCAGCAATGGCAGTCCTGCGCCTCCTGCCACCCCGACGGCGTCGCCGACGGCCTCAACTGGGATCTCATGAACGACGGCATCGGCAACCCCAAGCAGACCAAGTCCCTCTACCTCTCCAACGTCACGCCCCCCACCATGATCACCGGCATCCGCAAGGATATGTTCCACTGCAACCGCGCCGGCTTCCACCACATCCAGTTCTACGACGCCGCCGAGGAGGACGCCAAGTGCATCGACGCCTACGTCATCTCCATGCGCCAGCAGCCCTCCCCCTACGGCCGCCCCGCGAACGCCGAGGCCATCGCCCGCGGCAAGGCCGTCTTCGAGAAGGCCGACTGCGCCCGCTGCCACAAGCCCGAGCTCCACTTCACCGCGGCGGCCGACCCCAACGACGGCGCCAAGTCCCCCCTCTACGACCTCGGCCTGGGCACCCGCGACGAACTCGGGCAGAAGTTCGACGTGCCCACCCTCAACGAATGCTGGCGCACCGCCCCCTATCTCTACGACGGCCGCGCCCGCACCATGCGCGAGGTCCTCACCACCTTCAACCCCGCCGACGAGCACGGCATCACCAGCGACCTCTCCGAAGAGGAGCTCGCCGACCTCGAGCTCTACATCCTCTCTCTCTGAAGGAACGCCCACGCCATGATGACCCAACTCAAAGGCGCCCTCTGGCCCACGCTTGAGACCACCGTCCGAGGCGTCGAGATCGCCCGCGCCGGCTGGGGCTCCCCGGAGGCCCTCGCCGCCGTCCAGACCCTCGACGTCCCCGCCATCTGGCTCTGCAACGAGCAGACCGGCGGGCTCCCCGCGGTCGTCCAGCGCACGCTCGTCTCCAACGGCGCCGTCGACACCGTCACCCTCAACGGCGCCGCCGTCGGCGCCCGCTGGGCCGACGCCCACGCCGACTACGTCCTCCTCACCGGCGTCCTCCCCACCGACCTCTCCGCCCCCCGCGAGGCCCAGGCCGCGTCCGTCTTCGAGAACATCGAGGCCGCCCTCCAATCCGTCGGCTTCGGCTTCCACGACGTCGTCCGCACCTGGCTCTACCTCGACAAACTCCTGGAGTGGTACGACCCCTTCAACCGCGTCCGCGACGCCTTCTTCGAGAGCCGCCGCGTCTTCGGCGGGTTCGTCCCCGCCAGCACCGGCATCGGCAGCGCCAACACCACCGGCAGCGCCATCATCGCCGGCGCGCTGGCCATGCGCCCCAAACCCGGCGCCGCCGTCACCCGCGGGATGCTGGATTCCCCCCTCCAATGCCCCGCCCTCGACTACCGCAGCAGCTTCAGCCGCGCCGCCGAGATCGTCACCCCCGAAGGCCGCACCGTCTTCGTCTCCGGCACCGCCAGCATCGCCTTCGGCGGCGAGACCGCCCACGTCGGCGACCCCGAGAAGCAGATCGCCCTCACCATGGACGTCGTCTCCGCCATCCTCGCCACCCGGCGGATGACGCTCCGCGACACCTCCCGGGCCATCGCCTACATCAAGCGCCCCGAATACCGCCCCCTCTGGCAGCGCTGGCTCGCCGACCACGGCCTCCCCGCCGACCTCGCCCAAGAGGTCATCGCCGACGTCTGCCGCGACGACCTCCTCTTCGAGATCGAGCTCGACGCCGTCAGCCGCCGCGCCTGACCCTTCCCCACAATTCCATCACCCATCCCGGCGCGGGCTTTCGCCCGCGCCTTTCTCGTCCGCGCCCCGCCCACGCGGGGCGGGCGGGCGCGGCTCAGGGCTTGGCGGGGAAGGCGGGTTTGGCGGCGGGGCGCTCGGCGAGGCGGCGGAGCTCCCGGGGCGAGCGGGAGGGCGGGGCCTTGGCGAACTCGGGGACGTTGTAGGAGAGCATCCGGCGGTCGTGGTGGGCGGGCTCCTCCTGGGGGAGGATGAAGGGCTTGCCGAAGCGGCCGGTGGCGGGGTCGAAGTGGGCGATGTAGGGGCGCGTGTAGGCGCCGTCGTCGCGGCGGGAGGAGAAGACCATCCAGGCGCCGTTGGAGGAGAAGGCGTGGTAGCTCTCGGAATCGGGGGAGTTGAGCTCGGAGAGGGGGCGGAAGGCGCGCTCCCGGAGGTCGAGGATCCAGAGGTCGGAGGCTTTGTGCCAGACGTGGAAGACGCCTTGGGGGCCGAGGGAGAAGACAAGCCAGCGGCCGTCGGGGGAGACGCGGGGGAGGGTGACGGAGCGGTGGGAGTCCGAGACGTTGAGGACGACGCGGGGCTTGGAGAAGGCGCGGCGGCCGGGGTCGAACTCCCGGGCGATGAGGTTGTAGCACAGGTTCGTATAGCCATTGACGGCCTGGGCGCCGCGCGCGTCCTTGTCGTCGGGGATGGAGGGGAAAGGCGGCTGGGCGGCGACGGAATAGAGGGTCTTGCCGTCGGGCGACCAGGCGGGGAAGCAGTCGAAGAGGAGGGGGTTCGTCTCGATGGGGATGGCGGCGTCGGCGCGCAGGTCGTAGAGCAGCATGTCGCTGCGGGTGTCGAGGACCTCGACCTTGTCGGGGTTGGCGTAGTAGAAGACCTGCATAGTGTCATTGACGGAGAAGGCGACGAAATCGCCGGAGGGGTGCCAGGCGGGATAGACGCCCGAGGCGAAGAAGGGGCCGCCCTTGAAGTCGCGCTTGCGGCCGGGGTCGCCCTTGCCGGCGTAGATGAGCGTGCCGGGGTTCTCGGCGCGGAGGTGGAAGAGGAGCGTGTCGGGGTCGCCTTGGTTGAAGGCGTGGCAATTGACGCACTGGGTGGGGGAGGATTGGAGATTGGTGTAGAGCGGGTGCTCGCGGAAGGTGGTGAGGTCGCGCCACCAAAGGCCCATGCCCTGGTAGTTCTCGTAGCTGGGCGGGATGAGGCGGTAGGCCAGGACGGGGTCGATGGCCTCCCGGGCGACGGTGTTGGTGGCGCAGAAAAGGGTGCGGCCGCCGTCGCGGACGGTGACGGTGTAGGCCGGGGCCTGGAGCAGGCGGCGCCAGAAGGCGGGGGGGACGCGGACGCGGGGGCCGAAATCGCGCGTCTCCGTGCCGTTGGAGAGGGTGACGGTGGCGTCGTCGGGGACGCCTTGGACGTCGAAGTTGAGGGGGGCGATGTTCGGGGGGACGGTGAGCCCGGCATAGTCGGGACGGAGGGTGACGGCGCCGGGGGCGAACCCGGCGGCGAGCGCCGCAAGGGCAAGGAAGGCGCGCCGGCTCATGGCTGCCACCGCGCGTAGGCCCCGGAGGGGAGGGGGAGGACGTCCGGCGCGCCGGTCAGCAGCATCTCGCCGGACTCGATGGCGCCGGGGAGGCCGCGGAGGGCCTGCGCGAGGACGTTGGCGAGGACGACGGGGGTGTGGCCGGGGGTGTGGGCGGAGAGAAGGAGGAAGCGGGGGGCCTCGGAGAGGAGCGCGCGGCAGAGGCGGAGGGTCTCGGTGAGGTCGCGCTCGATCTTGTAGGTCTCGCCGTTGCCGCCGCGGCCGTAGGTGGGCGGGTCCAGGATGATGCCGTCGTAGCGGCGGCCGCGGCGGATCTCGCGGTTGAGGAACTTGTGGGCGTCGTCGACGATCCAGCGGATGGGGCGCTCGGCGAGGCCGTTGAGGTCGGCGTTGGCGCGGGCCCACTGCACCATGCCCTTGGAGGCGTCGAGATGGCAGACCTCCGCGCCGGCTCGGGCGGCGGCGAGGGTGGAGCCGCCGGAGTAGGCGAAGAGGTTGAGGACGCGGACGGGGCGGGGCGCGGCGGCGACGCGCGCGCGGATCCAGGCCCATTGGGCGCGCTGCTCGGGGAAGATGCCCAGGTGCCCGAAGTCGGTGCCGGAGAGGCGGAAGCGGGTGCCGTCGACGTCGATGGCCCATTCCTTGGGGAGGCGGGCGCGGCCGTGCCAGCGGTTGCCCTCCTCGCGGTCGAAGGTGGCGTCGGCGGCCTTCCAGCGATCGGGGCGCTGGGGCTGCCAGACGGCCTGCGCGCAGGGGCGGGCGAGGACGACGGCGCCGAAGCGCTCGAGTTTGGCGCCCCCGCCGCTGTCCAGAAGTTCGTAGTCGTTCATGGCTTCTCCTCGGAGAGGCGGGCCAGGAGGGCCCGCGCGGCGGCGGCCTCGGCCTTTTTGAGGGAGGGGCCGCCGGCCTCGGCGTCGAGGCCGGCGCACCGGACGGCGACGCGGAAGCTGGGGGCGTGGGTCGGCCCCGTCTGGCCCAGGACGCGATAGGCGGGCAGCGGCAGATGGCGGCGCTGGGCGAAGGCTTGGAGGGCGCCCTTGGGGTTCCCCTCCGCGTCGGCGCAGACCAGCTCGGAGCGGAAGTCCTCCTCGCGGTAGAGGGCGTCCAGGAAACGTTCGGCGGCCGCGCGGCCGCCGTCGAGCCACGCCGCGCCGACCACGGCCTCGAAGGCGTCGACCCGGGCCTTGCCGAGGTTGTGGTAGGCGGCCTCGTCGCAGCGCGCGAAGGCGGCCTCGAACCAGGCGCCCAGGCGCGGGAGGCGGGCGAGGAGGGCGGCGGTGGAGACGAGGGCGGCGCGCATGGCGGTGAGCCGCCCCTCGTCGGCGGCGGGGTGGAGGGCGTAGAGGCGTTCGGAGACGAGGAGCTCGAGGACGGCGTCGCCCAGGAACTCCAGGCGTTGGTTGTCGGGCGTCCGGCGGTTGGGCTCCGGGACGGCAAGGGCCCGGCGCAGGAGCGCCGGGTCCCGGAAGGCGTAAGGGGGCTGCGCGGCGCCGCTCACGACTTCTTGACGGCGGAGGTGGCCACCTTGATGACGGAGGCGATGTCGGTGAGGTTGGAGGGGAGGATCATGGTGTTGCCCTCCTTGGCCAGTTTGCCGAACTCGGTGAGGTACTGCTCGGCGAGGCGGAGGTTGACGGCCTCGATGCCGCCGGCGTTGTTGCTGATGGATTGGGCGATGGCGGCGAGGCCGGAGGCGGTGGCCTCGGCGACGAGCTGGATCTCCCGGGCGCGGCCCTGGGCCTCGTTGATGCGGCGCTGCATCTCGCCCTCGGAGCGGGCGATGGCCTCCTGCTTGTCGCCCTCGGCGCGGTTGATCTTGGCCTGGCGCTCGCCCTCGGACTCGGCGATCATGGCGCGCTTCTCGCGCTCGGCGCGCATTTGCTTCTCCATGGCGTCATGGATGGCGCGGGGCGGGGTGATGGACTTGATCTCGTAGCGCATGACCTTGACGCCCCAGGGGTTGGCGGCGGTGTCGACGGCGTTGCAGATGGCGGCGTTCATGGTCTCGCGCACGTTGAAGATGGTGTCGAGCTCGAGCTTGCCGATCTCCGAGCGCATGGTGGTCTGGGCCAGCTGGGTGGTGGCGATGAGGTAGTTGTCGATGCCGTAGGAGGCCTTGACCGGATCCATCACCTGGAGGTAGATGATGCCGTCGACCTCGACGGTGATGTTGTCCTTGGTGATGCACTGCTGGGGCGGCACGTCGAGCGGGGTCTCCTTGAGGGTGCGCTTGTAGGCCACGCGGTCGAGGAAGGGCATGAGGATGTGGAAGCCGGCCTCCAGGGTGGCGTTGTACTTGCCGAGGCGCTCGACGATGTAGGCCGAGCGCTGCGGCACGACGACGGCCGTCTTGAAGATGGTGACGACGACCACCACGATGAGGACGAGGATCAGGATTG
This sequence comes from uncultured Kiritimatiellota bacterium, assembly GCA_944391055.1. Lineage (GTDB taxonomy): Bacteria > Verrucomicrobiota > Kiritimatiellia > RFP12 > DVOR01 > Spyradenecus. The sequence goes on along the minus strand of CALXSF010000005.1, from coordinate 63,423 downwards.
CCGGGAGCGTCATGGCGGGGTTCCTTTCGGGTTTTCGGGAGGGTTTCAGCGGACGGTGAGGGTGATGTTGTCGCGGGCGACGACGCGGACCGTCGCGCCCTTCTCGATGGGGCGGTCGGAGACGGCGGCCCATTCCGCGCCATTGAGGGTGACGCGGCCGGCGAGCGGCGGGCGGATGGCCTCCGAGACCACCACGGCCGAGCCGACGAAGCCGTCGTCGTCGGCGTCGATCGCCGGCGCGGCGCGTTTGCCGCCCAGCAGGTTGCGGAAGCAGCGCCGCCCCACCACCAACGTCAGCACGGAGGCGACGGCGAAGCAGAGCCCCTGCGCCACGAGGGAGCCCCCGACGGCGGGGATGAGCCAGACGGCCACGCCCGTGATCAGCCCGCCCAGCCCAAAGAAGACGATGACGAAGCCGGGGATCACGAACTCCAGCAGCATGAGCACCAGCCCGGCGATCAACCAAACCACGGCCAATTCCATCGGCGCCTCCTTCCTGCCCCTCAATGCCCCAAACGGATGTCGCCGGAGGCGAGGGCCTCGCGGTATTCGGCGACGGTGCGGGCGATGCCGGCCTCCAAATCGATCCTCGGCTCCCAGCCGAGCGACCGCAGGAGGGTGGAATCGCAGAGCTTGCGCGGGGTGCCGTCGGGCTTCGAGGCGTCCCAGCGGATCTCAGCCCGGCAGCCGGTGGCGGCGCGGACCATCTCGGCAAGCTGGCGGATGGAGACCTCGCGGCCGGAGCCGACGTTCATCAGGTCGGGCGGGTCGTCCAAATCCAGCGCGTGGAGGCAGGCCTCGGCGAGGTCGTCCACATGGAGGAACTCGCGCAGGGGCGTGCCGGTGCCCCACAGGTCGACGAAGGCGTCGCCGTTGGTGCGGGCAAGCTCGAACTTGCGGATCATCGTGGGCAGGACGTGCCCCCCCACGACGTCGTAGTTGTCGCCCGTGCCGTAAAGGTTGGTGGGCATGAGCGAATGGTAGAGCGCGCCGAAGTCGCGGCGGTAGAACTCGCAGAGCTTGAGTCCCGCGATCTTGGCCAGGGCGTAGCCCTCGTTGGTCTTCTCCAAGGGGCCCGAAAGGAGCGCGCCCTCCGGGATGGGCTGGGGCGCCAGGCGCGGGTAGATGCACGAGGAGCCCAAAAAGAGCAGACGGCGCACGCCCGCGCGGAAGGCGGCCTCGACGGTGTTGGCCGCGATGAGCAGGTTCTCGATGAGGAAGGTGGCGTTGGCCGCGCTGTTCGCGCCGATGCCCCCCACGCGCGCGGCGGCGATGACGGCCACGTCGGGCCGGTTGGCGGCGAACCACGCGCGCGTCGCCGCCTGATCCGTCAAATCCAGCTCCCGGTGCGTCGCCGTGAGGATGCGCCCGCACCCGCGCCGCCGGAGGGCCCGCACCACCGCCGAGCCCACCATGCCGCGGTGCCCGGCCACGTAAAAGGTCTGCGTCGTGTCCATGGTCACTCCGCGCGCTCGATGACGCGGCCCTCCTTGGCGGCGGCGGCCTCCTGGCGCGCCACGGCCAGGTCGGCCTCCACCATCATCCGCACCAACGCCTTGAAGGTGACCTTCGGCTCCCAGCCCAGCTCGCGGCGGGCCTTGGAGGGGTCGCCCAGCAGCTGCTCCACCTCGGCGGGGCGGTCGTAGCGCGGGTCGTGCGCCACGTAACGCTCCCAGTCCATGCCCAGCAGGCCGAAGGCCTCCTGGCAGAACTCCTTGACGGAGTGCATCTCGCCCGTGGCCAGGACAAAGTCGTCCGCGCGCTCGTGCTGGAGGATGCGCCACATGCCCTCCACGTAGTCGCCGGCGAAGCCCCAGTCGCGCAAGGCGTTCACGTTGCCGAGATAGAGCTTCTCCTGCATCCCCAGCTTGATGCGCGCGGCGGCCATGGTGATCTTGCGCGTGACGAAGGTGGGGCCGCGGCGCGGGCTCTCGTGGTTGAAGAGGATGCCGTTGGAGGCGAAGAGGCCGTACGCCTCGCGATAGTTCTTCACCGCCCAGAAGCCGTAGAGCTTCGCCACCGCGTAAGGCGAACGCGGGTAGAACGGCGTCGTCTCCCGCTGCGGCACCTCCTGCACCTTGCCGAAAAGCTCGGAGGTCGAGGCCTGGTAAAAGCGCGTCTTCTTGCCCATCCCCGTCAGGCGGATGGCCTCCAGCAGACGCATCGTGCCCAGCGCCACCACGTCGCCGGTGTAGTCCGGCGCGTCGAAGGAGACGCGCACATGGCTCTGCGCCGCCAGATGATAGACCTCGTCGGGCTGGGTCTCGTAGATCAGGCGGCAGAGGCCCCCGGCGTCCGTCACGTCGCCGTAATGCAGGTGAAGCCTCGCCCCCGCCTCGTGCGGGTCCTGGTAAAGATGGTCGATGCGCTGCGTGTTGAAGCTGGAGGAACGGCGGATCAGCCCATGCACCTCATAACCCTTCCCCAACAGCAGCTCCGCCAGATACGACCCGTCCTGTCCCGTGATGCCCGTGATGAATGCGGTCTTTGCCATACAGCCTCTTCTCCTTATGAACCGAATACCCCGCCATTATAGCCCAATCGCCCCACCCCGCGCAAACCGCCCGCCCCGGGGCCGGGATGCGGCGCGGTCCGGGGGGACTTGCGGCGCGGTCCGGGAAACGAGGCCCGCAAACACGTTCCCCGCCCCCGCGCCCATCCGTTTATGCGACCTGCGGCGGGGCGGTTGCAATGCGTCGGGCGATTGTGCTATTTTATGGGGACTTGTGCGCGGGATTGGCGGGACACGCGAGACTCCCTGGTGCCCCGCCCCGGCAGAACCCGCGCACGACGGGCGCCCAAGCCCTCCGGATCGTCGAAGGCGGGCCGACAAGGCGCACGAACCAACAAGACAGGGTATACGACAATGACCAAGACGACTCTCCCTGAGTTGCCCGACAACAACAGCCGCAAGTGGTACATCGTGGACGCTGCGGACAAGCCGCTCGGCCGCTTGGCCGTGAAGGTCGCCAACGCGCTGCGCGGCAAAGACCGCGCGGATTACGCGCCGTCGGTGGACACGGGCGCCTTCGTGATCGTCGTGAACGCCCAGAAAGTGGCGCTCACGGGCAAGAAGAACGAGCAGAAGCAGTACGTGGACTTCACCGGGTGGCGCGGCGGCCAGACCAAGACCCCCGCCTCCGTCGTCCGCGAGCGCAACCCCGAGCGCCTCATCGAGCACGCGGTCTGGGGGATGCTCCCCAAGAACAACACGGCGGACATCCGCATGACCCGCCTGAAAGTCTACGCGGGCGCCGAGCACCCGCACGCGGCCCAGAAGCCTGAGCCGCTGAGCATCTGATGTCGCGCGAAAGGAGCTTTCAAGTTATGGCCAACGAACTTTCCAAGGCGACCGGTCGCCGCAAAACCGCCGTGGCGCACGTGCGCCTCATCTCCGGCACGGGCAAGTGGACGGTCAACGGCGTGGACGTGGAGCGCTACATCCCCAGCGAGTCCCTGCGCGCCTACATCAACCAGCCCTTCGCGATGACCGACCTGGCGGGCAAGTACGACGTCCTCGTCTCCGCCAAGGGCGGCGGCATCGCCGGCCAGGCCGGCGCCATGCGTCACGCCCTCTCCCGCGCCCTCTGCGGCCTCGACGCCAACCTCCGCGAGGTGCTCAAGAAGGCCGGCTGCCTGACGCGCGACGCGCGCATGAAAGAGCGCAAGAAACCCGGCCAGCGCGGCGCCCGCGCCCGCTTCCAGTTCTCGAAGCGCTAATCCCGAACCCCGCGCGGGGCGTTCCCCCGCGCGGTTTCCGAAGGGGGGCGGACGTCTTCAGAGGAGGACGTCGCCCCTTTTTCGCCTATCCCGGGAGTCTCGGGCGGCCTTTGCCGCCTAAGCCTGGGCCAAACCTTTGCAGAGGAGGACGCCGAGATGGGTCTTCTTTCCAAGATCAAGTCAGCCCTCGGGCTGAAGGACGGGGCCGCCGCCGGCGCGCCCCAGGCCGCGCGCGCACCCCAGGCGCCGCGCCCGGAGGCGGACGGGGCGCGCGAGGGCGGCGAGGAACGCAAACGCCGCCGCCGGCGCGGCGGCCGCGGCCGCGGGGGCAATCGGCAGGGCGAGCGCCGCGAGGGCGCCCCGCGCCCGGAAGGCGCGCGCGAGGGGCGCGGCCCCGCCGTGCGTTCGCGTTCGGCCAAGCCCGGCGAGGGGCCCGCGCCGGAGGCGCCGGCCGCCGAGGCCCCCGCCGCGCCCGAGGCCCAGGAGGCCGCCCCGCGCCGTGAGCGCGAGGGGCGCGGGGAGCGCCGCCGCGACCGCGGCGGGAGGGGACGCGGCGGACGCGGCCGCGACGACCGCGCGGAGCGCGGGCCGAGGGACACCCCCGCCGGCCACGCGCGCCCGGGCGGCGCCTTCACGGAGGCGCAGCTGAAGGAGTACGCGGAGGCGCACGCGGCCTGGGATCCGGCGAGTTATGACGTGCCGCCGGAGGAAGGCAAGAAGCGCTTCGTGGACTTCGGCCTGCCGGGCGAGATCCTGCACGCGGTGGCCGACCTGGGCTTCCGTTACTGCACGCCCATCCAGGCGCAGTCGCTGGCCTTCGCCCTGGAGGGGAAGAACGTGGCGGGGCGCGCGCAGACGGGTACGGGCAAGACGGCGGCCTTCCTCATCGCCGTGCTGACGCGGTACCTCCGCACGCCCGAGAAGCGCAACCTGAAGCCCGGCACGCCCCGCGCCCTCATCCTGGCGCCGACGCGCGAGCTGGTCATCCAGATCTGCAAGGACGCCGAGGCGCTGGGCAAGTATTGCGGCGACGTCCGCTCCCTGGCCGTCTACGGCGGCATGGACTACGACCGCCAGCGCCGCGAGCTGGAGGAGGCGCCCGTGGATCTCTTGGTGGCCACCCCGGGGCGGCTGAAGGATTACATGCGCGCCCACGTGGTCGACCTCCGGCAGGTGGACACGCTGGTCATCGACGAGGCCGACCGGATGCTCGACATGGGCTTCATCCCCGACGTGCGCGCCATCGTCAACCGCCTGCCCGACCGCGACCACCGCTGCACGATGCTCTATTCCGCCACCCTCAACGACACGGTCATGAACCTGGCCGCCATGTGGATGCGCGACCCCATGCGTGTGGAGATCGAGGCCGACAAGCCCGCCACCGACACCGTCCGACAGGTCGTCTACATCGCCCGCGCCGAGGAGAAGTTCACCCTCCTCTACAACCACCTGGCGCGCAACCCCGAGGCCCGCACCATCATCTTCTGCAACCGCAAGTTCACCACCGAGCGCCTCGCCGAGAACCTCCGCCGCCGCGGCATCGCCTGCGAGGTGCTCTCCGGCGACGTCAACCAGGTCAAGCGCCTGCGCATCCTCGAGGACTTCCGCGCCGGGAAGATCCGCATCGTCGTGGCCACCGACGTCGCCGGGCGCGGCATCCACGTCGACGACATCGCCTACGTCGTGAACTACGACTTCCCCTACGAGCCCGAGGACTACGTCCACCGCATCGGCCGCACCGGCCGCGCCGGCCACACCGGCACCGCCATCTCCTTCGCCGACGAGGACGAAAGCTTCATCATCCCCGACATCGAGGCGTACATCAACGAGCCGCTCAAGTGCACCATGCCCGAGGACTGGATGTTCGCCGAGCCGCCCGCCCCCGCGCCGCGCGGCCGCCGCCGCGACCGCCGCGAGCGCGCCGAGCCCGCGCCCGCCGCCCCCGAGGCCGCCGAGGCCCCCGCCCCCGCGCAGGAGCCGCCCGCCCCCGAGGCCAAGGACGCGGCCCCCGAGGCCAAGGAGCCCGCGCCCGCGCCCGCCAAGCAGGACATCCGCCCCGTCCGCGAGCCCCGCTTCCGCCCCCGCGGCGAGGGCCGCCGCGAGGAGGCGCGCCCCGCCGCCGACAAGCCCCCGCGCCGCCCCAAACCCGTGGCGCAGCGGTGGGCCCGCACCCAGGCCGACGGCCCGCGCGACGGCTCCGAGAGCCACCACGCGGCCCCCATCACCGCCCGGCCCATCTACGCCCCCGGCCGCCGAGGCCCCATCACCGATGAGTGGTCGCCCGGCGAGACGAAGTGACCCCAACGAAAAAGCCCCCGGCCTCTTGCGAGGCCGGGGGCTTTTTCGTTGGGGCGCCCGTCAGGGGGCAAAGTCGCCCTTGCGGGCGTCGACATAGGCCTCGAGGGCAGCGCGTTCCCTGGCTTCGCGCAGTTCGGCGAGGAGGCGCTCCTTGGCCTCCTCGAAGAGGAGCGGCTCCTCGGGGAGGTGGGCGAGGACGCGGATGAGATGCCAGCCGAAGGGGGTTTCGACGACGTCGGTGACGCTCCCCTCGGGGGCGGCGAAGGCGGCGTCCTCGAACTCCTGCACCATGGCGCCCCGGGGGAAGAAGCCGAGGTCGTCGTTGCCGGGGCAGGAGGAGTGGGCGGCGGCGGCCTCCTCCCAGGCGATCTTGCCGGCGAGGATCTCGGCGCGGAGGTTCTGGAGGTCAAGGATGGCCTGCGCGGGGTCGGGGGCCTGGTCGCGGTGGATGACGATGTGCTGGGCGTGGACGCGCTCGGGGGCGACGAAGCGCTCGGGGGCGGCCTTGTAGGCGGCGCGGGCGTCGGCGACGGTCGGCTGGGGGGCGGCGTCGGCGATCTGGCGCATGAGGGCCTCGACGGTGAGGCCGGCGGCCTCGGCGTCCTGCTCAAGGATGATGCGCTCGCGGAGGTTCTCGGCGGCCCAGTCGCGGAGTTGGCCGGGGTCGGGGGTCTCGCCGTTGGCCCGCATGAAGGCCTCGTATTGGGGGCGGAGGCGGTCGGCCTCGGCGGCGACGGCCTCAGGGGTTGGCTGGGGGTAGGGCTTCTTCGTCATGGTCGTTCGGGTCGCCGGCGGGGCTGTCGGGCTGTTGTTGGGGCTGCGCCGGGGCGTCCTGCCGTTCCTCGGGCTGGCGGGGCTGGCGGAAGACGCCGGCGGCCTCGAGCTCGGCGTCCTCCTCGGGGGTGAGGGTGATGGGGCGCGTGGGGGGCAGGCCCTGCTTGATGCGCTCGATCTGGAGGCGGCGGGCGGCGGCTTGGGTCTTGGCCTCGAGGGTCTTGGCGGCCTCGGCGGCGATCTCGTCGCCGATCGCCTTGCGGCGGTTGGCGGCGTCCTGGGCCTTGGCGGCCTCGCGGAGGAGCAGGCGCTCGCGGAAGGAGCCTTTGGCGGGGGCGGGCGGGGCGGCGGCGGGTGCGGGGGCGGGAGCCTTGTCGGCGGCGGCCTGGGGGGCGTCGTCGATGAGGCCCTTGCCGAGGCCGAGGGTGAAGGTGAGGCCGTCCTTGGAGAGGGTGGCGCGCTCGGCGTCGTAGTCGGCGGAGAGGAGGGTGAAGCCGTTCTGGGTCTCGCCGACGGCAAGGAGGTAGCTGGCGGCGGCGCCGGCGGTCTCGTCGAGGAAGGCGATCTTCCGGGAGCCGTCGGGCATATCGGTGATGCCGCACATCCGGAAGGCCTTGGCGATCTCCTCCTTCTGCTGCTGTTCCTCGGCCTGCGCGGCGGAGACGGCGGCCAGGTCGCTCATGTCGCCGAAGGGCTTGGCGTCGATGATGGGCTGGTAGCGCTCGCGGGGCTCCTCGGCGGCGAGGAGGGCGGGGGCGGCCAGGGCCAGGAGGAACCACGCGCGCATGTCAGGCCCCCAGGAAGCCAGAGACATAAAGGAAGACCAGGATGATGCCGACGGGGGAGACCCAGCGGATCAGGAACCCCCACAGCCGGGGGAGCCACGCGGGGAAGGTCCCGGCCTCGTCGGCGGCGAGCAGCTCGGGGGCCGCGCGGCGGGAACCCCACGCCCAGCCGACGAGCAGGGTGATGCAGAGGGCGGTGAAGGGGAGGCACCAGTTGCTGGCGAAGTTGTCGAGCAGGTTGAACCAGCTGTCATGCGCCAGCTCGCCCATGCAGAGGGCGGCGGCCTTCCCGGCGGCCTCGCAGCCGCCCCACCCCGCGGTGGAGAAGACGGCCAGCAGCCCAAGGAGCGTGCAGAGGGCGAAGCCGACGGCGACGGCGTGCCTGCGGCTGCCGCGTTTGTGCCCGCGCCGCCACCGCTCGATGAAGACGGTGGCGCCGCATTCCAGCAGGGCGACGGAGCTGGTGACGGCGGCGATGAGGAGCATGACGAAGAAGCAGGTGGCCCAGAGCGGCCCCAGCCACATGGCGTCGAAGACCGCGGGCAGCGCGCCGAAGATCAGCCCCGGCCCCTCGCTCGGCTCCAGCCCGACGGCGAAGACGGCGGGGAAGATGGCCAGCCCCGCCAGCAGCGCGGCCAAGGTGTCGAGCACGCCCACCCACCCGGCGGCGCGGAGGATATTGTGCTCCTTGTGGAGGTAGGAGCCGTAGGTGACGGTGATGGCCATCCCGAGGGAGAGGGAGAAGAAGACCTGCCCCAGCGCCATCAGCACCACCTTGGGGGTGAAGGCCTCGGCCGTCGGCATCAGCAGGAACCGGATCCCCTCGCCCGCGCCGGGGAGCGTGACGCTCCGCGCGATCACCACCAGCAGCAGGACGAAGAGGGCCGGCATGAGCACCTTGCTCATCCGCTCGATGCCCTTTTGGATGCCGCCGAGCAACACCACCCCCGTCAGGGCCATAAAGACGAGGAAGCCGACGAGCACGCGCCACGGGTTGGCGACGTAGCCACTGAAGACGGTGCCGGCGGCCTCGGCCACCTCCGTGACCGCGGCGCCCTCCGCCGCCGCGGGGGCGAGCGTGCCGCTCACCGAGCGCCAGATGTAGTCGACGATCCACCCCCCGACGACGGCGTAGTAGGAGAGGATGGCGAGCGCCACCGCCGTGCAGACCCACCCGAGCGCGGCGAACCCCCGCCGCGCGAAGGCCCACACGCCGAAGAGCGCCAGCGCCACGGGCAGCCACGCGTGCATGGTGGCGAAGGCCACGGCCATCCCCGCCGACAGCACGCTGAGCACGAAGCGCACCCGCGGCTGGCCGGAGAGGCGCTCGATCTTGCCCATCGCGTTGATCACGTTGCGCCGGGTGTGCCGCCCGATGAGCATCTCGCCGCACATCACCGGCAGGCCGATGAAGGCCACGCACAGCACATAGACCAACACAAACGTGCCGCCGCCGTTCTCGCCGGCCATGTAGGGGAACTTCCAAATGTTCCCCAGGCCGATCGCCGAGCCGGCGGAGGCAAGGATGAAACCGATCGAGGACGTCCAATTCTCCCGTGTCATGCCGTGCGCGCGCCCTTCCCTTCGCTTACTTCTTGGCGGCGGCCTCGACGGCCTTGGCCTTCAGGGCCTCCAGCCGCTCCTCGGCGGCCTGGTAGGCCTTGCCGATGGGCTCGGCCTCCTTCTGGAACTTCTCCTGCATGGCCTTGGCCTCCTCCATGAAGCGCGCCTGGAGCTTCTCCAACCCCTCGCCGGCGTCCTTCTGCGCCTTTTCCGCGGCGCGGTAGGCGGCGAGGTCCTCGGCGGAGAGCAGCGATTCGATGTCCTTCAGGACGAGGACGCCCTTCAACTCCTTGACGAAGCCCTCGGGCGTGGCCTCGCGGTCGGCGCCGAGCCGCCCGAGCTCCTTGCCGTCGGGCCCGACCACCACGTACGTCGGATACCCCGAGATGCCGTAACGCTCCGAGAGCGCCGCGTTCTGCTTCACGAACTTCTCCGGCACCAGGCTCTTGTCCCGCGGGAAATCCACCCACAGCAGCACCAGGTTCCCCTTCGCGTAATCCTGCCACGCCTGCTGCGAGAAGACCTTGCCGTCCATCAGCTTGCACCAGCCGCACCAATCGCTGCCGGTGAAGTTCATGAAGATCGGCTTGCCCGTCTCCTTGGCCAGGGCCCGCGCCGCCGGCTCATCCATCGTCCACTTCCCGAGCGCCGCGCCCTCGGTCATCGGCTTCTCCGCCGCGAACGCCGCGAACGCCACGCAGGCCGCCGCCGCGGCCGCCGCCATCCGAACCAAACCAGTCATGTCCCTGTCCTTTCCGTGCAGATTGAAGACTGCCCCTAAGTGTAAGCCATTCCCCCGCGAAATGCAAGCGAAAAGGGCCGGGCGGCGCGGGCCGGGGGGATTGTGCTATACTTGCGTCCGTTTTACGCAAGGAATGCCCCGACATGGAAGAGAAGTATCCGTTTCACGCGATCGAGCCCAAGTGGCAGAAGTATTGGGATGAGCACGGCACCTTCGCGTGCGACACGCGCGACGACTCCCGCCCGAAGTTCTATTGCCTGACGATGTTCCCCTACCCCAGCGGCCACATGCACGTGGGCCACGGCCGCAACTACATCATGGGCGACGTCATCACCCGCTACAAGAAGATGCTCGGTTTCAACGTGCTCTCGCCCATGGGCTGGGACAGCTTCGGCCTGCCCGCGGAGAACGCCGCCAAGAAGTTCCACGTCCACCCCCACAAGTGGACGATCGAGAACATCCGCGAGATGAAGCGCCAGGTGCGCAGCTGGGGCGTGGGCTACGATTGGTCGCGCGAGATCGCCACCTGCCACCCCGATTACTACAAGTGGACGCAGTGGGTCTTCCTCCAGGCCTACAAGCTGGGCGTGGCCTACCAGAAGGAGGCGCCCGTGAACTGGTGCCCCCTCTGCACCAACCTCGCCAACGAGGAGGTCACCGCCGACGGCCACTGCGTCCGCTGCGGGCGCCCCGTGGAGAAGCGCAACCTCAAGCAGTGGTTCTTCCGCATCACCCGCTACGCCGACCGCCTGCTCAAGGACCTCGACCTCCTCGAGGGCTGGCCCGAGAAGGTCCGCCAGATGCAGGCCAACTGGATCGGCAAGTCCCAGGGCGCCAAGGTCACCTTCACGGTCACCGAGACCGGCGACGAATGCCCCGTCTACACCACGCGGCCCGACACCATCTTCGGCGTCACCTTCATGGCCATCTCGCCCGACCACCCGCTGCTCGAGAAGCTGCTCCCCGGCTCCCCGCGCGAGGCCGAGGTGCGGGCCTTCCGCGAGCGCCTGGCCAACATCCCCGCCGCCGAGCGCTTCTCCGACGCGCTCGCCAAGGAGGGCGTCTTCACCGGCTTCCACGTCACCAACCCCTACAGCGGCGACAAGGACATCGAGCTCTGGGTCACCAACTACGTCGTGGCCGACTCCGGCACCGGCATCGTCATGGCCGTGCCCACCCACGACCAGCGCGACTGGGACTTCGCCGCCAAGTACGGCATCGCCCGCAAGCTCGTCATCCAAAACCCCGAGGCGCCCCTCGACCCCGCCGCCATGACCGCCGCCTACGTCGACGACGGCGTGCTCGTCAACTCCGGCGCCTTCGACGGCCTCCCCAACCGCCAGGCCATCCAGGCCATCACCCAGCACGGCGTCGACCACGGCTTCGCCGCCTTCACCACCAACTTCCGCATCCGCGACTGGAACGTCGCCCGCCAGCGCTACTGGGGCGCCCCCATCCCCATCGTCCACTGCCCCCACTGCGGCGCCGTCCCCGTCCCCGAGGACCAGCTCCCCGTCCGCCTCCCCGACGACGTCGACTTCAAGAGCGACCAGGGCAACCCCCTCGCCCGCCACGAAGGCTTCATCAACACCACCTGCCCCAAGTGCGGCGCCCCCGCCAAGCGCGAGACCGACACCCTCGCCCAGTGGCTCTGCTCCTGCTGGTACTTCCTGCGCTACATCGACGCGCGCAACGACCAGGCGCCCTTCGACAAGGCGTTGGTGGACAAGTGGATGCCCGTCGACCAATACATCGGCGGCGTCGAGCACGCCGTCCTCCACCTCCTCTACTCCCGCTTCGTCGTCAAGATCCTCAACGACGCCGGCGCCCTCGACTGCGTCGAGCCCTTCAAGGCCCTCTTCACCCAGGGCATGATCTGCAAGCGCGACGGCAACGGCGTCCTCAAGAAGATGTCCAAATCCGTCGGCAACGTCGTCTCCCCCGACGAGCTCATCGAGGCCTACGGCGCCGACACCGTCCGCCTCTACACCCTCTTCATCGGCCCCCCCGAGCTCGACGCCGAGTGGCAGGACACCGCCATCCAGGGCCCCTACCGCTTCCTCTGCCGCCTCTGGAAGAAGGCCTACGACGCCAAGCCCCTCGTCCCCGAGGCCGACGCCCCCGTCGACGGCGCGGCCCTCGACCCCGCCCAGCGCACCCTCTGGCGCAAGCTCCACCAGACCCTCCAAGGCGTCACCGACGCCATCGAGCACGGCTTCCGCTTCAACACCGCCATCGCCCAGCTCATGGAGCTCATGAACGCCTTCGACAAGGCCCGCTTCGACGCCGCCTCGGCCCCCGCCGCCAAGGCCCTCCTCCGCGAGACCATCGTCACCCTCGCCCGCATGATGGCCCCCTTCACCCCCCACATCGCCGAGGAAATCTGGGCCGAGTTCGGCGGCCAAGGCTCCGTCCTCGACGCCGGCTGGCCCGCCGTCAACCCCGAGGCCCTCAAGGAAGACGCCATCGAGATCGTCCTCCAGGTCAACGGCAAGATGCGCGGCAAGGTCACCCTCCCCGCCGGCCTGGGCCGCGCCGAGCTCGAGGCCGCCGCCCGCGAGGCCCCCGAGGTCAAGCGCCACACCGAGGGCCTCACCATCGCCAAAGTCATCGTCGTCCCCGGCAAACTCGTCAACGTCGTCGCCAAATAAGGCGGCCGCCGCGTTCTCCCCATGGTCTGCGTCGGACACTGCGACACGCCGCTGGGGGGCGTCACGCTCGCGGCGGAGGGGGAGGCGCTCATCGGGCTGTGGTTCGATGGCCAGGCGCACTTCGGCGAGGGGCTCCCCGACGCGCGGGAGGCGCGCGAACACCCCGCCTTCGACGCGGCGCGGCGCTGGCTGGAGGTCTACTTCGCCGGGCGCGACCCGGGGTTCGCGCCGCCCCTCGCGCCGCGCGGCACGCCCTTCCGGCGGGCCGTCTGGGAACGCCTCCGCGCCATCCCCTTCGGGGAGACGATGACCTACGGCGCGCTCGCCGCGGCGCTCGGCCTGCCGCGCGCCGCCGCCCGGGCCGTCGGCGGCGCCGTCGCCCGCAACCCCGTCAGCCTCATCATCCCCTGCCACCGCGTCGTCGGGGCGCGCGGCGCCCTCACCGGCTACGCCGGCGGCCTCGGCCGCAAGGCGCGCCTCCTCGCCCTTGAGCGGGGCGGCCGCGCCTAGGCGCCGCGTCCTCGAGGACGCAGGGGCGCGCAACGTGGAGGCAAAGCGTTGGCCGCCGCCCCGGAAGAACTTATACTGAAGGCATGAACGCGACCTTCACCCTCCCCTCCCTGCGCCGGGCGCTCTGCGCGGCCGCCGGGCTCTTGGCCCTCGGCGCCGGGGCGGCCGACACGAACCTCTGGACGCGGCTCGACCTCTCCCGCCCCGGCCTGCGCCCCGTGGCCGAGGCCCTCGCCAAAGGCGACGAGGCCGCCGCCGACGCCGCGCTCCTGGCCTATTGGCGCGGCCGCCCCGACGCCCAAAAGGCCTGGGCCAAGGCCACAAGCCGCGCCCCCTCGGCCTTCGACCGCCGCCTGGCCGACGACGCGCTGGAGCACCGCTTCTACGCCCACGAGGCCTACCAGCCCTCCTACTTCTACGGCAAGGACATCGACTGGACGTACTGGCCCGTCAAGGCCAACGAGCTCCGCTGGCAGCTCCACCGCCACAAATGGTTCCTGCCCCTCCTGCGCGTCTGCGCCGCCACCGGCGACGCCCGCTACTTCGCGGCGTGGCGCGACCAGTGGGCCGATTGGCGGGCGAAGAACCCCTGGCCGCCGCGCACCCCCGCCGAGCGCGAGAACGCCCGCTTCGCCTGGCGCGCCCTCGAGATCAGCGACCGCCTGAGCGGCCTGCCCCGACAGCTCGCCCTGGCCGTCAACGTCCCCGCCTGCGCCCCCGCCGACCTCAAGGCCGCCCTCGCCGAGATCGACCGCCACGCCGCCCTGGTCTGGGAGCGCCGCGCCGACAAGGGCAACCATCTGCTCTTCGAGATGACCCGCCTGCTCGGCGCCGCCGACGCCTGCCCCGAGCTCAAGGCCGCCCCCGTCTGGCGCGCCAACGCCCTCCGCACCCTCAAGGAGGAACTCCGCAAACAGGTCTATCCCGACGGCGTGCAATACGAGCTCGACCTCGGCTACCACCTCAGCGCCTACAAACTCTTCCGCGACGCCCTGCGCCTGGCCCCCGACGCCTTCGACGCCGACGACCGCGCCCGCGTCGCCCGGATGGCCGCCTTCGCCGACGACCTCTTCTTCCCCGACGGCGAGCACCCCTACTTCGCCGACACCCACAGCCTCGCCGGCCGCCGGCGCCTCCTCGACGACGCCCGGAAGACCTTCCCCGAGGCCTTCGACCGCCCCGCCTTCGCCTCCCGCGCCTATCCCGACGGCGGCTTCTACGTCCTCCGCGAGGGCGACCCGCGGACCGGGACGATGGTCGTCCTCAAGGCCGGGCCGGCCGCCTTCTGGCACAACCAGCCCGACAACGGCACCTTCTCCTACTGGCGCGCGGGGCGGGACTTCTTCCCCGACGCGGGCTCCTACCTCTACGGCGGCCCCGACACCAATGCCGCGCGCGCCGCCTTCCGCGCCACCAAGGCCCACACCACCCTCACCCTCGACGACCGCGACAACGCCCCCGGCTCCCGCCTCCTCCGCTGGCGGGCCGACGCCGCGGGCTCGGCCGTCGCCGTCGAGACGCCCGCCTATCCCGGCCTCGCCCACCGCCGCAGCCTTGAGTTGGCCCCCGGCGGCGCGCTCACCGTGCGCGACGAGGCCATCGGGCCGGCCACCGGCGGCGTCGCCGTCCGCTTTGCCCTCGCGCCCGGCGCCGACCCCGTGCGCCTCCCCGACGGCTCGTGGCGCACCCGCTTCCCCGACGGCAACGACATCCGCCTCGCCTTCCCCGGCGCCGAGGGCTGGGAGGCCACCGTCGAGCCCGGCTGGCGCTCCCGCCACCACGGCAAGAAGGAGGCCCGGCCCATCCTCGTCCTCCGCAAAGCCAAGGCCGGCCCCGGGCCGATCGCCCTCGTCACCCGGATCGAGCCGTTCGCCGAGAAATAGCAGAATCGTCCCTGTATACAGCAGTTTTGTCCCTATGAAAGTGCGAGACACGCGTGCCTGGAAAGAAGTATCATGGCCTCGTCCCCCCGCATGGTGCGGCGGGACACGCGACGGAGACCACCGATTATGAAACGATTCTGCATCGTCTGCCTCACGGCGTTGGCCGCCCTCTCGGCCCAGGCCGTGACCATCGACTGGAACAAAGACGTGGACTGGGGCGGGATCAACTGGCGCGGTCTCGGTTTCATGGACGGGAAGGAGGAGTCCGGCTTTTACAGGGATATCGGACACATTGGAACCACCGCCAAAGCCGCCTTCCGCCTGAATGTCCGCTTCCCCGGCACGGTCCCCACGGCCGGTTGCCTGCTGATGGCCGGAGGAACGGGGGGGGGCATTAAACTCTCCCTCGCCGAGAATGGCCTCATGGCTTCCTTCACGGACGAGCGCGGCACCCAGACCATCGCCGGGTCGGCCAAGCTGGAGGCCGGTCTGAACCAAGTGGTGCTGGCCATCGACCGCTCCACGAACGTCGAGGGGATTGCCTATCACTCGGTCATCTCCATCTTCGTCAACGGCGAGAAGGCCTTCTCCTATGAGGGCTACTTCGGCGGCGTCACCTTCAACAAAGTCACCGTCGGCTGCGACTATGACCTTAGGAACGCGATCGGCACCTCCGACTGGTCCTACAACCTCACCTACGCCAAATCGACGGTTAAAACCGACAATTACACCGGCGTCGGCGACATCGAGAAGGCCTACGACGCGCTTTTCCTCCCCGAACCCACCGCCTTGGGCCTCTTGGCCCTTGGCGTCGCCGGCCTCGCCCTCCGCCGCAAGGCCGCCTGACCCATCCCCCCACGGAGACAACCGACCATGAAACGACTCCTCCTCTGCGCGCTGGCCCTGCTCGGCGCCGGCGCGGCCACGGCGGCCGAGGCCGCCAAGCGACCCTTCGTCAGCGGCATCTACCCGCACCTGGCCATGTTCAACGACGAGGGCGAATGCGGCACGGGCGCGGTGGTCCCCTGGGCCGGCAGCCTCTGGGCCGTCACCTACGCCCCGCACGAGCCCGACGGCTCCTCGGACAAGCTCTACCAGATCACCCCCGACCTCACGCAGATCATCCGCCCCGAAAGCATCGGCGGCACCCCCGCCAACCGCATGATCCACCGCGAGTCCCGCCAGCTCTTCATCGGCCCCTACGTCATCGACAAAAAGGGCGGCGTCCGCGTCCCCAAGGACCCCAAGCGCCCCGGCAAGCCCATCTACGGCCGCCTCACGGCCAACATGCGCCACCTCACCGACCCCGCCAACCGCCTCTACTACGCCACGATGGAGGAGGGCCTCTACGACATCGACGTCCGCACCTTGGCGCTGCGCGAGCTCAACGTGGACGGCAACCGCGAGCCCGGCGCGCGCAGCCACGCCGGCACCCTCCTCCCCGGCTACCACGGCAAGGGCGCCTACACCGCCCAGGGCCGCGTGGTCTACGCCAACAACGGCGACACCGCCGCCCGCGCGCAGTGGGACCCCGCCACCCCCTCCGGCGTCCTGGCCGAATGGCGGGGCGGGCTCCGCGACGACGGCCGCCCCGACTTCCGCGTCGTCCGCCGCAACCAGTTCACCGAGGTCACCGGCCCCGGCGGCATCCTCGGCAACGCCTCCCCCGACGACCCCCTCTGGAGCGTCGGCTGGGACTACCGCTCCCTCATCCTCATGGCCCTCGACGGCGGCCAATGGCACACCTACCGCCTCCCCAAGGGCAGCCACAGCTACGACGGCGCCCACGGCTGGAACACCGAATGGCCCCGAATCCGCGAGATCGGCCTCGGCAACGACCTGCTCATGACCATGCACGGCACCTTCTGGCGCTTCCCCAAGACCTTCACCTCCAAGACCTCCGCCGGCATCCGCCCCCTCTCCAACACCGTCAAGGTCGTCGGCGACTTCTGCCGCTGGGGCGACTGGGTCGTCCTCGGCTGCGACGACACCGCCAAGAACGAGTTCTACAACAAGCGCCGCGCCAAGGGCGCCATCCGCGGCCCCGGCCAATCCAACTCCAACCTCTGGTTCCTCCGCCCCGACCAGCTCGCCGCCCTCGGCCCCGCCCTCGGCCGCGGCGCCCTCTGGTTCGACGAGGCCGTCAAGGCCGGCGAGCCCTCCGACCCCTACCTCCTCGACGGCTACGACCGCCGCGCCCTTTGGCTCGCCCACCGCGGCGACAAGCCCCTCGCCGTCACCCTCGAGGTCGACGCCAAGGGCGACGGCACTTGGGAAAAGGTCGGCACCCTCGACGTCCCCCCCAACCAAGCCACCCGCTGTGACCTCTCCGCCCTCCGCGGCGCCTGGCTCCGCCTCACCGCCGGGCGCGACGCCGAGGGCGTCACCGCCTACTTCCAATACGCCAAGGCCGACACGCGCGGCACGCGCCCCGACACGCGCTTCGACGGCCTCGCCCGCGTGGGCGGCGCGCAGGCCCTCGGCGGCCTCCCCTACGTCCGCGGCGAACGCCTCGGCACCCTTGGCCTCGCGGCCATGCGCGCCGGGAAGGACGGCCCCGAGGACGTCGGCCTCTACGAGCTCACCCCCGACCTCACGCTCCGCCGCCTCCCCGACAACCCCGCCTGGGCCAAGGCCAACTACGCCATCCCCACCGAGGGCACGGGCGTGAGCGTCGACGCCGCCTCCGCCCTGCTCGTCGACGACAAGGGCCGCCGCTGGCGCTTCCCCAAGGCCTCCGCCGCCTTCGACCGCCCCGGCCCCCTCGGCCCGGCACGCGTCTGCCGCGAGGTCTGCACCGAGCGCGACCTCCTGAACCTCTGCGGCCTCTTCTACGAGCTCCCCGCCGAGAACGCCGGCGGCTTCGCCAAAGTCCGCCCCATCGCCGCCCACAACGCCCAGATCCACGACTTCGCCTCCTGGCGCGGCCTCCTCGTCCTCACCGGCGTCCGCCCCGACGCCCCCGCCGACGGGCACGTCATCCGCTCCGACGACGGCAAGGCCGCCGTCTGGGTCGGCGCCATCGACGACCTGTGGGCCTTCGGCAAGCCCCGCGGCCAGGGCGGCCCCTGGCTCAAGACCCCCGTCAAGGCCGGCGAGCCCTCCGACCCCTACCTCCTCACCGGCTTCGACCGCAAGGCCCTCACCCTCGCCCACGACGCCAAGAGGCCCGTCGCCTTCACCCTCGAGGTCGACCTCACCGGCACCGGCGTCTGGTTCCCCTACGCCACCTACGCCGTCCCCGCCGGCAAGCCCCTCGCCGTTGACCTCTCCGACCTCGACGGCTACTGGCTCCGCTTCCGCGCCTCCGCCCCCTGCGCCGCCACCGCCCAGCTGCGTTACGAGTGAGAGGAAGGCAAAAAAGGGCCGCCCCCGACGGGGGCGGCCCTTTTTTTGTGCGGAGAAACGGGTCAGGCCCCCCTGCGCCGGGCGAGGATCAGGTAGGCCGCGGGGATGAAGTAGAGGGCCATGAGGGAGGAGAGGATGATGCCGCCGACCGAGCCGATGCCGATGGAGGCGCGCAGCTCGGAGCCCAGCCCGGTGCCGGTGGCCATGGGGAGCATGCCGAAGAGGGCGGCGACGCAGGTCATGAGGATGGGGCGGAACTTGCGCTTGGCGGCGCGGAGGAGGGCGGCGGCGGGGAGGACGTCGGCGCCGGCGCGGCGGATGGTGTTGACCTCGTCGATGAGGAGGATGGCGGCGTTGACGACGACGCCCACGAGCATGACGCCGGCCAGGAGGCCGAACATGGAGAGGCTTTCGTGGGTGAGCCAGAGGGCGATGTAGAGCCCGAGGTAGGAGAAGGGGACGGTGAGGAGGATGATGAAGGGCTGCGTCCAGGATTCCATCATGGCGCAGAGGAGCAGGTAGGTGAGGACGATGGCGACGAAGACGACGGTGGCGAACTCGGCGAAGGTCTCGTTCATCTTCTCGGCCATGCCGCCGACGGTGGCGGAGCAGCCGGGGGGGAGGTTGTCGGCGATGACGCGGCCCTGGTGGGCGAGGGCGGTGCCCATGCCGTAGCCGCGGGCGGCGTTGGCGTAGAGGATGACGGTGCGGGATTTGTCGTAGCGGTTGATGATGGTGGGCTGGAGGCCGGGGCGAAGCTCGGCGACGGCGCCGATGGGGAAGGGCTGGGAGCCGGGGCCGGGGAGGTCGAAGGCGGCGAGCTGGCCCTGGCCGTCGACCTGGCGGTAGCGGGCGCGGATGTCGTAGGAGCGGTCGCCGCGCTTGTAGGTGGTCTGCTCGAGGCCGGCGACGTTGGCGCGGAGGCTTTGGCCGAGGGTGGAGGCGGGGAGGCCGAGGTCGTGGAGGACGGCGCGGTCGGGGAGGAAGCGGACCTCGGGGCGGCCAGGGCGGATGGAGGAGGCGACGTCGGTGTTGACGGGGTCGGCGGCGAAGGCCCGGGCCATGCGCAGGCCGGCCTGGTCGAGGACGCCAAGGTCGGGGCCCTTGACGTATTGGGCGATGTCCTGGCTGGCGCCGCCGGCGGCGGAGGGGATGAGGACGGCGTAGATGCAGTCGGGCTCCTCGAGGAGAAGGGCGCGGAGGCGGGCGCGAATGGCGCCGATGGGGTCGTCGGGGCGCTCGGTCATGGGGGTGAGGCGGAGGTTGACCTCGGCGAGGTAGGGGCCCTCGGAGACGGTGCCCATCTGGCCCTGGACCTTGCCGCAGTTGATGTTGGTGTGGGTGACGGCGGGCTCGGCGGCGCGGATCTTGTCGGCGATGGCGCGGGTGCGGGCGACGGTGCGGCCGAGGTTGTAGTCGGCGGGGAACTCCAGGCGGATGGTGACGTCGCCTTGGTCGATCTCGGGGACGAAGTCCATCTGGACCTGCTTGGGAAAGTAGAGGAAGCCGGCGACGGTGAGCCCGCCGGCGACGAGCAGGAAAGCCCACGGGGCGCGGGCGACGTGCTTGACGGAGCGGACGTAGGCGCGCTCGAGGCGCTTGTAGAACCAATCCCACGGGCGGAGGCACCAGGCAAGGGCCGGGTTGAGGCGGCGCTCGCCCCAGCGCACGGTGACCATCGCCAGGATGGGCGTGAGGGTGAAGGAGATGAGCAGCGAGGCGAAGGTGGCCACGGTGACGACCACGGCAAAGGGGGCCAGAAACTTGCCCGCCAGCGAGGACATGGTGGCGATGGGCAGGAAGACGACGATGTTGGTGAGCGCGCTGGCGGCGACGGCGAGGGCGACGTAGCCGGTGGCGGAGGCGACGACCGGGCCGATGGCGTAGCGCGTGCCCTTGCGCTTGGCGAACTCCAGGCCGATGTTCTCGAGCACGACGATGGAGTTGGCCACCAGGATGCCGACCGAGATGCCGACCGCGCACATGGTGATGATGTTGAAGGTGTAGCCGAAGAGGGGGAAGGCGGCGGCGGTGATGAGCATCGTCACGGGGATGGAGACGAAGGCGGCGAAGGCCGTCCGCACGTCCGCCAGGAAGATGAGCAGCACGATGCCGGTGAGGAGGACGCCCTGCCAGACGGAGAGGAAGCCGTCGGAGACGGTGGCGTTGATGTAGGTGCCGTCGTCGCGGAACCAGACCAGCTCCATGCCGCCGGGGAGGGAATCCTTGAGCTCGGCGACGACACGCGCGACCTCGGCGACGACGAGGGTGCCGTTGGCGTCGCCCTTCTTGGTGACCTTCATGGTCACGCAGGGGTCGCCGTCGTGGAAGGAGAGGGAGGTCTTGCGCTCGGTGCCGAAGGCGAAGGTGGCGACGTCGCGCAGATAGACGCGGCGGCCTTGGGAGACGCCGACCTGGAGGTCGCCCAGGCCCTCGATCTCGTCGGGCTCGCCGTCGAAGGTGAGGGAGATCTCGCGCGCGCCGTCGTCGATCTGGCCCATGGGGATCTTGACGTTGCCTTGGCCGAGGGCCTGGACGACGTTGGCCATCGCCAGGCCACGGCCGGCGAGCTTGTCGCGGTCGACCTCCACGATGACCTCGCGCTCCATGCCGCCGATGAGGTCCACGCTGGCCACGCCGGCGAGGGAGGAGAAGCGGTCGCTCAGCTTGTCGTCGGCGTAGTCGTAGAGCTCGTCGAGGGGGAGGTCGCCCTTGAGGGCGAGGGTGACGACGGGGGTGGCGTTGATGTCGTACTTGAGGATCTCGGGGGCCTCGGCGTCCTCAGGGAGCTCGTCGAGGATGAGGTCAACCTTCTCGCGGACGTCGGTGGCGGCGACGTCGACGTCGCGGTCGAGCTCGAACTCGATGAGCACCTGGGTGAAGTTGTTGAGGCAGGTGGAGGAGATGTGCTTGATGCCCTCGACCTGCGAGATGGCGTCCTCGATCTTGCGGGTGACGGAGGTCTCCAGCTCGTCGGGCGAGGCGCCGGAATAGACCACGGAGATGGTGACGTAGGGGACGTCGACCGTCGGCAGAAGGTCGTTGCCCAGCGTGCGCAGCGACATCACGCCCAGGAAGGAGAGCATGATGATGAGCACGCTCATCGCGATGGGCCGCTTGACCGATGCGTCCGCAAGAAACATGGCCGCCTCCTTTCGTTTCGCCGGCGGGTTACCTCACCGCCTTCACGCGGTCGCCCAGGTTGAGCAGGAGCATCCCCTCGGCCACCACCTGCGCGCCCTCGAAGGCCTCGGGGTTGAGGATCTCGACCATGCCGCCGGCGGTGGCGCCGCGCTTGGCCTCGATGGCCCCGACCGTCCCCTCCGCGTCCACGGCGAAGGCCACCTCGCGCCCGCCGCGCGGCGCCACCGCGCCCGCCGGCAGGCCGAAGCCCGTCCGCCGCGCGAAGACGATCCGCGCGCCGCAAAGCATCCCCGGCGCCACCGCGGGGTCGGGCCGCATCACGGCGCGGATCTCGAAGGTGCGCGTCGCGGGGTCCACCGTCGGCGACTTGTAGGTCACGGGGAGCGTCTGCCCGAAGGAGGTCACGATCTCGGTCTTGCCGACGGCCACGTCCGCGTACCGGTCGGCCGTCAGGGTCACGCAGACCTCGCGGACGCGCGGGTCGTCGAGCGCGAAGATGGCCGTGCCCGCGTCCACGAAGTCGCCGCGGTCGCGCAGCTTCTGGGTGACGATGCCGTCGAAGGGCGCCAGCCCGCGCGAGTCGGCCAGGTTCTTCTCGGCGATGCGCAGGGCGGTGTCGGCCTGGAGGATCTTGGCGTCGGCGGTGGCCACGGCGGCCTTGGCGCGGGCGAGGGTCGCCGCGGCGCTGCGCAGCTGCAGCTCGGCCCGCTCCCAGGCGTCCTTGGTGACGGAGCGGCTCTCCTCGTAGAGTCGCCTGTAGCGCGCGGCGTCGGTGAGGGCCTTGGCGTGGGCGGCCTCGGCCTCGGCCTGGGCGGCGACGGCCTCGGCGCGCGCGGCGGCGGCGACGGCCTGGTCGTCCTTCGCGATGGCCACCTGGTTCTCGAGGTTCACGCGGTCGACCTGGAAGAGCGGCTGGCCGGCCTTCACCACGTCCCCCTCGTCCGCCAGCACCTCGTCCACCGTCCCCGGCAGACGCGACGCCACGGCGGCGGTGAACTTCGTGCGCACGCTCCCCTGCACCGTCGCGAAGTCCTCGAAGGTCAGGCCGCCGGTCAGCGCGCAGACCTTCACGCGCGGGCGGTTGTCCGCCTGCCCCTGCGTCTCTTCCTTCGCGCAGCCGGCCAAGGCCAGCGCCGCGCACAGCCAAACCAAACGCCTCATTCCGTTGCCTCCATTTCCCTGAGCAAAGGTTGCGCCCCCGGGTCGCGGGGCACGTCCGCCCCCCAGCCGAGGCCGATGGTGTCGCGGAAGACGAACTCCGCCAGCGCGTCCGCGTACTCCGAGGCGAGCGCGTCGATGCGCGCCCGCTCCAGCGCCGAGAACTTGTCGAGCACCTCCGAGAGCGTCTCCTGGTCGTTCTCGTAGCGCGCCTTGGTCTCCGCGTAGTCGATCTCGGCGGCCTCGCGCGCGGCGGCGGCCACGGCCCGCAGGTCGCGCGCCTGGCGCCAATTCGTCCACGCCTGCCAGACCGAGACCATGAGGGTGGCCGCGGCGTCCTCGCGCAGCGCGTAGGCCGCCTCCTCCTTGGCCCGCGCGGCCTGGTAGTCGGCGATGGACTGGAGCCCGTCGAAGACGCTCATCACGCCGCCGACCGCCCCCGTCAGATAACTGTGCGGCGTCAGGAAATCGCTGCCGGAATAGGCCTTGCCGCCGCCCACCGAGAGCGTGGGCAGGAAATGCGCCAGCGCGGCCAGCGCCTCCACCCTGCGCAGGACGATCGTCAGGTCGCCCGCCCACATCTCCTTGCGCGCCACCAACGCCGTCCACAGCCACTCCTCCAAGGGCGTCCCCAGCGCGGCCTTCCGGCTGCGCGGCGCCCACTTCCCCTCCGCGTCCGCCACGCCCCACGGCAGCGCCCGCACCTCCAGCAGCGAATCGCCGTCCACCGGCGGCGCCGCCTCGGCCAGCGGATGGAGGTTCATCAGGTCCAACAGGTTGGCCTTGGCGGCGAAGGCGTTGTCGCGCGCCACCTGGGCGTTGTAGACGTCGCCCGCGTGGAGGGCCCGCGCCCGCGCCTCCTCGCCCCGGAGCGCCAGCCCCTCCTGGGTCAGCGCCTCAATCTGGCGCGTCAGCTCGGCGGAGGCCTTCGCCTGGGCCTCATAGGCCTCGACCGTCCGCGCGGCCACCGCGGCCTGATAGAAGAGGGTGGCCACCTGGACGTCGAGCATCTCCTCGTTGCGCGCCACCGTCAGCGCCTGCAGCTGCGCCCCGCGGCGCGCCGCCAGCCACAGCAGCCAGGCGTTGGGGGCGAAAACCGGCTGGCTGATCGTCAGCGCCGACTCCGTCACCCACTTGTCCTGCATCTGGAGCGACAGCCCCAGCGCCGCCACGTTCGTGCGCAGGATCTTGTCCGTCCCCGAGCGCCCATACGTCAGCTCCACCTGCGGCAGGAAGGCCGAGAAGGCCGCCGTCCCCTGGATGCGCGCCAACCGCGCGTCCAGCCGCGCCTGCGTCAGCTTCAGCGTCCGCGCCCGCGCCCACTCCCGGCACTGCGTGAGGCGCAGCGGCGCGGCGTTTGTGCGGAAGAAGTCCTCCGTCTCCGCCGTCTTCCCGGCGTCGTACTCCCGCGCCGCCTCCACACGCTCCCCCAGGCCAGGCGCGCACCCCGCGAGCCCGGCCAGCGCCAACGCGCCCGCCGCGAGCCCGCCGAGCCTCATTTCCCCTCCTCCTTGGGCACGAAGCGGATCCCCTCGTTCACCTCCTTGATGAAGGCCGGGGCGATGCGCACGCGCGGCTTGAGCACGTTGCCCTTCGCCGGGTCGGGCGCCTCGCCCTCCTCGAAGGTGCCGGAGATGGCGAGCTGGAGGGTGAAGAGGTTCTGGAAGGCCACGCTGTCGCCGCGCTTCAACAGCACCTTGATGGCGTCTTGGACGGCCTCCTGCACGAAAATCACCGTCGCGGCGTCCAGCAACGGCGTACGCGAGGCGATGAACTCCGCCAATTCCTTGCGCGTGTAGGTCTTACGCGCCACGGCGTGGGCGCAGAGCTTCCGGCGGCCCGTCGCGTCCGGCGGCGTGGGATGGATGATGTACTGCACGCCCTCGGGCTTCTTCTCTTCCGCGCGATCCATGGGGTCCTCCTTTCGATGGCCCCAAGTATAGCCCCCCGAAAGCCCCCCTGTCAAGGACTTTTTCGCTAAGAGCCGCTCTCGAAAGGTTCGCGACGCGGACTGCGCGGGCCCGTGAGCCGCTCTAAGCCGAGGCCTCCGGGGCGCCCAGCCGGTGCAGCGTCAGGCGCGTCTTGCCGTAGCGCCGGTCGCGCAGGAGCGTCATCCCCGGCAACGGCCCGGGCGGCGACGCGCCGTCGGATTCCAGCGCCAGGATGCCCCCGGGCGCGAGGGCCCCGCGCCGGAGCAGCCCCTCCGCGAAGGCCGCTGCCCCCAACGCCTCGCCCAGGCGGTAAGGCGGGTCGGCGAAGACCACGTCCCACGGGCCGTGGGGGGGCAGAGGCCGCGCCAGCCACGCCTCCGCGTCGGCCAGGAAGGCGTGGGCGGGGTCGACGCCGAAGGCCGCGAGGTTGCGCACCAGCGTGGCGTGGACCGTCCGGTCGCGCTCCACGAAGTCGGCCGAGGCCGCCCCCTGGCTCAGCGCCTCGAGCCCCACGGCCCCCGACCCGGCGAAGAGGTCCAGGAAGCGCGCGCCGCCCAGCACGGGGCGCAGCAGGTTGAAGAGCGCCTCGCGCACGCGGTCCTGCGTCGGGCGGACGGCGTCGGATTTCGGGATGAGCAGGGTGCGCCCGCGCCAGGCGCCGCCGGTGATTCGCATGGGTTCACTCCGAGGGTTGGGGGGCCAGGCGGCGGAGGGTCTCCTCGCCGAAGCCCTTGGCTTGGGGAAAGACGCGCGCGCCGCCGCCGGGCAGGCGCAGGGTCAGCGTGCGCAGCTCGCGGCACGCCAGCGCCTCGGCGCCGTTGGTGTGGCGCAGGGTCGGCGGCAGGGAGACGGTCTCCACGCCGGTGGCGTTGAGCAGGGCGAAGGGGTCAAGCGCCGTCACCGTGAAGACGTCCCCCTCGAAACGCACCTCCTCGGGCACCACCCAGTGGCGCACGCCGAAGAGCGGCCGCGTGACGATGGCGTGGTACGTGGCGTAGTTGAAACGATAGCGCGTGTCCCCCACCGCGATCCCCAGGCAAAGATCCGGGTCGAACTCCGCGTACCGGCGGTCGAGGTCCAACTCCCCGCGATGGGCCGAGCGCCACCGCACCGAGAGCTCCCGCGGCAACACCCCTGCCGCGTCGGCGCACGCATAGGCCCCCAGCAAGGCCGCCGCGCAGCCCAGGAAGAGCCGCAGCGCGATGCGGTCGCGCCGGGCGCGCGCCCGATCCTCCGCCGGCTCGCCGATCATCGCGTCAGCTCCCGCGCCCGGCGGATGGCCGCCTCCATGCTCCGCGCCGAGGCCCGCCCCTGCCACGCCAGCGCGAAGGCCGTGCCATGGTCGGGGCTCGTCCGCACAAACGGCAGCCCGAGGGTGACGTTGACGCCCTCCTCGAAGGCCGCCCGCTTGAAGGGAATCAGCCCCTGGTCGTGGTACATCGCCAAAAAGGCGTCGAAGCGCTCCGGGTGCGCCGCCGGGGCGAAGGCCGTGTCCGGCACCAGCGGCCCCTCCAACTCCGCCAAGTCCGCCGCCCGGCGCAGGGTCGGCGCGATGACCCGCGCCTCCTCGTCGCCGAAGGCCCCGCCCTCCCCCGCGTGCGGGTTCAGCGCCAGCACCCCGATGCGCGGCCGCCGCCCCAACGCCCGCCGCAGCGCCCCCGCCAGATCGCCCAGCGCGCGCAGGAGCCGCTCGGGCGTGACCAGCGCCGGCACCTCCCGCAGCGCGCAATGGATCGTCACCAGCCCCACCACCAGCCCCGGCGCGAAGAACGCCATCGTGGCCTCCTCCCGCCCGCAGAGCCGCGCCAGCAGCTCCGTGTGCCCCGGCACGTCGAAGCCCGCCAAGCGCAGCGCCGCCTTGCTGAACGGCGCCGTCACCAATCCCCGCACCCGCCCCGCCAGGGCGTCCCGCCCCGCCGCCGCCACGCAATCATGCGCCAGGCGCCCCGTCAGGGCCTGCTCCCGCCCCGGCACGACCGCCGCCGCGTCGCCCACCGCCGGCACCTCGCGCCACTCCGCGTTGCGCGGCAGCGGCACCCCCGCCGCCGCGCACGCCCGCGCGAACAGCGCCCGATCCGTGTACACCACGAACCGCTCGTCCGGGAACGCCGCCATCGCCCGGGCCGCGATCTCCGGCCCGATCCCCGCGCAGTCCCCCCCCGTGATAGCCAAAGGTTTCATGCTTTCATTGTACCACACGCCGCCATCGGGGCGTAAGCCTCGCGCCCCGCGCGTGCCGCACCGCGATTTTACGAAGGCCGCCCAGAAGGTCTCCCACCCGTTGGACGGCGAGACACGGAGGCATTGGGAAGGCTATCGGAGGAAAACATCGTGGCCGTCGTCGTCCCGTCTTTGTTTTCCCTGATGACGATGCCCTGCCGCGCGTGGCGCGCACGCACCCTGTCGCGCGCGTCAAGAAACCGTTCAATGCACGGCTCCCGGCAAGCAGGAACACGCACAGCAGAAGCAACGGAAAAAGAAACGCGAACATAAAGGGAAGTAGGCCATGGCAGACGCCACGCAGGCAACAGGCTCCCAGGCCGCCGCGCCACGCACACGCCCTCCAAACGTTCCACAAGACCGACCCGGCCACGCAGACGGCGGGGATGGAAGAGCGGCTTGACGGGAATAAGAACGGGGACAAAAGAAAAAGCGGCCTCCTTGCGGAGGCCGCTTTCCCGAAGCCATCTGCGTCACTGCTGGACGGCGGAGGCCATCGTCTCGGCGGGGGACTGGTTGTTCATCGCGGCGGAACCCATGCGGCCGTCGGTGGCGGTCTTGAGGGGACGGCCCGCGGGATCGACCAGACGCGCGGTGAGGAAGATCAGGAGGTTGCGCTTCTCGCTGTACTCACCCGTGGAGCGGAAGAGGAAGCCGATGAAGGGGAGGTCGCCCAAAATCGGGATCTTGTCCTCGAAGGAGTTCCGCGTCTCCGTGATCAAGCCGCCCATGACAACGGTGGAGCCGTTGTAGACGGAGAGGTAGGTGCTGATCTCACGGAAGTGGAACATCGGCTGAGGCATGGAGACCTGATAGTATTCCACGGAGGCGGAGGTGACGACGCCGCCGGTCATACCGTACTGGATGTAGGGCACCTGCATGCCATACTCGAAGTCGCCGAGGTATTCCACGACCTTGGGATTGACAAGCAGGTTGATCATCTGCCCCTCTTGGGAGACCTCGGGGATGACCTGGAGGGAGACGCCGACATCCTGCTTCTCGAAGGACTGCGGCTCGACGGCGAACTTGACGGGCGGGGCCTGAACCTGCACACCGCCGCCGCCGATGACGGAGTTGTCGCCGTCGTAATTGTTGTCGGCCTCTTCGAGTTCCTGGACGTCGAACTCCGTGGGATAAATCCATTCGGTGACGACGCGGATCATGGCCTCCTGGCCGGGGCGGGCAAGCACCTTCGGGCTGGAGAGCATGTCCGTGTCGGTGCGCTGGGCCAGCATGTGGAGGATCATGGTGATATCCATCTTGCCGAAGACGGCGGAGAAGGAGGCGAACTCGTCGTTGGGCGCGAGGGTGGCGTCGCTCAGGTTGATGCGGTTGGCATAGGTGGTCTCATCGCCAAGGAAGCGCATGCCATTGTTGAAGGAGCCGCCGTGCATGGCGACGTTGGCGTCGCCCGTGCCGCCCAGAGAGGTGTTGCGGAAGACATGGTAACCGCCCGCGCCGATGCCGCCGGCGGAGTTGCCGCCCTGCGGGTTGCCCAGGATGTGGGAGGACGACCAGTCAATGCCGGAACCGACGGTCCCCACGATGTCGCTGTTCAGCTGCCACTCGAAACCGAGGGAGTTGAGATCCTCTTGGCTGACCTCGACGAAGCGCGCCTCGACCTCAATCTGATAGGGCGTGACGTTGAGCTCCTCGAGCAGGCTCTCCAGCAGGGCGAGGTTCTCGGGGGTGTTGGTGACGCGGAGCTTGCCGATGGAGGAGAGGTAAGCGATTCGGGCATTGCCATCGAAGTTCACGCCCAATTCCTGGAAGAAACTCTTGAGCATCTCGGGCGTGGTGCCGGCGCTGGGCGATTCGAGCGAGGCGGAGCCGATGCTCCCCCAGTCGTCGCTGCCGTCACCGAACCCGGAGGAGGACGAGGACGCCTGAAGGTCGGACTGCACGCCGCTGATCTTCTCGAGCAACCCGCTCATGACGTTGTACGTGCGCGTCTCCATCTCGCCCTCGACATAGGAATTGGGGACGATGACGACGGTCTTGCCGCGGATGATGTATTTGGAGCCCGTGACCTCGCAGACCATGTCGAGCGCGTCCTTGAGCGTGACGTAGGTCAGGTTGATGTTCTGGATGGGCGGCAGCCCACCGGAGGAGGCGGTGTTGTCGGTGGCGAAGGGGTCGGCCTCGGCCGACGCCTCGGCGGAGGCGGCCTTGTTGGTGCCCATGTTCAACACGAAGGAGACGCCCTTTTCCTCGGGGGGGAGCTCGGGCTTGTCATAGGCGCGAGACATCTCGGCGAACATCTGAACCGCATCGGCGAGCGTGCTCGGCGGACGGATGGAGAACTCGGGGAGGCGGATGTACTGGAGCTTGGCGAGGACCGCCTGGGCCTCCTTCTGGCCCGCGTCATCGACGGGCGCCTTGGCCCCGGAGGTGACGGTCGGCGCGTAGAGCTCCTCGGAGTCGCGGCCAAGGGCGCCGAGCGGGGTCCAGTTGAGGGAGACCTCATCGATCATCGCGTCATGGGTGGACGCCTGAAGCTGACGATCCCGGGAATCCTTGCGCTGGTTGATGCGGGCGCGGAGGCTGATGGCGGCCTCGTTGTTGGGATCGTCGCGGAGCACGAGCTCCAACTGATCGTTGGCCTCCTTGTATTTGGCGAGGTGGTAATAGACGGTGGCCCGCTTGATGCGCTCCATGACCGCCAGCCGGGAGGCCTGGTAGTCCTCCTGCGCGTATTCGGGCAGGACGGGCGTGGGCCGGATCTCCGGCGGACGATTCATCTCTTCCTGGATCTGGGCGACCAAGGCCGCCGCCTGGGGATGGCCTTCGCGCAACACCTGCTGGGCGAGATCGAGCGCCTCGGCATACTCGTCGTCCTGGAAGAGGGTCAGCGCCTGACGGTAACGGGCTTCGCGGATGCCGGCGTCGCACTCCGCCTTGAGCGGCAGGTTGGCCTCATGTTCGCGGAAATATTTCTTCGCGTCCATGTACATCTTGATGGCCGCCTGATATTGCTCAAAGGCTTTCCCGGGGGCGGGAGCCTTGGTCATCAGCTGACGCGCCTTGCGGAGGCAGGCGGTGGCTTGGACGTCCAGCCCCTGGTTCTTGAGGCGGATGAGCATTTCCAACTCGTTCAGGGCGCGATCCTCATCCGTCAGCGCGTCCAAAGCGGCGGTGTCGCCGTCCAAATCGGCCAAAAGACCGTCCTCTTTGGCCGCGGGCTCGGCGGCCGGCTCAGCCTGGGGTTCCTTGGCAGGCTCCTCGGCGACCGCAGGCTCCTCGGCGGGTTCCTCCGCGGGCTCTTCCTTGTCCGCAGAGGGCTCCTCCTTGGCGGCGGGCTCCTCCTTGGCCACGGCGGGCGCGACGGCTTCCTGCCCCGCCGGCTTGACGGCGGGATTCCCGGCGGGCGCGTCGGCCTCTTGGCCCGCCGGCTTGACGGCGGGGTTCCCGACGGCCACCTCGGCCTCTTGCCCTGCCGGCTTGACGGCGGGGTTCCCGGCGGGTTCGTCGGCCACTTGTTCGGCGGGTTTGTCAGGCTCGGCGGCCGGTTCTTTGTCGGCCGGCTTTTCCGGCTGCGCGGCAGGCTCTTCGATCAACCCCTCCAAGAGGGAGTCGAGGTCGTCGTCCTGCTGTTGCGCGAGGGCGCAACAAGACGCCCCGGCGACAATCACGCCGACCATGGCAAAGCGCACAAAGTGTGTCATAGCACGTTTTCTCCGCATTAGTTTGGGTCTCGCCCGTATCCAAATCGTGAAGAGAGTATAGCCCAACGGGTGGATTATTTCAACTCAAAAACCTTCTTCTCCGCATTTTTCTCGATGCGCACGCATTTCTGCTCGGCGTCGACGCCGCGGACGGTGTAGGTCTCGCCCTTGACGGTGAACGTGGAGCCCGGGGCGACGGTGACAGGCTCGACGCCCGGCAGGTCGATGGCAATCTCCGCCTTCTGCTCCAGCAGGGGGTCGCCGGGCCACGCGGGGTTGTTCTCATCCTTGAAGGTGAGTTGGATCTTCTTGCCGTCCGAGATGCGCTCGATGTCGATGGTGGAGACGTTGATGAAGCGCACCTGCTTGTGCTGGCCGATCTCGATGCGCTTGGTCGGCTGCTCGTTGTAGCGCACGAAGCGGAAGCCGGACTTGCCGATCTCGCCGCCGTTCTTCGTGCGCAGGCTGGTGGTGCCTTCCTTGCCGTCCTGCGAGACGGAGACGAACGTGATCTCGAACTGGCGCACGGGGTTGCCGGCGGCGTCGCGGACGGAGGGCAGCTCCATCTTGCCGACGGCGCGCAGGGGCACCTTCTCGCCGGAGATGCCTTGGAGCGTCATGCGGGTCTCGTAGCCGGGGTGGCTCTTGGGGTCGTTGGGGTCGGTCTTGGCCTGGAACTCCTCGACGTTGGTGAAGCCGTCGCCGTCGGCGTCAAGGTCAGCGTCGTTGGCGTCCTGCGGGTTCAGTTTGTGCGCGATCTCCCACTGGTCGGGCATGGTGTCGCCGTCGGTGTCGACCGTGGAGAGGTCGATGGTCTTCTCCTTGGGTTGCTCGGTCTTGCAGAAGGGGCAGCGCTCGGCCTGCCACGGGATCGGCTGGACGCATTTGACGCACAGGAGGCGCCGCGCGGGCGTGAAGAGGTTGGGGGCCTCGGCATCGGAGCGGACGGTGAGGAGCGCGGTCTTGGCGGGCGTGACGACCCCGGCGAGCAGCGCCTCGTCCTGATCGAGTTTGGCGGCCGCGATCTGGGAGCCGGAGGGAATCCGCAGATTCAACTCGTCGTCATACCGCTCGACCCGCTTCTGCTCCTGCAGGCCGGCGAGGATGAGGTAAAGGAGGGAGACAAGCAGGATGGCGAGGACGGCGACGGCCGTGAGGCGGTCGTATTGGCGCAGAATGGGAGGAAGGTCTTTCGCCATGGCTTAGTTCCCTTTCTTCGTTTCGGCCGGGGCGGCGGGGGCCTGAGCGGGCGCGGCGGAGTAGACGTCAAAGCTCAGGACGGCCCGCAGCGGCGCGGCGTGCGCGGGATCCGTGACAAGGCGCTCGGCGGGGGAGGCGCCCTCGAAGAGCGAGGTCTCCGAGGCGGGCGCGGCCGCCTGTTTCTGCGCCGCGGCGCGGGAGGAGGCGGCGCGCCGGGCGGCGTTGCTCTTGGCGGACTGACGCTTCTTGATCAACTCGTCGACGCTGGCGGCGACGGAGGAGGTCGCGTCCACGGACAGGTCGGTCACCACCACGAAAAGGTCGTCGACGGCAAGGGCGTTGAGCGTCTTTGCGATGGCGACGTAGGGCGCGGAGAAGGCGATGGTGTAGGATTCGCGCCGGACGCCGTCCTTGGCGAGGATGGGGTCGATGGCGGCGCCCACGGCGGCGGCGGGCTCCTCCTCCTCGGCGCGGCGGCGACGGCGGCGCGTGCGGGGCTCCTCCTCCTCGGGCTTGGCCGCGGCGGCGTCGAACTCCTCGCGGGTGACGGCGGTGATGGCGCGCGCGCCATTGTCCAAGAGCAGGTCGCAGACGTGCTCAACGACGGCGAACTGCTGGGCGAGGCGGGGGACGTCCGCGTCCTTGGGGATGGCGCCTTGGACGACGTAGCGGCCGAAGGAATAATCCATGACCTGCTGCTGCCCGGCGGCGGCGACGGCGGTCTCTTGGCGGGCGTTCAGGCCGCGGACGGCGTCGCCGATCCGTTGGACGAACTGGGAGGGCGACTCGCCCTGCGGCACCTGGAGGCCATGCGTGAGCACGGCCCGCGCCTTGTCGGCCCACCCGGCGCGGGCCGTCTCGTCCTGCTTGCGGACGGCGCGGTTGTCTTCGGAGGGATAGGGCTTGGCGGCGTAATAGTTGTTGATGGTCGCCTCGGCGTTGTCGCGGGCCGCGCGCGCCTCGTTCATGTGCCCGATCTGGAGGACGAGGAGCACGGCCAGCGCCAGGATGATGAGGCCGCAGACGGAGCCGACGGCGATGGCGATCAGTTTTTGCTTGGGGTCCATCTTGCTGTTACCTCCTGCTGCGGCGGGCGGCGCTGCCTTTGGCCTCCTTCGGCGTCTGGGCGGCCCGGAGGTTGGCGGTGATGTCAAACGAGGTCATCCACGGCAGCTGCGTCTTCTTGCTGATGGGGATGTCCTTGACGTCGGCGGCGAAGACATCCTGCTGGGTGAGCTTGGCGGCGACCGTCTCGTCGATGGTCTTGCCGGAGGCGGAGAGGCGGCCCTCGAGGTCTTTCCAGACGGAGACCGACAGGTTGAGCCCTTGGAGCGCCGTCCCCGAGCGT
Organism: uncultured Kiritimatiellota bacterium; assembly: GCA_944391055.1. Lineage (GTDB taxonomy): Bacteria > Verrucomicrobiota > Kiritimatiellia > RFP12 > DVOR01 > Spyradenecus. The sequence continues at coordinate 30,483 of CALXSF010000005.1, read as the reverse complement.
CGCGCGGAGAGGCTGGTGACCCAGAGGCCGTCCGGGATGGCCTTGTTGACGGCCACGAGCATGCGCATCCACGTCTGGCGGCCCTCGAGCAGCCCACGGTAGGCGGCGGCCCGGGCCTCGGCGGCGACGGCGGCCTTGTCGGCCTTGTCGAAGTCGGATTTCAGCTGTTCGTAGGCCGTGATGCGCTCCTGGATCTTTTGGGCCTGCTGCTCATAGAGCGCGCCCATGCGTCCGACGTAGACCAGCCAGATGCCCATGATGAAGACGAGCCCGGCGGCGGCGATGGCGAAGAAGGGGAGGCGGCGGCGGAACTCCTTCCGGGCGGTGATGTCCTGGGAGACCAGGTTGATCTCCACGGGGCAGGTCAGGCCGCGGCGCAGCGCCAGCCCCACGAGCACGGGCAGGGAGAAGGCGTCGCGCCCGAACTGGTCGGCGTCGATGTCCGAGGGGTACGACACCGTCTGGAAGGGGTTGAGGAAGTCGGCCGCCACCTGCAGCTTCTCCTCGAAGAAGTTCTGCATGTAGGGCAGCTGCGCGGAGGCGCCGGAGAGGAGGACGCGCGTGGGCGCGGAGCCTTCCTGCTGGCTGCGGTAGAAGGCGATGGAGCGGGTGACCTCGGCGTTGAGGCGCGTCATCACGTTGCGGATGACCTTGGAGAGGCGGTCCACGTCGGGGTCGTCGACGGCGAAGGCGCCGCCCTGCGCCACGAGGCCCTGCTCGCACTTGAAGCGCTCGGCCTCCTCGTGGGAGAGCCCGAAGGTCTTGGCGACCTCGGCGGTGATGGTGTTGCCGGCGACGGGGATGGTGCGGTAGAAGATGCGATCCTGCTCGACGAAGACGAGGTTGGTGCAGCGCGCGCCGATGTCGACGACCAGCGTGCAGCCCTCGGCCTCGGGGTAGTTGAAGCGGACGGCGTTGTAGAGGGCGACGGGCGCCACGTCGACGAGCTCGGGCTCGCAGCCGGCGTTGAGCAACCCCTTGGCGATGGCGCCGACGAGGTCGGAGCGCGCGGCCACGATCATGACGTGCTGCTCGCCGGCGTTGGGCGCCCCGACGAGGGCGTCGTCCCAAATGGCCTCGGAGAGCGGGAAGGGGACGTTCTGCTCGACCTCGAAACGGATCTGCTCGCGCATCTTCTCCTCGCCCTCGGCGAGGACCTTGACGAAGCGCGGGAAGGCCATCTGCCCGGAGAGCGCCACATGGATCCGCCCGGGGCGGATGCCGGAGGCGGCCATCATGCCGCGCAGGGCCTGCTCAAGCTCGACGCCGAAGGTCTCGGGCGCCTCGGCGGCCCCATCGGGCAGCTCGCCGAAGGTGTGGCGCGTGAGGCTTGGGCTTTGGCCAGGGCGCACCTCGAACTCGGCCAGCGCCAGGCGCGTGGCGCCAATATTGAGTGTCAGAATCCGTTCCATAGCGCGTCTCTTGCCTTGGGGCGGTTACTTGGCCTTCACCTGGTCATAGTATTGGTCGCCGGCCATCACGAAGGGGGTCATCGAGCGGTCGCGCAGGATGCCCTCGCGGGTGACGACGCTCTCGGAGAGGTTCTCAATGCGCTCCCACCACGCGGCCATGTGGGCCTTGCCGTCGGCGCCTTTCTCCTGGAGGATGGCGCGGATGTCCTTGCCGTCGACGGCGGCCCCGCCGGCGACCTCGGTGGCGATCTCGCCCTGCTGGACGCCGTTGACCTTGATCTGGACGGAGAAGACCATGGGGTCGCCGTAGATGGCGACGGCGGAGGGCGGCACGCAGACGGCCGCGTAGTGCTCACGGCCCGGGGTGATGGAGGTGTAGGTGATGGTCTCGGTGAAGAGGGAGTAGAGCTGGCGGGGGTTCTCCCAGCCGATGGCGCCGCCGGCCTTCTGGGCGTTGCGGGCGACGGAGGCGGCGAGCTTGGACTTCGTCATGTTGTAAAGGAGGGCGTAGGTGATCTCGACCTCCGGGATGGCGAGGACGGGCTTCTTGGCGCCCGAGCCGTCGGTGCCGATGTTGCCGACCTGGTAGGCCACCTCGAAGTAGTGCCACCCCTTGGCGTCGTCCTTGGCGTAGTTGTCGGTGTGGTTGATGCGCTTCTTCCACTTGGCGTCGATCTGCGGCGCGGGGGTGGTGTAGTCGCTGTCGCCGCCCATGCCGGTGATCTCCTTGATGCGGATCATCTGATCGGGCTGCTGGGCGTTGCGGGAGGAACGGGACTGCGCCATCGCGCCGCCGGCAATCAGCAGCGCCGCCGCGAACATCATCCAAGCTTTCATCGTCTCACTCCTTTCGGCTAAGGAAGGCCGCGCACCCTGAAACAAGGCCCGGCCACCACATTGACTGCCCACAGTATAGCGCGGCGCAAGGCCCCGCGTCAAGCATTCTCCTTGCCTTGGCGCAATTTTCCCCGAGGCGCGCCTGGGGCGGGCGGCGGGGGAGGCTGGGCCTCCCGAAGCAACCATTTGACCGCCATGCGTTTGCGGCGCGTGGCCGCGTCGTCGTAGTCCCGCAGGAGCGCGTCGTCGGGGTCGCCGCCCGCGCCGAGGAAATAACGGTGGAGGGCGCGGGCGCGCCCCCACGCGCGCAGCGCGTCCTCGCGGAAGCCGTTGGCGTAGAGCAGGTCGCCGAGGTGGTCGAAGGCGATCGGCCCGTGCTCGCCCAGGCCGACCTCGAAGGCGCGGAGCAGGGTTTGGAGGCCCTCGGCGGGGAAGCCGCTCCGCCACTGGGCGACGGCGAGGGTGTCGAAGGTGGCGGCATCCCAGCGGCGGCAGCCGCGCAGGAGGGCGAGCGCGGCGCGGGGGTCGCCCCCGGAGAGCAAAAGACCCCACGCGGCGTCGTTCCGGATGTGCTCGTTCCACGGGAAGGCGCGCTGCCACGCCAGCGCTTCCCGAGCCGTGCGGACGCGGCAGGCCCCGTCCTGCATGAAGGCCAGCGAGACGAGCGCCCGGGCGTTCACCGCGTCGCCCGCCTCGTGGCAGGCCAGCCCCCAGCGCAGCATCAGGCGCGCGCGCTGCCGAAACGGGAGGCCCTCCGGCAGCGTGCGCACCGCCACGGCGGCGCAGTCGCCCAAACAGCTGGGCAGGCGCGCGGGGGCCGCGCCGGCGAGGGCCGCGGCGGCAAGCGCGGTCAGGGCAAGGCGGCGCATCACGGCTCCCAGGGTTCGATTTGGGCGAGCAGGGGGTGGCGGCGATCCTTCTCGGAAAGCAAGGGCGGCACGCCGAGGTCGGGCCAGGGGATGGCGAGGGCGGGGTCGTCGAAGCGCAGCCCGCGCTCGGCCTGGGGGCAGTAGAGGTTGTCGCACTTGTAGGCGAAGCGCGTGCGATCCTCCAAGACGGCGAAGCCGTGGGCGAAGCCGCGGGGGATGTAGAACTGGAGCCCGTTCTCGGCGGAGAGCAGGGCGGCGACGTGCCGCCCGAAGGTGGGCGAGCCCTTGCGGACATCCACCACCACGTCCCAGACGGCGCCTTGGAGGACGCGCACCAGCTTGGCCTGGGCGTGCGGGCCGGCCTGCCAGTGGAGGCCACGGAGGACGCCGCGGGCGGATTCGCTCTCGTTGTCCTGCACGAAGTCGGCGGCGATGCCGGCGGCCTTGTAGCGCGCGGCGTTGTAGGTCTCGCAGAACCAGCCCCGCGCGTCGCCGAAGCGGTCGGGCCGGACGAGGCGGACGCCCGCGATCGCGGTCTCCCTCACCTCCATCTCACGCCTCCCCCTGCGGCACGGGCTCCCGGGCGAGCAGCTCCGCGAGGTAGGCGCCGTAGGCGGATTTGCCCAGGCGCGCGGCCTCGGCGCGCAGCCGCCCGGCGTCGATGAAGCCCATGCGCCAGGCGATCTCCTCCACGCAGGCCACGCGCAGCCCCTGGCAGGTCTGCACGGTGCGGACGTAGTTGGCGGCCTCGAGCAGCGAATCGTGCGTGCCGGTGTCCAGCCAGGCGAAGCCGCGGCCGAGGAGCCGCACGTTCAGGCGGCCCTGCTCCAGGTAGGCGCGGTTGACGTCGGTGATCTCGTATTCGCCGCGGGCGGAGGGCTTGAGGCCGGCGGCAATGCGCACCACGTCGTTGTCGTAGAAGTAAAGCCCGGTGACGGCGTAGTTGCTCTTGGGCGCCTTGGGCTTCTCCTCGATGGAGACGGCCTTGCCCGCCGCGTCGAAGGCCACGACGCCGAAGCGCTCCGGGTCGCGCACGTAATAGCCGAAGACCGTCGCGCCGGGCGCGCGGTCGGCCTCGCGCAGCATCCGGGTGAAGCTCTGCCCGTGGAAGAGGTTGTCGCCCAGGATCAGGCACACCGGGTCGTCGCCGATGAAGTCGCGCCCCAGCACGAAGGCCTGCGCCAGGCCGTTGGGCGTCTCCTGCACCTTGTAGGAGAGGCGCAGCCCGAGCCGCGCGCCGTCGCCCAGCAGCCGTTCGAAGAGCGGCGTGGCCTCGGGCGTGGAGATGACGAGGATCTCGCGGATGCCCGCCAGCATCAGGGTGGCGAGCGGGTAGTAGACCATCGGTTTGTCGTAGACCGGCAGCAGCTGCTTGCAGACCACGCCGGTGGCGGGCCACAGGCGCGTGCCCGCGCCGCCGGCCAGGATGATGCCTTTACGCATGGGTTTCCTCCTCCTCGTCCTCGTCGTCCCCCGCCCCACCCCGCCGCGGGGCCAGGCCCTCCGCCTCGGCCGGCGCGGGCGCGCCGCCGGCCTCCGCCGGGCGGCGGCCCACCACGAAGCCCGGCGCGCAGGCGAAGATCAGCCCATAGAGCAGCATGCACGCGGCGCTGCGGAAGACCAGGTCGATGAAACTGTGCGCCGCGATCAGCGCGGTGGCCACGAAGGCGAAGACGCAGAAGACGTTCAGCCGGTTCAACCAGCAACGGTCGGCCTGCGCGTCGCTCACCGTGTAGGCCGGGCTCGCGAGGAGCGCCTTCAGGAAGGGGAGCGCCAGCGCCAGCACGCACCCCAGCATGAGGCCGAAGCCCACCCAGCCGTGCTCGGCCAGGAACTGGAGGGTGTCGTTGTGGACGTTGGCCTGGCCCACGCCCATGCGCTTGCCCAGCCACGTGCGCTCCTCCGGGTCCTCGCGGTCGATGTACGCCTCGTTCAGCCAGCGGAAGCTCCACGCGCCCGTGCCGGCCACCGGGTGATCCGCCGCCTGGCGCAGCGCCAGGATGCCCTGATAGCCCGAGCGCATCAGCATCGGGTTCTCGAAGAACGACGCCCAATCCGTCCCCGCGATCTCCCCCAGCACGCCGTCCACCCACGGCAGGGCGGTGTAGGTGGGCATGGCGGCGGCCGCCTCGCGCTCCGCCTGGGTGGAGGCCGCGCGCAGGGCCTCGGCCCGCGCCGTGTTGGCCGTCACCGCGTGCATCCGGAACGCCGCCGTCCCCAGCGCCACCGCCGCCACCGCCGCCAGCGTCCCCGTCACCGCCCAACGCATCCCGCCCGGCAACGAGCCGAAATAGCGCACCGGCACGTAAAGCGCCGTGAAGCCCAGCAGCGCCAGCGTGAAGAGCATCCCCGCCCGCGACCCCGAGAGCACCCCCGAGACCGCGCACAGCGCCGCGCACAGCCCATAGACCCACGGCGGCACCCGCGAGCGCCCCGGGTGCTCCAGCGTCCACAGCGTCATCCCCACCGACAGCGCCATCACCGCCGGGAACCAGCACGCCGCGTGGTTCGGATAGCCGAAGGTGGCGAAGAAGAAGGCCCGCGTCTCCATCCCCCAATACAGGAACGTCCCCCCCATCGCGTACTGCACGATGCCCGCCACCGCCAGCACGCCCCCCATCATGCACACGAAGCCCATCAGCCACCGCTTCGTCTGCCCCAGCAGCGCGTGGCGCGCCGCCAACGCCGCCGCCAGCGACGGCGGGAACCAGTTGAGCACCCCCCACGCCTCGTCCGAACGCAGGCTCCACGGCAACCACCCCCACGGCTGCGAGCCCAGCGCGTACCACACCACGCCCTCCGCCGCGCCCCCCTTCGGCGCCGGCAGCGCCGCCGCCCGCTCCGCCCACGCCTCCGGCACCAGCCAGCCGAAGGCCGGGCTCACCCGCACCCACGCCCGCGCCGCCGCGTCCCACACCAAGAAGACGCAGCCGTTCAGCCACTGGATCACCAGGAAGACGACCAACGCCACCGCCAACCACGTCAGCGGATCCCGCGCCAAGGCCCGCCACACCCGCCGCCGCGCGTCGAAGAGCGTCTCCCCCGCCCGCTGCTCCGGCAGCAACAGCATCGCCTCCGCCAGCAACAGCGTCAGCCACGGCGTCCAAGGTGTCAGCCACGGCCCCACCACGCCCCCGCCCAACCACGTGAACAACGTCGCCATCAGCGCGATCAGCGCGCACACCACAGTTCGCTCGATTGCCATAACCCCAACAGTATACCACAGACCGCCCCGAAGCGCGGCGCGTCTCGGGGTCGGTCGCGGCGGGGTCCGGGTCGAGGTACGGCGCGATCCGAAAAACGAGGCCCGTAATCTCGTTCCCCGCCCCCGCGCCCGCGAAGACGGAAAAAGGTTACGCGCGACCACCCGAAGGTAGTATCTTAGAGGCACGCAGTGGGAGAGCCACTGCACTGTGCGACCGCACAATAAAGGACGACTCACGAAACTTCGGAACTTTCACCAGACGTCCGAGATGTGCGCACGCGGTTCCGCGTGCCCTCTGTGATGTTTCTGGGTAGGTAATCCTAAGACCTCGTGAGTGACATCGGAGAGGGCACTTCTCGTCCCGGGGCCTTCTTCGGTCTCACCGTACGGGGCGGGAAACGGAGAAATCCAAGACACATGAAACACATCCTCACCGTGGCCCTCGCCGCGCTGGCCCTCGGCGCGGTGGGTCTGGCGCTCCGCCGCCGCGTGGCCTGAGGGAAGACGATCGCCCAAGGGAAGGCGGGGATTTGACGGGGGGCGGGGGATGTGCTATGGTATGCGCTCATTTCCCGACCCAGAAGCGGTCGTTACCATTTGAGAGGAACGCAACCATGAAGATGACTTGGCAGCCGTCGAAGATCAAGCGCGTGCGCAAAATCGGTTTCCGTGCGCGGATGGCGACGAAGGGTGGGCGCCAGATCCTGGCCCGCCGCCGCGCGAAGGGCCGCAAGGCGTTGGTGCACGCGTAAAGGCGCGCGCCGGGGCGTGCGGCATGGCCGAAGGGCCGGCGCGTGGCGACCCACAGGGAGGCGCCGGGAAGGGGCCTCCCTTGCTTTTCGCGCCCTATCGCCTGCCGGGCGGGCGGTATGAGGCGGTCTTCGCCTCGGGGCGGTCGGTGGCGTGCGGGTCGATGGTGATGCGCTGGGCGCCGAACGGGCTGGGCAAGACGTGCCTGGGGGTGGTGACGGCGAAGCGGACGCTGCGCCTGGCGGTGGAGCGGAGCCGGGCCAGGCGGTTGATGCGCGAGGCGTTCCGCCTGGAGCGGCCGCGTTTGGCGGCGGGGTTCGACCTTGTGTTGGTGGCGCGGCAACGCCTGGCGGGGGCGACGTGCCAGGAGGCGCGCCGGGATCTGCTGTGGCTGTGCCGGAAGGCGGGGCTCTTGGCGGCGGGGGGGCGGCGGTGAGCCTGCGGGGCGCGGCGACGGCGGCGTTGGTGGCGGCGGTGCGTTTCTATCAGCAGGCGCTGCACGGCTTCTTCGGCTATGGCCATTGCCGTTTCTCGCCGACGTGCTCGGAGTACATGGTGGGGGCGCTGCGGGCGCATGGGCCGGTGCGCGGGCTGGGGTTGGGGCTGTGGCGGATCCTGAGGTGCAACCCGTTTTGCAGGGGGGGCTACGACCCCGTGCCCCCGCCGAGGTCCCGGACAAAGGACAGGAAAGACCGATGAACAAGACCGAGAAGATTTGGGTGGCCCTGTTGGTGGCCGCGCTCGTGGGTTACATGGCCTGGCAGCAGCTGCGCCCGAGGCCGGCGCCGCCGCCCCCGCCGCAGCGGACGGAGCAGGCGGCCGCCGCGCGGCCGGCCGCGCCCGCGCCCCTCCAGGAGCGTCCGAGGCCGGTGATCGACGCGGCGCGGGAGACGCGCCACACGCTGACGAACGCCTCGGTGCGCCTGACGTTCTCGAGCGTCGGGGCGCGCTTGGTGAGGGCCGAGCTGCTGGATTACCGGGCGGAGAACGCGGAGGGTTCCGGGCACGTGACGTTGGAGACGGGGGATTTGCTGAACCTCTCCTTCGCGGGGGCCGCGCCGTATCTGGACTACGCGGTGCGCGAGGCGGAGGGCGGGCTGCTCTTCGCGGCGACGTTGCCGGACGGGACGGCGCTGGAGCGGCGGGTGACGTTGGACGCGGAGGGGTACGCGCTGACGGTGCGCGACGAGTTCCTTTCCAAGACGGGCGCGGAGATCGCGCCGTATGGTTTCGACGCGGGGCGGTGCGCGCTGCCGCCGGGGGCGAAGGGGGAGGCGCTGGGCGCGGATTTCCTGGCGGCGGGGGAGAGCAAGCCGGAGTATTACGAGACGGAGCTGGGGTCGCTCCTGGGGGCGCGGAGCGCCTTCCTGGGCTGCGGCACGAGCACGGACCCGACGGGGGTGCCGTTCGAGAAGACCACGCCGTTGCCGGGGGAGCAGACGTGGGCGGCGCTGAAGAGCCGCTTCTTCGTGACGCTGACGATGCCGCCCGCGCCCTCGCCGGCGGCGCTGACGGTGGGGCGTGAGCGGAGCGCGCAGGTGATGCGCATCGACTCGGTGGAGGCGCGCTTCACCTATCCAGCGCTGAAGTTGCAGGCGGGGGTGCGCAGCGGCGTGGAGACGCGGCTGTACGTGGGGCCCAAGGCGCTGTCGCGGCTGGACGCTTTCGGGGCGCACGCGGGGCGGGTGATGGACTTCGGGTTCTTCGCGTGGCTGTGCGGGCCGTTGTTGTGGGTGCTGAACGTCTTCCACGCGCTGATCCCAAACTACGGCGTGGCCATCATCCTGCTGACGCTCTTGGTGCGGGTGATCTTCTGGCCGCTGACGCACAAGAGTACGGTGGCGATGCGCAAGATGAGCGTCATCCAGCCGCAGATCAAGGAAATCCAGCGGAAGTTCAAGGACAACCCGCAGAAGATCCAGCAGGAGACCTTCCGGCTCTACCGCGAGCAGAAGGTGAACCCCTTCTCGAGCTGCCTGCCGATGTTGGTGCAGATCCCGGTCTTCATCGCGCTCTTCGTGGTGCTGCGCTCGGCGGTGGAGCTGCGCTTCGCGCCGTTCCTGTGGATCGCCGACCTGTCGCAGCCGGAGAACCTGCTGGCGGGCGTGCTGCCGGTGCCGCTCAACATCCTGCCGATCCTCACCGCCGTGACGATGGGCCTGCAGACGCACCTGAGCCCCTCGACGGGCGACCCGGCGCAGAAGCGGATGATGACGTGGATGATGCCCATCATGCTCCTGTTCATGTTCTACTCCATGCCTTCGGCGCTCTGCCTCTACTGGACGGTCTCGCAGGTGCTCTCCATCCTCCAGATGTGGCACATCCAGCGCACCACCCGCGCCGCCGCCGCGCCCTGACCGCGCGCGGCCGGCGGCCGCGCCGCGCCAAACGTGTTATACTAGGCGCGCAATCGTAGCGAAGGAGTCGTCTATGGTCGAGGCGTTAACGTTCGCGTGGAGCAACTTCGTCAAGCTCTTCTTCCTGTTCTGCCCGTTCTTCGTGCTGAATATGTTCCTTTCGCTCACGGAGGGGGCGGACTGCGGGCGCAAGCGGAACGTGGCGGTGCGGGTGACGCTGGTGGCGGTCGTCGTGGCGGCCATCGCCTACTTCGCGGGCAACGGCTTCCTCAAGCTCTTCGGGCTGGACCTCGAGGGCTTCCGCATCGGCTCGGGCATCCTGCTGATGATCATGGCGCAGGGGCTGGCGCTGGGCCACGAGACGCCGACGGCGCAGAGCCGCCCGCGCAACGTGGACGACATCATCGTGGTGCCCCTGGGCATCCCCATCATCATGGGGCCGGCGTGCGTCTCGCCCATCATCATCATCGGGGCGGAGACGCTGACGGGCGCGCTGGAGGGCAGCTGCGGGTGGTTCACCTTCCTCTTCGGCTTCCTGGGCTTCATCCTGGCGACGGTGGCGCTGGGGGCACTGCTCTATTTCGCGGAGGCCCTGGAGCGCATCTTCGGCAAGAACGTCATCCGGATCTTCTCGAAGGTCTCGGGCGTCATCCTGATGGCGATGGCCGCGCAGATGATCGCCACGGGCTTCTTCACCTACCTCGACAACTCGACGGTGGGCCAAAAGCTGCTGGAGGCGTTGGCGAGGTGAGCGCGCTGGAACTGGACGTGGGGGGCACGCCGTGGCGCGTGGGGCCCGGGGAGCAATGGGTGGTGACGGGGCCGGCGGCCAGCGGCAAGACGTGGCTCTGCGCGCGCCTGGCGCGGCGCTACCCCGACGCGGTGGCGCTCGTCACCTTCGGCCATCAGGCCGCCTCGGCGGGGATGGACTGGGCCGCCGCCCGCTGGCACGCCAGCGTGGGCTATGACTCCCCCACCGTCGCCGAGGCGCTGACCTACGAGGCGGTGAACGACATCAGCCCCTTCGAGGTGCGCGACCCCGAGCCCGAGGCCCGCGCCGCCTTCGCCAAGACCCTCGCCTGGGCCGAGGGGGCCCTCGCGCTGCGCCCGCTCCTCCCCCGCCGCGCCCTCGCCCTCTCCAACGGCGAGCAGCGCCGCCTCATGCTCGCCCGCGCCATCCTCCGGAACACCCCCGCGCTCGCCCTGGACGACCCCTTCGCGGGCCTCGACCCCGCCATGCAGCGCACCCTGCGCGACGCGCTCGGCCAGCTCGCCGCCCAGGGCCGGACCCTCATCCTCGCCACCCGCAACGAGGACGAGATCCCCCCGTGCGTCACCCACCGCCTGCGCCTGCGGGCCTGCACGGTGGCCTGGCAGGGCCCCTTCCGCGCCACGGGCGCGGCGCCCCAGGCCCTGACCCTGGGCAAGAACCCGCCGTCGCTCCCGACCCCCGAGGTGCTCCGCGTCCGCGGCCTGCGCTGCGACGTGGGCGGGCGCGAGCTCTTCGACGGCCTGGACTGGGAAGTCCACGCGGGCGAGCGCTGGCTCATCGTGGGCCCCAACGGCAGCGGCAAAAGCACCCTCCTTTCCCTCATCGTCGGCGACAGCCCCCGCGCCTACGCCTGCGACATCACGCGCTTCGGCCAACGCCTCGGCCCCGGCGTGCCGCTCTGGGCCCTCCGCTCGCGCATGGCCATGGTCTCCCCCGAGATGCAGGCCTGCGCCGACCCCGCCCAGACCGTCGAGGCCGCCGCCTGCTCGGGCCTCTTCGACCGCGAGGGCCGCCGCCTGCGCCCCACCCCCGCCCAGCGCAGGCGCGCCGTGGCCCTCCTGACGGCCCTCGGCCTCCACGAGCGCCTCCGCGACCCCTTGGGCACGCTCTCCGACGGCCTCGCGCGCCTGGCCCTCGTGGTCCGCGCCCTCACGCCCGGCCCCGACCTGCTGCTGCTCGACGAGCTGTGCATGAACCTGGAGGACGACGAGCGCAAGCGCCTCCTCCGCCTGCTCGGCCGCCTGCTCGACGAGACCCCCACCCTCACCGTCCTCTGCGTGGCCCACCGCCCCGACCACGTGCCGCCGGGCTTCGACCGCGCCCTCCGTTTGGGAACCGACCATGCCTGAGACCCTCCGTGCCCTCCGCGACCTTTGCGCCCTCCACGCCACGCCCGGCGACGAAGGCGCCGTCTTCGATTTCCTGACGCGCCGCTGGCGCGCCCAGGGCCTCGACGTCCGCCGCCTCGGCGCCTACGCCGTCCTCGCCGAGCCCGGCGCGCGCAAGAAGAGCGACACCCTGCTCCTCATGGCCCACGCCGACAGCCCCGGCTTCGCCGTCAGCGCCGTCCGCTCCCCCACCGAGCTGGAGGTCATCGCCCTCGGCGGCGTCGCCCCCCAAGGCGGCGAGAGCCTTATGCTCAAGACCGGCGGCCGCCCGCGCCCCGCCACCCTCCAGCCCCCGGACGAGAACTGGACGCGCAGCCAGCCGCTCCTGGCCCGCCTCTCCGGCCCCTACGCCGGCGCGCGGAAGGGCGACCGCCTCTGCTGGGCGCCCTTCTGGGAGGAGGCGGACGGCCTCGTGACCAGCCCCTTCCTCGACGACCGCGCCGCCTGCGCCCTCGTCGCCCTCTGGCACGAACGGTTCGCGGCGCTCCTCCCCGAGTTCAACGTCCTCGTCGCCGCCACCGCCATGGAGGAGGTCAACGGCTTCGGCGCCGACGTCCTCGCCCGCGCCGTCCGGGCCGACGCCGTGCTGGCGCTGGACGTGACCTACGAGAACGCCGCCCAGGGCGTCGCCCTCGGGCAAGGCCCCGTGATCACCCTCTCCGACGCCTCCTGCCTCCTCGCCCCCGCCCTGCGCGACCGCCTGCTGGCCTGCGGCGTGCCGCTCCAGACCGAGGTCTACAACTACTCCGGCACCGACGCGCGGGCCTTCCCGCGCCAGGGCGTCGCGACGCCCGTCGTCCCCCTCCTCCTCCCCACGCGCGGCAACCACGCCCCGCGCGAGACCCTCGCCGCCGCCGACCTCGCGGCCTGGCCCGCGGCCGTGGCCGCCGTCGCCCGCGCCCTTCTCTCCCCAATCCCCAACGACGCCCCATGAACCCGCTCGACAACATCCGCATCGTCCTCGTCGGCACCCTTTACTCCGGCAACGTCGGCAGCGTCTGCCGCGCCATGGCCAACATGGGGCTGAGCCGCCTCACCCTCGTGGCCCCGCGCATCCTCGACGGCTGGGAGGAGGGCCGCCGCCTCGCCGTCCACGCCACCGACATCCTCGACGCGCGCCGCACCTGCGCCACCCTCTCCGAGGCCGTCGCCGACTGCGCGGCCGTCGTCGGCACCACCGCCCGGGGCGGGCTCTACCGCGCCACCGTCCAGCCCCCGCGCGTCTTGGCCCCCGCCATCCTCAGCCTTGCCGCCCAGGCCCCCGTGGCCATCCTCTTCGGCCGCGAGGACCAAGGGCTGCACAACGACGAGATCGCCCGCTGCACCCACCTTGTCCGCATCCCCGTCGACCCCCGCTACCAGAGCCTCAACCTCGCCCAGGCCCTCCTCATCGTGGCCTACGAGCTCTACACCGCCACCGGCGCCTACGTCAGCCCCGTCGAGGAGGCCGTCTCCCTCGCCACCCAGGCCACCAAGGAGGCCCTCATGGCCAAGTGGCGCCAGGCGATGCTCGACGTCGGCTTCACCGACGAGCCGAAGGCCGACCACATGATGCAGGGCTTCCGCCGCATCTTCTCCCGCGGCGTCAAGACCGACCCCGACGCGCGCATCATGCTCGGCGTCGCCCACCAGATGTCCTGGGCCGGCCGTCAGGCCAGGCCCCCCGCCCCCTGACCCGCGCCAAGAGACGAAGAGGCCCCCGGGAATCCCGGGGGCCTTTCCGTCGTTGCGTCGGCGCCTCACTCGGCGGGGCGCGTGCGGCCGTCGGCGATGGCCTTGAGGAGCGTGGCGTACATGGCCTTGGCGCGGGCGGGCTGGGCCTTGGCGAGGTTGGTGGTCTCGGAGGGGTCGGCCTCGAGGTCGTAGAGCTGGCCGTTGAGGGGGTCGTTCTTGGGGCCGGGGGTGTTGCCGGCGGGCCTGGGGACGATGTATTTCCACTTGCCCTCGCGGAGGTTGAGCTGGTAATCTTGGCAGATGAGGTTGGCGCGGGCGGAGGGCGCGGAGGGGTCGAGGAAGGTGGCGCTCTGGTCGAAGGAGTCGGGCAGGCCGTCGGCGGGGAGGGGCACGCCGCGGAGGGCGGCGAAGGTGGCGCCGAGGTCGACGAGGGAGAGGAGGGCGGCGTTGTCGCGGCCGCCGGGGATGGCGCCGGGCCAGGAGACGATGAAGGGGAGGCGGTGGCCGCCCTCGTAGGGGGTGTACTTGTGGCCGCGCCAGTCGCCGGCGGGCTTGTGGGAGCCGAGCAGCTCCTGGGCGCGGTCTTTGTAGCCGTCGTTGACCATGGGGCCGTTGTCGGAGGTGATGACCACGAGCGTCTCCTCCTCCAGGCCGAGGGCGCGGAGCTTCTCGACGACGCGGCGGACGGAGTCGTCGAACTGGTAGGTGGCGTCGCCGCGGGGGCCGAAGGGGGTCTTGCCCACGAAGCGCGGGTGCGGCACGCGCGGCACGTGGATGTCGTTGGTGCCGAGGTAGAGGAAGAAGGGGCGGTCCTTGTTCTTCTCGATGAAGGCGCAGGCTTTCTCGACGAAGACGTCGGCCATGTCCTCGTCGACCCAGCGGGCCTTCTTGCCGCCCTTCATGTAGCCGATGCGGCCGATGCCGTTGACGACGGCCTGGTTGTGGCCGACCGCCCAGTCCATCTTGAGCGTGGCGCGGTCGCGCTTGCCGTCCGGCTCGCCGGGGTAGTTGTGCTGGTAGTTGACCTCGATGGGGTCGTCGGGGTCGAGGCCGACGACGAGGCCGTCCTCGACGTAGACGCAGGGGGTGCGGTCGGCCGTGGCGGCCATGAGGAAGGTGTAGTCGAAGCCGACGTCGTTGGCGGAGGGTGAGATGGGCTTGTTCCAGTCGGTCTTGCCGGGGCCGGGGCCCATGCCCAGGTGCCATTTGCCCACCGCGCCGGTGACCATGCCCGACTGCCGCATCAGCTTGGGCAGCGTGGGGATGGCGGTGTCGATGAGGAGGGCGGCGTCGCCGGGGGCAATCCCGGTGCCGGGCTTGCGCCAGGCATACTGGCCGGTGAAGATGGCGTAGCGCGTGGGCGTGCAGGTGGAGGCGGGCGAATGGGCGTCGGTGAAGCGCACGCCGCCCTTGACGTAGCCATCCAAGAAGGGGGTCAGGCCGGGGGTGGTGCCATAGCAGCCCACGTCGCCCCAGCCCAGGTCGTCGGCCAGGATGAAGACGATGTTGCGCGGGCGGCGCGCGGGGGCGGCGGCGAAGGCGGCGCAGCCAGGGGCGGCCAGCGCGGCGGCGCCAAGGCCAAGGGTCTTGAGGAAAGAGCGGCGGTTCATGGTCATCCTTTCGGTTTCGGTTCTTTTTTAGGGTAGCACATCCATGCGCGGCGGCGCGCCTCGCGCGCTTTTTGCTTGAGGGGTGCGTACAATTGTGGCACAATGGGGGCTTAATCGCGGATCGGTAGCTCAGCGGTCAGAGCAGGGGACTCATAATCCCTTGGTCGCTGGTTCAATCCCAGCCCGATCCACCAACGCAAAAGCCCCGCGGGCGCAAGGCCGGCGGGGCTTTTCGCGCGCGGCGGGCTCAGGCGAGGCGGGCGAACGTCTCGTGGGCGGCCTGCAGGAGGGAGCGGAGGGCCTGGTAGGCGAGCGCCTCGGGGTTCTCGGGGTTGATGCGGCGTTCGCCGGCGAGCGCCGCGAGGGGGGAGCCTTCGATGAGGCGCGCGGCCTCGTCGGCGGGCGGGCGGCGGCGGGTCGCCAAGTCGCGCCGCAGCGTGAGCGTCGTGCGCAAGGCCAGCTCCTCCAGGCGCACCTCGGCAGTCCAGAGCGCCTCGTAGGGGTGGTTTTCGAGGCGGACGGCGCGGGCGAGGACGAGGCGGCCGCCGGGCTCGACGGCCAGCCCGTCGCCCAGCCCGGCGGCGCGGAGCTTGGCCTCCAGGCGCTTGGCGAAGGCGTCGGATTCCTCGGCGAGCTCGCGGCGGAAGGCGAGGAGGGACTCGATCTTCTCGCGGTTGCGGTCATAGAAGCGGAGGGCGTCGGTCAGGTCTTTCATGGCGGAGGCTCCTGTGGCGCGCTCGAGCGCGGTCATCCAATCGGCGAGGCATTGCAGCCAGTGCGGGTCCGCGGCGCGGAGATAGGCGGGCAGGAAACGGCGCAGCTGGTCGAGGAACTGGGGATACGGCAAAGGCAGGAAAGGCGCGGGCGGCGGCTCCCCGGGGTCGCCCCCAAGGAGGATGGCCGCGTTGTGGCGCTTGGCCGGGTCGGGCGCGGGGTCGGCACCCTCGGGCACGCGGTCGAGCGCCACCCAGACGCGCGAGAGGCGCGTCTCCACGCGCAGCAGCCCGCCCTCGCGCACGACGGCGGCGACCGCGCGCGGCGGCGGCTCCGCGTCCCCGCGCGCCCCGCGCAGCACGGCGGAGAGGACAAGGTCGCCGAGGCCGTGCGCCCCGCGGCTGTCGAGGAAGAAGGGGAGCGGCCCCTGGAGGGCGGCGAGGCCGCCGGGCAGCAGGTCGAAGAGCGTCGCCCGGCGCTGCGGCCGCCGCAGCGCCCGCAGCTCGAGGAGCGCCTGGTCAAGTTTGGCTTGGGTCAACATGGCCCCTAGTCTAACATATCGCCGGCGCGCGCGCCCAGCCCCGGCCGGGGCGATTTTGCTTGCGCGGCGGGCGGGGATTGGGTAGACTACCCAACAGAAGGAGAGAGAACGCATGGTGAACGTGACGATTTGCATGGGCAGCTCCTGTTTCTCGCGCGGGAACAGCCGGAACCTGGAGGCCGTGCGTGCGTGGCTGGCGGCGCATGGGCGCGAGGCGGAGGTGACGCTGAAGGGGTGCCGCTGCGGGGGGCGCTGCGGGGAGGGGCCGAACATCTGGGTCGACGGCGTCTGCCACAGCGGCGTGACGCCCGAGGGGGTGCCGGCGCTGCTGGCCGGGGCCTTCGGGGAGGGGGCGTGAGATGGACGCGTTGGCGCCGGTCTATTCGGTCGAGGCCCAGTGCCGGGATTGCTACAAGTGCGTGCGGCGCTGCCCGGTGAAGGCGATCCGCGTGGAGAACGACCACGCGGTGGTGCTGCCGGAGGCGTGCATCTATTGCGGGACGTGCGTGGGCACCTGCCCGAACCACGCCAAGATGGTGCGCGACGATTTGGCGGCGGTGCGCAACCTGGTGGGGGCGCGGCGCGACGTCGTCCTCTCGGTGGCGCCGAGCTTCGCCTCGGAGTTCCCGGGGGTGGACCCGGCGCGCTTCGCCGCGGCGATGCAGAGGCTGGGCTTCGCGCACGTGCGCGAGACGGCGGTGGGGGCGAACATCGTCTCGCGCAAGGTGGCGGAGCTGATGGCCAAAAGCCCGGGGCACCGGCTGCAGATCTCCTCGGCCTGCCCGGTGGTGGTGGAGCTGATCCAGCGCTACCACCCGCGCTTCACGGCCTATCTGACGCCGGTGGATTCGCCGATCGTGGCCCATTGCAAGGCGCTGCGGCGGGAGTTCCCCGACGCGCCCATCGTCTTCGTGGGGCCGTGCGTGGGCAAGAAGCACGAGAGCGACCTCCAGCCGGGGCTGCTGCGCGCGGCGCTGACCTTCGAGGAGCTGCGGCGCTGGATGCTCATGGCGGGGGTGGAGGACCCCAACACGTTGGAGCCCGACCCGGACTACCGTCTGCCGGGCGACGGCGCGTACTACCCCATCGAGGGCGGCATGCTGCGGAGCGTGGAGCGGAACTTCCGCGCCCTCGCCCCGAACGGGGAGCTCCAGCCGATGACCCTGACCGGCGTGAACACCATCCGCACCATGCTCGAGACACTCGACCCGAAGACCTTGGAGCAGCCGGTCTTCATCGAGGCCCTGGCCTGCCCAGGGGGCTGCGTCTGCGGGCCGAAGACCCGCACGCGCTGCGCCGCCGGCGGCATGCTCGACGTGCTGCGCCACGCCAGGCGCACCCTGCCCGACGACCCCGACGACCTGCCCGACGTGGGCCACCACTACCGCCCCGCCCCCGCCGCGGAGGCGCGCTTCCCCGAGGAGGAGATCCAGTCCACGCTCCACGCGCTGGGCAAGTTCCGCAAGGAGGACGAGCTGAACTGCGCGGGCTGCGGCTACGACTCGTGCCGGGCGCTGGCGTGCGCCATCCTGGCGGGCAACGCCGAGCCGCAGATGTGCGTCAGCCGGATGCGCCAGATCGCGCTGCGGCAAAGCTCGGCCATCGACCGCGCGCTGCCCTACGGCCTGGTGGTCGTCGACCGGCGGCTGCGCGTCATCGAGTGCAACGAGCGCTTCGCCGCGCAGCTGGGCGAGCCGGCCCGGCTGGCCTATGAGGCGAAGCCCGGCCTGCGCGACGCGGACCTGGGGCGCCTCATCCCGCAGACGCAGCTCTTCCTCAAGGTGCTGGAGACGGGCGAGGAGGTCATCCGCCGGACGGTGGAGATCGAGGGCCGGCTCTTCTCGCTCTCCATCTTCAACGTCGACGCGCACGAGGTCATCGGCGCCCTGATGCTCGACGTGACCGAGAGCGAGCGCAACCGCAAGGCCCTCATCGAGAAGGCCCGCACCGTCGTCACCAACACCGCCAAGACCGTCCAGGAGATCGCCTTCATGCTCGGGCGCAACGCGGCGGAGAGCGAGCTGATCCTGGATTCGGCGGTGGAGATGTTCGCGCCGCTCGACGAGGCGGGGGGCGAGCCATGAGCGGCGCCGCCCCGCCCCCGCCCTTCATCGAGGTGGATTGGTTCAACCGCCGCAAGTTCGGGAAGGTGTGCAGCGGGGACGTCTTCCTCAGCGAGCGCCAGCCCGACGGCTCGGTGGTGGCCGTGCTCACCGACGGGCTGGGCAGCGGGCAGCAGGCCAACGTCTGCGCCAGCCTCACCGCCACCATGGCGATGGAGTACATGCGCGCGTCCATCGGCCTGCGCCGCGCCGCCACGCTGATCATGGACGCCCTGCCCCTCTGCCCCGAGCGCCACATCTCCTATTCCACCTTCACCATGATCCACGCCCGGCCCGAGGGCGAGGTGCGGATGATCGAGTACGAGAACCCGCCGGCCACGCTCCTGCGCGGCGGCGAGGCCGCGCCCATCGAACGCACGCCGCTGACGCTCCCGCGCTGGGAGGGGCGCACGCTCCGCTACGCCACCTTCCGGATGGGGCTGGGCGACCGGCTGTTCTTCTGCTCCGACGGCGTCACCCAGGCCGGGCTCGGCGAGCCGGAGACGCCCTTCGGCCAAGGGCTCGAGCGCGTCGTCCCCTGGCTGCGCGAGAGCATCGGCATCGCCCCCGACGTCTCCAGCCACGTGCTCTGCAAGGGCGCCGCCGACCGCGCGACGCGCCTGGACGGCGGGCGCGCCGGCGACGACACCACCGCCGCGATGCTGCACTACCGCCGGCCGCGCGTCACCCAAATGCTCACCGGGTGCCCCTTCGACCGCGCGCAGGACGCCGCCTTCGCCGCGCTCGCCGCCCAGCCCGGCGTCGCCACCATCGTCTCGGGCGGCTCCACCGCCGACCTCGTCGCCCGCGAGCTGGGCCGCCCCATCGACACCCCGCTCACCGCCCTCGACCCCGAGGTGCCCGCCGGCTCGGAGATCCCCGGCATCGACCTGGTCACCGAGGGCTGCGTCACCCTCTCCAAGGTCATCGCCCTCCTGCGCAACCCCGGCCCCGACGCCCGCGTGAACCCCGCCACCAAGATGCGCGACCTGCTCCTGGCCTCCGACCAGATCCGCATCGACGTGGGCACCGCCATCAACCCCGCCCATCAGGACCCCAACCTCCCGATGGCCCTCGACATCCGCCGCAACATCGTCCGCGAGCTGGCCGGCGTGCTCCGCACCCAGTACGTCAAGGACGTCACCGTCAGGTTCCACTGAGCCATGCGCCGCCGCCTCGCCGCCCTCCTCCTCCTCGCCCCGGCGCTCGCCGCCGCCGTCCCGGCCTTCGACCAAGCC
The DNA here is from genome assembly GCA_944391055.1 of uncultured Kiritimatiellota bacterium. GTDB lineage: Bacteria > Verrucomicrobiota > Kiritimatiellia > RFP12 > DVOR01 > Spyradenecus. The sequence goes on along the minus strand of CALXSF010000005.1, from coordinate 11,014 downwards.
GTCCCCTGCCCGCCCCTGCGCCTGCGCCTCCCCAAGGTCGAGGCCCAGCCCATCCCCGCGCTCGAGGCCTACCGCTTCGTGGCGCGCCTGCCCGACGGCTCGGCCAAGGAGTTCGACGCCTACCCGCCCGAGATGCTTTGGCGCCGCGAGCAGCGCCTCGGCGCCTGGATGGACGCGGAGGGCAACCGCTACGAGCTCGCCGCCCCCAAGCGCCTCCTCGGCGGCCCCTACCCCCGCGCCGTCGTCACCCGGGAGGAATACGACGCCGCCCAGCGGCAGGCGGGTGCCTTCGGCCCCTCCGCCCTCGGCGACTGGCTCGGCGCGTGGGTCGGCGGCGCCTGCGGCAAGCCCCAGCGCCTGCGGCCCCTCGGCGCCGTGCGGATGGCGCTCTTCGCCGAGGTCGGGGGCAAGGCCGCCGCGCTCGTCTTCACCCTCAAGGACGATCCCGCCCAGCCCTACGCCCTCATCGTCACCCCCGCGGGCGGCCCCCCCGCCGCGTGGCGCGCGCCCCTTTCCCGCGCGTTGGCCGGCTTCGGCGCGCAGGGCCGCGGCCTCTCCGGCCAGGAGACCGCCGTCGACGGCTGGGTCACCCTCGAGCGCGCCCCCTACCGCGTCCACACCGACCTCCCCAGGCGCGACCGCAAGTGGCTGGAGAGCCTCCTCGCCGACATGCTCGCCATCCGCCGCGCCTACGCCCAGGCCTTCCCCGAGCCCTCCGACGCCAAGCCGCCCGTCAGCGTCATCCGCGTCTTCGCCGACCCCGCCGCCTACCGGGCCTACGCCGGCGAGGGGCTGGAGGGCTCCGTCGGCCACTTCTCCAGCCTCAACCGCGAGCTCGTGGTGATGGGCGACGCCGAGGAGGAATCCAACAGGCGCCGCCGCGACGAGATCCGCTCCATCGCCTTCCACGAAGGCTTCCACCAATACCTCTTCCTCATCACCCCGCCCCTCGCCGCCGTCCCCACCTGGTTCAACGAGGGCCACGCCACCTACTTCGAGACCTTCCGCGTCCGCGGCGGCGCGGCCAAGCCCACGCTCTCCCCCCGCCTTGAAATCGCCCGCCGCGCCACCGGCCTCCGCTCCGCCGAGGGGCTCGCCCGCCTCCTCGCCTATTCCCAGGAGGCGTTCTACGCCCAGGCGAACGACTGTTACGCCGTCGCCTGGCTCCTTGTCCACTGGCTCCGCACCGAGGCGCCCCCCGACCTCGCCAAAACCCTCGACGCCTACTACGCGCTCATCCGCGAGGGCAAGTCCCAGCTCGAGGCCAACCAGGCCGTCTACCCCCCGCAAACCCTCGCCCGGATCGCCGAGGGCCTCGCCGCCTACCTCGGCAAGCACGCGTGGGAGCCGCCCCGCGACTGACGGCCCCAAACAAAAAAAGGCCGCCGCCCCGGCTTGGGGCGGCGGCCTTTTTTTGCCCTTCCCGCTCACTCCTTGAAGAAGGCGTGGTAGAGCGCCCGGACGGCGGCCTCGCGGTGGGAGGATTGGATGCCGAACATCATGGAGATCTCCGAGGAGCCTTGGTTGATCATGTCCAGCGAGATCCCCTCGCGGAAGAGCGCCAGCGTGGCGTGGGCGGCCATCCCGGGCGTGTAGTAGAGCCCCTCGCCCACGATCATGATCAGGGCGGTGCCGCGCTCGATCTGGAGATTGTCGGGGCGAAGCTCGCGCATGATGTGGTCGCGCACGCGCCCCTCCACCTCGGGGGTGAAGCCCTCCTCGCGGAAGACCACCGAGACGTTGTCGATGCCCGAGGGCATGTGCTCGTACGAGATGCCCTCCTCCTCCAAAATCTGGAGCAGGCGCCGGCCGAAGCCGATCTCGCGGTTCATCATGTACTTGTCGATGTAAAGCGTGCAGAAGCCCGCGCTCGAGGCGATGCCCACCACCGAGCCCTGGCGCGCGCGGCGGTGGTGGACGATCATCGTCCCCGGCGCGTCGGGGCGGTTGGTGTTGCGGATGTTGATGGGGATGGCCGCCTTGACCGCCGGGATGATCGCCTCGTCCTGGAAGACGCCGAAGCCGGCGTAGGAAAGCTCCCGCATCTCCCGGTAGGTCATCTCCGGGATGCCCTGGGAGACCTCGGGCACCAAGCGGGGGTCGACGGGGTAGACGGCGTCCACGTCGGTGAAGTTCTCGTAGACCTTGGCCTTGACCGCCGCCGCGAGGATCGAGCCCGTGATGTCCGAGCCCCCGCGCGGGAAGGTCGCCACATCCCCGCCCTTGGTGACGCCGAAGAAGCCGGGGAAGACCAAGACCTCGCGCTCCGCCCGCTCCGCCAACGCCGCCAGGCGCTCGTAGGATTCCGGCAGGATCTGCGCGTTGCCGAAGTCGTCGGACATCAGCAGCCCCGCCTCCGCGGGGCTGACATACTCCGCGCGCATCCCGGCGGCGCGGAAGGCCTCCGCCACGATCTTCGCCGCATTGTCCTCGCCCGCCGCCTTCATGGCGTCCATGAAGCGCGCCGCCTCCATCTCGGCCCCCGCGGCGACGCGGCGCTCCAGGTCCGCGCGGATCTCCTCCACGATGGCCGGCCCCAGCCCCAGCCCGCGCTGGATGATGGCATAACGCTCGACGATCGCGTCCAACACCTCCGACGGGTCGCGCTGGGTCAGGCAGCGCCCGGCGCATTCGATGAGCAGGTCGGTGACCTTGGTGTCGGCCTTGTCGCGCTTGCCGGGCGCGGAGACCACGACGATGCGGCGGTCGGGGTCAGCGGCCACGATGTCCCGGATCTTGGCGACTTGGGCGTCGTCGGCGACGGAAGACCCGCCAAACTTGCAGACTTTCATGGATGGACTTCTCTCCGATGGATGGCGAAACTCAAAGGATGCAGAGATGGAAGGGCATGGAGCGGACGATGCCCTGCTCGGTGATCTCGGTGAGAGCGGCGGCGATGTCGCCCGCCCGCGCCGGCTGCGTCAGGATGACCACCGGCACGTAGCCCTCCGCCCGCTGGGCCTCCGTGGCCTCATGCTGGCTGGCCGCGAAGATGCTCACCCCATGGTCGCCCAGGATCGTCGCGAAGCGCCCCACCATGCCGCACGCCTCGCGCACCATCAGGCGGATGTAGAAACGGCTCACGCTCTCCTCCGCCGGCAGCAGCGTGTAAGCCGAGCCCGCGAGCGGCGGCAGCGGCTCGGCCGCCCGCGGCGCGCCCACGGCGATGTGCCGCGCCACGGAGACGATGTCGGAGATGACGGCGCTCGCCGTCGCCTCCCGCCCCGCGCCCTTGCCGTAATACAGCGTGTCGCCCGTCATCGAGCCTTCCACCATCACCGCGTTGAAGACGTCGCCCACCGCCGCCAACGTATGCTCCTTCGGCACGAGCGTCGGGTTCACGCGCACCTCCAGGCGCCCCTCCCGCTCCTTGCAGACGGCCAACAGCTTGATCACGTAGCCCAGCTCGCCCGCGTACCTCACGTCCACCGGGTCCAGCCCCCGGATGCCCTGCACGCGCACGTCCCCCAACGGCACGCTCACCCCATAGGCCAGCGACGCCAGGATGCAGATCTTGTGCGCCGTGTCATACCCGTCGATGTCCAGCGAGGGGTTCGCCTCCGCGTACCCTAGGCGTTGCGCGTCGGCCAACACGTCGTCGAAGGCCCCGCCCTCCCGCGCCATCCGCGTCAGGATGTAATTGCACGTGCCGTTCAGGATGCCGTGGATCGCGCGGATCTCGTTCGCCACCAAGCCGTCGCGCAACGCCCGCACGATGGGGATGCCCCCGCCCACGCTCGCGCCGAAATAAAGATCCGCCCCACGCTCCCGCGCCAAGGCGAAGAGCGCCGCCCCACGCTCCGCCAGCAGCTTCTTGTTCGCCGTCACCACCGACTTGCCCGCGTTCAACGCCGCGCGGATCACCTCGTCCGCCACCCCCGTCCCGCCGATCAGCTCCACCACCACGTCCACGTCCGGGCGCGTCGCCAACGCCAGCGCGTCCGTCGTCAGCAGCTCCCGCGGCACCGCCACCCCGCGGTCGCGCGCGATGTCCAGATCCGCCACCCCCCGCAGCGCCACGGAGAGCCCGCACCGGCGCGCGATCAACGCCGCGCCACGCAACAAACCGTCCGCCACCCCGGCGCCCACGGTGCCAAAGCCAATGATGCCAACGCCAACTTCTCTCATGCGCTTCTCCGCCTAACGAACAATGAATGGGCAATACCTTAGCATAACCGGCCCCGATACGCAAAACGCCCCGCGCCGGCGCTCAGCGCGCGGCCGCCGCCCGCCCAAAGGCCAACCCCGCGAGCCACCCGCCGAGATGCGCGCCATAGGCGGTGACCTGCGGCCACCACCACGCCTCGCAGACGGTGAAGAGCAGGAAGACCGGCGCCAGCCAAAAGGCCCGCAGCGGGATGGGCAGCACCGCCACCCACAAGACGACCCGCTCGCGCGGGGCCAGCGCCGTCGCCGCCCCGAAGCACGCCGCCACCATCGCGGAGGCGCCCACGCAGGCCAAGCCCCCCGACAGGCGCGGATCCAACGCCAACGACCCCAAAAAGCCGCACGCCCCGGCTACGGCCCCCAGCGCGAACAGCCCCACCATGCGCCGCGCCCCCAGCACCGCCTCCAAGGCCGACCCCGTGACCCACAGCCCAAAAAGATTGGCGGCCAGGTGCGCCCAGCCGCCGTGGAGAAACACATAACTGAAAGGCTGCCACAGCGCCCCCGCGCGCACGGCCTCGGCCCTCAGCCCGAAAAGCGCGCCCAGCGCGCGGTCGGCCCCAACGCCATTCAGGCCGGGGAGGTCGCCCACCCCGGCCGCAAGCGTCTGCGCCAGCCACGCCGCGAGGCAGGCGGCGCACAGGCCCCACGTGGCGGGGGCGCGCGCACCCACGCTCAGAACCACTTGTTCGGATCGATGTAGACGCGCAGCAAATCCCACTCCAAGTACAGGAGGATGGTGGTGGCCACGGCCAGCAGGAAGGCGACGATGGCGCACGCGCCGCCGACCCAGTCGGGCTTGGCGGCTTTCGGTTTGGCTGCGGCCGCCTCGGCGGGGTTGCGCAACCGGGCGGCGATGAACGGTTTCTCTGCCATGGGTGCTCCTTGATTACACCTATAGTATAGGCGATTTCCCCGCGGAAGGGAAGCGAAAAAACGCGCGTGCGCGCCGCGGCGCGCACGCGCATCGCCCACGGGCGGTCCGCCCGTCAGTTCTTGGCGGCGGCGTGGAGGCGCTGCATCCGCTCGCCGATGTCCTCGAAGCCGATGTCGGCGGCGTAGACGTCTTTGTAGTAGTCGAAGGCCTTGGCGGTGTCGCCGGCCTCCTCGGCGATGACGCCGAGGGTGTAGACGACGTGCTTCTTGAGGTCATCCATCGTGGGGAGCTGGCTGTTGGCGGCCTCGAGCTGCATGACGGCCATGTCGGGCTGGCCCTTGGCCTTGAAGCAGCAGGCGAGGTAGTAGAGGGCCTCGAGGCGGTGCTTGGGGCTCTTTTGGGCCAGCTGGAACTGCTGGATGGCGTCGTCGAAGGCGTCGTTCTGATAGTACATGATCCCCAGCTCGTAGCGGAGGCCGAGGTCGTTGGGATAGCTCTCGACGCGGCGGAGGAGGTCGTCGAAGGCGAACTGCGCCTTCTCGACCTCGAGGTCATAGGCCGCCTCCTCCTTGCCCTCGGCCCGGAGCTGCTCGATCTGCGCCTCGTAGGCGCGGATCTTGGTGTCGGCCCAGTTGCGGTCCAGCTCGGGGTCGGAGGGGTTGATCTTGCGGGCGGCGGCGAAGGTGTCGAGCGCCTCGTCGAAGCGCTTGTTCTGGATGTAGATGCGCGCCAGGCCGCGGTAGTAGTTGACGTTCTTGGGTTCCTTCTCGATCTTGGCCTTGGCCTCGGCGATGAGGGCCTCGGCGTCGTCGCCCGTCACCTGGGCCTTGGCTTGGCGGTCGAGCTGGGCGGCGAGCTCCTTGTCGCGGATGAGCGCCTGGAAGCCGCCGCGCTTGCCGGCGTTGGCCTCCCAGCCTCCGGCGGACATGGTGTCGCGGGCCATGGCGTCCTTCAGCAGCTTCTGGATGCCGAGGTCGGAGGGGTTGGCCTGGGCGGCCTTCTGGAAGCAGTCGCGGGCGCGGCCGTAGGCGCCGTTCTGCATGTAGGTCTTGCCCATGCGCAGCATCAGCTCCATGTTGTCGGGGCAGGCCTCGGAGAGCGACTCCATGGCCGAGAGGAGCGCCTCGGGGTGGTTGGTGCGCTGGGCGACGTCGAAGTAGAACTCGTTGAGCTTGGGCGAGGTGGGGTTGGCGTCGAGCACCTCCTCGGCCAGGGCGAGCGCCTCGTCGAGCTTGTTCTGCTTGATGAGGCCCTGCACCTTGCCCATCTTCAGCTGGGCGGCCATCTCGGCCATCGCCAGGCCAAAGCCGCCCTTCTTCTGGGCCTTGAAGCAGCGGATACGCGTCTCGTGGAACTGGCGGCGGGCGTTCTCGTCGCTCGGCGCCAGCGCCACGGCCTGACGGCACAGGGAGAGCGCCACGTCCAACGTCCCGCGCTCCGCCGCCTGCGTCGCCTTCGTCAAGAAACCCTGCGCCTTCATCTTGCGCTGCAGGTCTGCCATGCTCTCTGCCATAAACTTGCGTTCCCTTTCTTGCGCATTCGCGCACTTGCACTATATAGCACACCCCCATCGAAAAGGCAAGGCCCCCCGAATCCATCCCGGGGCAAAAAAATCCCCGGCGCGCATGGGGTGCGCCGGGGAGGGGGAAGGCCGCGTTCAGAGGAAGAGGGAGAGGGGCCAGGGGAGGGACGACTCCTTCTTGGCGGCGGGGCCGGCGGAGGGGGCGCCGCGATAGTCGTAGACGCCGACCTTGGGCGAGCCGGAGTAGTCGAGGAGCGTCTCGTGGGGCTTGATGCGGATGACCTCCTTGGAGCTGTCGATGAGGACGGGCTTGTCCTCCGTGAGCTTGACGCCGGTGACGGTGGCGGGGAAGCCTTGGACGGTGCAGTCGACCACGGAGGTGAAGAAGTAGTCGGTGATCTTGTAGGAGTAGGTCACGCCGAGGAGGGCGTCGGCGTTGTTCTTGGCGCAGGCCTCGTAGGTGGCGGCGGCCTTGGCCTTGTGGATGGCGCGGTCGGTGGGGAAGAAGCCGCCGCCGAGGGAGCCGGGGACCTCGGCGTACTTGGGCTCGCCGCTGGTGAAGACCCAGAAGAGGACCTTGGCGGAGCCGGAGGCGGAGGTCTTGGCGTCGGCGACCTTCCACTCGGTGCGGTATTCGGGGCCGTCGAGGGGGCCGGGGTTGACGAGGGCCTGGGCGCCGCGCTCGGTGTAGTACGAGGTGCAGCCGGTGAGGGCGGCAAGGGTGAGGGCGGCGAGCGCGCCGCAGGCGTGGGTGGGTTTCATGGGTTTGTCCTTTCGGCTCCGGATGCGTGCCTGCCGGGGCGCGGGAGCGGGGGCGCCGCGGCAGGAGAGGGCGGGGCCCTTCCATTGTGACATTGGCGCCCGAGGCCCGGTTTCTTACGCGGCGCGGCGTCTTTTTTTTTCGGGGCCGGGACAAAACAAGGGCGGGCGGCCGAGGCCGCCCGCCCGCACCAAGGCCGCGGGGCCGCGTCACTCGCCGAAGTGGATGGGGGAGAAGTATTTCGGGACGTGGAAGTTGAGCTCGGGGCTCTGGGGCAGGAGCGTGCCCCAGTGGGGGCGGCTGGAGCAGTCGGCGCACTTGCAGAAGTTGCCCTGCCAGGTCTGCCCGGAGAGGTCGCCGAGGGGGCCGAAGATGCTTTCGAGATAGGCGCGGGGGATGCGCAGGACGATCCACCAGGCGCAGGGGTTGGGGTCCTCGGGGTCGATGACCTGCGGGAGGTTCCCTTTGACGGTGAGCTTGCGGATGGTGTCCTTGGCGATGTACTCGAAGTCGGCGAAGCCGCCGGGGGCGCGCGTCCAGTTGCGGATGTGGGAGGAGTGGATGCAGCCGCCGGCGTTGATCTCAATGTTGATGTAGCCCTTCTCGATCTTGAGGGGCTGGAGGAAGGCCTCGACGCAGGCGTCCTCGCAGACCATGGAGTTGGTGGCGGTGTGGGCGACGCGGACGTAGCGGTCGTCGACCTGCCAGCAGAGCATGATGTCGTTGCCGTCGTGCAGGGCGCGGAGGGTCGTCTTGGGGTGGTGCTCGGAGGATTTCTCGTGCCAATAGGCGTAGTCGCCGGCCTGGGCCTTCCGCCAGATGGGGTCGTCGGGGTCGAAGTCGGGGAGGCGGTCGACCTTGTTGATGGTGTATTCGGTGAGCATGGTCATTCTCCTTTCGTCAGCTTAGAAGATGTCGGCCTTGATGGGCTTGGCGGGGGCGTACTCGCCGGAGTGCCAGTATTGGTCGCAGTCGCCGACGGCGGCCTTGAGGCGGTAGAGCTCGACCTTGAGGGCGGCGACGACGTTCGCGTAGGCGGGGTCGGCGTAGCGGTTGCGCAGCTCCCGTGGGTCCTTGCGCAGGTCGAAGAGCTCCCACGCGTCCTGCTTGTAGTAGTGGATGAGCTTGTAGCGATGGGTGCGGACGCCGTAGTGTGCGGGGGTGTTGTGCTCGCCGCCCTCGATGTAGTAGCGGTAGTAGAAGGAGCGCCGCCAATCCGCGGGCGTGCCGGCGGTGATGTTGGGCAGGAAGGAGCGCCCCTGATAGTTGTCGGGCCGGGGCGCGCCGGCCGCGTCGCAGAAGAAGGAGGCGAAGTCGACGTTGGTGATGAGGTCGCCGTTCTCGCCGCCGGCCTTGACGGCGGCGGGCCAGCGCAGGAGGAAGGGCATCCGCAGCGATTCCTCCAGCATGAGGCGCTTGTCGTAAAGCCCGTGGTCGCCGAGGAAGAAGCCTTGGTCGGCGGTGTAGATGACGATGGTGTCCTGGTCGACGCCCTTCGCCTTGAGATAATCGAGCATCGCGCCGACGGAGTCGTCGACGCTTTGGACGCACCCCAGGTAATCCTGCATGTAGCGGAGGTAGGCCAGCTTGATGCGCTCGCGGCGGCGGCGCTCGCGCTCGGCGTCGTCGAGGCCCGGGTCGTCGCGCAATTCCTTGGGCCAGCGGTTGCGCGAGGAGCCGTCCTTGTACTGCTGGGGGTCGACGCCCGGGAACTGCCCGCCCTGGGTGAAATACTCCGTGAGCTTGAGGTCGGCCTCGATGCGCATATGGTGCTCGAGCGTCATGGCGGTGTGCGCGATGGGGGCGGCGCGGTCGCGGTAATCGTCGAAAAGCGTCTCGGGGATGGGGATGTCCGCGAGCGTCAGCTTCCGGAAACTGTCGCGGTATTTGGGCTCCGGCAGCCAATTGCGGTGGGGCGCCTTGTGCAGCATGGCCACGAAGAACGGCTTGCCCTGGGCCAGCGCCTCGTCGATGACGCCCTGCGTCACGCGCGTGAGGTTGTCCGTGGCATACTCGCCGGGGAAGGCGATCCGCCCATCGGCGAAACGCTCCCGCGCGGAAGGCGGGCACTTCTCCGGCTTGGTGAAGAAGAAGGGGTCAAAGTACTGCCCCTGGTTCTGATAGATGGCCCAGCGATCCCAATCCCCGTCGCGCACGGTGTTCGGCCCGCCCATGTGCCACTTGCCCAAGAGCGCGGTGTAATAACCGTTCTCGCGCAACGTGCCGCCCACCGTCTTGATGGAAGGCGAGATGTCGTTGAAGACCGGCACCCCGTTCCTGCAGCTGTACATCCCCGTGAGGATGCAGGCGCGCGAGGGCGTGCAGATGGAATTGGTGACAAAGACGTCCCGGAACAACATCCCCTCCCGCGCCAGACGATCGATGCCCGGCGTCCTGTTGATGCGCGAGCCATAGGCCGAGATCGCGTGCGCCGCGTGGTCGTCGGTCATGATGAAAAGGATGTTCGGGCGCTTCTTGCCCCCCTCGGCCCGCGCCCAGGCGGGGACTGCCGCCGCGGCCAAGCCGCATCCGGCGGCCTTCAAGAAATCTCTGCGCTTCATCACTGTAGGAATCCTTCTGTGCGTATCCTCGTTACATGCGCGGCCCCACGGACCGACGGGGATAGAATAACAAAACCCCCGCCCCAAGAAAAGCCACCCCACCGCCCTCCGTGATATGGAGATGTTGCACAATAGAACGGGTCAAGGAAAGGAAGAAGAAAGAAGGCCCTCGTTGCGCCCCCCGGGGGGCGCAACGAGGGGATGAAAAATGTCTGCGTTGCCTCTAAGATTAGGGATAGACAAAACATCAAATCAGAGAGGAACGCCGACATGAGAGCGTGTAGCGCATTTCCGCGCGTTGGGGAACATTGGATGAAGGAGGAGCGCGTCGCCTTGCAAAAGCATTGGGGCGAGAACGTGAGGCGTGGGCGCAAGGCGTTGAGCATACATGCCTTCGCGCGGCTCTGCCGTCTTTCGTACAGTCGGCTGCAGCGCGAGCTGAAGGCCGAGTTCACCGGCGTCCTGCTGCGCGACAAAGTCCATGGCGGCTGAATCTACCCCGAGTATTCCGCCATCCTGGCCCAACAGCGCGCCGAGCAGGCCAACGCCGTCAAGGGCCGTCGTTCCGTGGTGACCAACCTCTTCGCCGTGCGCCTCGTCGCTTCCCTTGCGCGAGGCCTCCTGGGAGAAAGGCTCCGTCGAGCACGCCAACGGCCTCCTCCGCTTTTGGTTCCCCAAGGGCACCGACTTCTCCAAGGTCTCCCTGGCGAAAATCATCCTTGTCCAAAACCGCCTCAACGCCATCTCCCGAACCCAAATCCCTGAAAGGACTCTCCGCCCATGAAGCTTTTCTCAGTCTTTCCTGAACCCTTGACCCATTTTACTTGCAAACGGCCCCCACGCCTCTGTCCGTCACCGCATCATCGTCTGCACCCATGCAACCACACGCGGCCCCACGCTAAAGACCACAAATACATCTCGTAAAGTGCCCCTCGCCGTGTCCCATGGCGCGGCGCGGCGTTCCGGAGGCCGGAGCAGATCGGTTTTTGGGTTCGGGCTGAGGAGGATGTCTTGGTTTCAGCGGGGCGGGGGCCCGGGGGCGTTGGGGCGAAAAAAAGGAGGGGCCGCGAGCGGATGCTCGCGGCCCCTCGGGGAAGTCCCGGCGGCGTGCTACTCTCCCACGGGCG
>CALXSF010000004.1 GCA_944391055.1 uncultured Kiritimatiellota bacterium | reverse complement strand
TTTTGGGCCGCGCCGCCCCCTAGGGGGCGCCCCCTCCGGGGGACAGGAGGACGGGCCACGCCCCTCCTCCTGTTTTGCTTTGCCCAAAGTCCGTCTATCTTTCCTCTGCCTTTGCTTCGGCCCTACAAGTGCGCAATTACATTGTGGACGATTCGGACGATTCTGAAGAGGTGTTTTCGCTGGCATTTCGGGGGAGGGTTTGGTAAAGTGTGTCCGTAACGGAAGGATTGTTGGAATGGCTGATTGCAAAATCGTTCGGGTGAATGAGCGCGTGACGTTCGGGGACGGAGGGCTGACGCTGATGGCGGGGCCGTGCGTCATCGAGAGCCATGCGGCGTGCCTGGAGCTGGCGGAGGCGTTGGTGGGGCTGACGGCCAAACTGGGGATGCCGTATGTCTTCAAGGCGTCGTTCGACAAGGCGAACCGGACCAGCCTTTCGGCTTATCGCGGGCCGGGGTTGGAGAAGGGGTTGGAGACCTTGGCGGAGGTGAAGGCGCGTTTCGGCGTGCCGATCGTGACGGATGTGCATGAGCCTTGGCAGTGCAAGCCGGTGGCGGAGGTCTGCGATGTGTTGCAGATCCCGGCCTTCCTGTGCCGTCAGACGGATCTGGTGGTGGCGGCGGCGAAGACGGGGCGCGTGGTGAACATCAAGAAGGGGCAGTTCCTGGCGCCCGAGGACATGGTGAACGTGGTGCGCAAGGTGGAGAGCGAGGGGAACAGCCGCATCGTGCTCACGGAGCGGGGGGCGAGTTTCGGTTACCACAATTTGGTGGCGGACATGCGTTCGTTGCTGGTGATGCGCGAGTTGGGCTATCCCGTGGTCTTCGACGCGACGCACAGCGTGCAGCGGCCGGGCGGGTTGGGCTCGGGCAGCGGCGGGGACGGGCGTTGGGCGCCGGCTTTGGCGCGGGCGGCGGTGGCGACGGGCGTGGATGGCGTCTTCATGGAGACGCATTTCAACCCGCCCGAGGCGTTGTCGGACGCGGCGAATGCCATCGCCTTCAGCGCGTTGGAAGAGTTGCTGACGAAACTGCAGCGGATTCATGCGGTGGTGCAGGGCTGAATGAAGGCGTTCGTTTCCATCGTCTTGGCCGCGTTGGCCTGCCGCGGCGCGGCGGAGGCCCTCCCCATGGAGGAGGCCGGGGGCAGGCTCGCGCCGGAGGCGCTGGCGCGCTACGCGGCGCCGGGTGAGCCCGCGCGGTACGCCGAGTTGATCCGAAGTTTGGCGAAGCCGGCCGAGGAATTGGGGGCGCCGGCGCGGAATCTGCGGCTGCCGGTGCAGAGTCATCCGGACGGCCGCCCCAAGGTGATGGTGCGGGCGGACGAGGCATGGGCCTCGCCGGACATGATGTGGCTGCGCGGGCGCAACGTGCGCTTGGAGTCGTTGACGCCGGAGGGCGCCGTGGAGGCGGTCTTGGAGGCGGACGAGGCGGCGGTGGACCGGAAGGCGATGCTGGCGGTGGCGAAGGGGCGCGTGCGCGCCCGCAACGGCGAGGATCGCCTGACGGGCGTGGGGGCGTTGGCGGATTTGGAGGCGCATTACGTGCGCATCCTGAGCAAGGGAACGATTTGGACGAAGCGGCTGGGGGGCGTGTCGCTCACCGAGCACGGTTTGTTTTGACAGAGCTGGAGAGTGCGAATGAGAGCGTTGCTTGCGATGACGGTGGCGGCGATGGCCGCTTGGGCGGCGGCCGCGGAGGATGACGACGGCATGGCCGACGCGCGGAAGGCGCTCCTGGAGCCGGCCAAGCCGCCGGCGCAGGAGACCGTGGCCTTGCGCGACACCAAAATCACCGCCGACAGAATGGAATACAATTACAAGGAGGCCGTGGCCATCATGACGGACAACGTGGTGGTGGACGACGCGCGCTTCTTGATGACCTCGGACCGGCTCTTTGTCTTCCTGGACGGGACGAACAGCCTGAGCCAGCTGGTGGTGATGGGCAACGTGGCCGTCTCGAACGAGAACCGCCGGGCCTATTGCGACAAGGCCGTCTACACCAAGGCCGACGCGCGCTTGGTGATGGTTGGCAACGCCAAGCTCACGAACATCGACGAAGAGGGCAAGAAGAGTACGGTGGCGGGCGACAAGATCACGATTTGGACGAACGACCGGCGGATGGAGGTCTACCCGCGCCCCACCTTGACCCTGCCGGCGGGTTCCGCGGACGGCTTGAAGGATTTGGCGCAATGACGGAGACGGCGACGAACGCGACGCCCGACGTGCAGGCCACGGGGCTGGTGAAGACCTACGGCACGCGCACCGTGGTCAACGGCATCTCCATCAACGCCTCCTGCGGGGAGTGCGTGGGGCTGCTGGGGCCGAACGGCGCGGGCAAGACGACCACCTTTTACATGGTGGTGGGCTTGGTGCGCCCGGACGGCGGGCAGGTTTCCTTCCGCGGGGAGGACATCACGCATATGCCCGTCTACAAGCGGGCGCGGATCGGTCTGGGCTATCTGGCGCAGGAGCCGAGCGTCTTCCGCAAACTGAGCGTGGAGGAGAACATCCTGGCCATCCTTGAGACGATGAACCCGACGCGCGCGGAGAAACGCGCGCGCCTGGAGGAGCTCTTGGAATCGCTGGGGTTGACGAAAGTGGCGAAGCAGCCGGCCTACACGCTCTCGGGCGGCGAACGGCGCAAACTGGAAATCGCGCGGGCGTTGGTGCGCAGGCCGGCCATCCTGATGCTGGACGAACCTTTCGCGGGGGTGGATCCGCTGGCGGTGGACGACATCCAGAACATTGTCCGCGGGCTGAAGGCGCAGGGGCTCGGCGTCATCATCACCGACCACAACGTACGCGAGACGCTGGACATCGTGGACCGCGCCTACATCGTCTTCGAGGGCCGGGTGCTCTGCGAGGGCACCAGCCAGGAGCTGATCGAGAACCCGGAGGCCAGACACTCTTACCTTGGCGAGAACTTCCGCATGTGAGGCGGATCGCAAGGCCAAGGCCACACCAAACCAACGAAAGAAAGGCAGGTGCAGCATGACAGTCGAAGTCAATGCCCGTCACAAAAACATTTCCGAGGCGTTCCGGGAGTATGCCCGGCAGCGCGGCGAGAAGATCGGGGAGGCCTTCCCGATGGTCGAGTCGGTCCGCGTGGTGATGGATTTCCAGAACAAGCTCTGCGCGGCGGAGATTATCGCCCAACGCAAGGACGAGATGTTCGTGGGCACCGCCAACACGGACACCTCCATGCGCGCGGCCGTGGATATGGCCGCCGCCAAGGTGGAGACGCAGATCCGCAAGAAACGCGCCAAAGCCTACGTCGAGCCCGCCCGCAAGGCCGCCCAGGCCGCGGAAGCGGCGAAGTGATCCTTGACGCACGGCGATGGCCGAGACCGCCCGCACGCTGACCGTCAACGTCCTCCCCGTGAGATCGCTCACGGTGGGGGCTTTCCTGCACGCGGCCTTCGAGCCGCTGGGGCTGGAGTTGTTGGCGGGCGGGTCGGGGATCGGCCGCGAGATCCTGGAGCCCGTGCTGCACCGGCCTGGGCTGGCGCTCACGGGTTTCTACGAGTTCTTCGCGTGGCGGCAGATGCAACTCTTCGGTCATTCCGAATTGGCGTATCTGCGCACGCTGGGGCCCGAGTGTCGCCACGCGCGCTGGGAGGCGCTTCTGCGCCGCGACGTGCCGTGCGTCATCCTCTGCGCGGCCGACAAGGAGCCGCTGGACGGCGACCTGCTGGCGGTGGCCGACCGCATGGGCGTGCCCGTGCTGGCCACGCGCCAGAAATCCCTCGTCGTCTTCCGCGTGGGTTCGCTGCTGTTGCACGAGCTCACCGCGCCGCGCGCCTCCATGCACGGCACGTTGGTGGACGTGCGGGGGGTGGGCGTGCTCTTGGAGGGCCCCCCCGGCATCGGCAAGAGCGAGACGGCGCTGGGCCTGGTGCGCCACGGCTGCGCCCTCGTGGCCGACGACGTTGCGCTCCTGTCGCTGGACGCCCACGGCGCGCTGTGGGGGACGGCCCCCAACCATCTGCGCGGCTTCATGGAGATCCGTGGGCTGGGGCTTCTGCACGTGCCCACGCTCTTCGGCATCGCGGCCGTCCGCCCGGAATGCCGGATGGATCTCGTCGTCTCCCTGCGCCGTTGCTCGACGGAGGACGACGTGGATCGCGTGGGTTCCGACGTGCAGACCTGCGAGGTGCTCGGCCTCCCCGTCCCCCGGCTGCTCATCCCGGTGGCGGCGGGGCGCGATTTCGTCAATGTGGTGGAAACGGCCGCGGCCACCTTCAAGATGCGCGGCTCGGGCATGGACGCCGCGGCGGTCCTCGACGAACAGGTTGTCAATTACTACCAAACCGTGGAGCAAAGACATGAATAACGAAGCTTCCGTCACCGTGGTTCTCAGAAACAAGTATGGCATGCATGTGCGCCCCGCCGGGCTTTTCGCCAAGACCGCCGCCCGCTATCGCGCGGACGTCACGGTGGAGAAGGACGGCGTCGTCGTCCCCGGCAAGAGCATCATGGCCCTCATGACCCTCGAGGCCGTCAACGGCACCACCCTCACCATCCGCGCCACCGGCGAGGAGGCCCAGAAGGCCGTCGACGAGTTGGAGGCGCTGGTGGAACGCAAGTTCGACCTGCCCGACGAATAAGCCGGAGGGTTCCCCCATGGAGGCGCGCGGTGCGACGCTTTACCGAGGCTTGGCGGCCTCCGGGGGGCTCGTCTTCGCCCCCGTGGTGCGCTTCGAGGCCAAGAAGGTCCGCGACGCCCCGCACTACGAGGTGGCGCCCGAGAACGCCAACGCGGAGATCGCCCGCCTTTACTCGGCGCTCGACAAATCTCGCCGTCAGTTGATCGAGTTGGCCAAGGTGACCGAAAGCCACGCCTCCTCCTCCGAGGCGGGCATCTTCGACGCGCACCTGACGATGCTGATGGACACCTTTCTCATCGACAAGGCCGTCAAGCACATCCGGAACGGACGCGCGAACGCCGAGTGGGCCATCCATCTGGCCTTCGCCGACATGATCGCGATGCTCCATCACGCGGGCGACCCTTATATGCGCGAGCGCGAGGCGGACTTCCTGGACGTGCGCAACCGTATCATCGGCAATCTCTTGGGCGACGGCGGCCAACGCACCGTGCCGGCCATCGACCGCCCCTCCGTCATCGTCGCCGACAACATCTCCCCCTCCGACGCCGTCGCCCTGCCTCGCCGCTTCATCCGCGGCATGGCCACCGAGCAAGGCTCGCTCACCGCCCACGTCACCATCCTGGCGCGTGCGCTCGGCGTCCCCGCCGTCGTCGCCATCGGCCAAAGCCTCGACGCCATCCTGCCGGGGGACGAGGTGGCGCTCGACGGCTTCCACGGCCTTCTCTGGCACCTCCCCACCGACGCCCTCAAGGAGGAGCTCCTCGCCGACACCGCCCGTCAGCGGGCCTCGCAGGAACATCGCCGCCTCCTCGCCGACCGCCCCGCCCGCACCCCCGACGGCGTGGAGGTCACCTTGTTGGCCAACGCCGACCACAGCGTCGGGTTTGAGGGCCTCAACGAGCACGGCGCCCAAGGCATCGGGCTTTATCGCACCGAATACCTCTGGATCGGCCTGGGCCGGGAACCCACCGAGGAAGAGCAGTTCCGCGCGTATACCGAGGTCATCTGCGCCTGCGGCGAAAAGCCCGTCACGCTCCGGGTGCTGGACATCGGCGGCGACAAGATGGTGGGCCGCAGCCACGCCTCCGAGGCCAATCCGTTCCTCGGTAACCGCTCCGTCCGCTACCTGCTCAACAACCGCGCCACCTTCCGAACGCAGATCCGCGCCATCCTTCGCGCCGCCGTCGTGGGCAACTGCTCGCTCATGTACCCCATGATCACCACGCTCGACGAACTCCGCGCCTGCCGCGCTTTCGTCGCGGCGTGCAAGCGCGAGTTGGAGGAGGAGGGGCTTCCCTTCCGCAAGAACATCCCCGAAGGCGTGATGATCGAGATTCCCTCCGCCGCCCTCCAGGCCGACAAGCTCGCCCGTGAGTGCGACTTTTTCTCCCTCGGCACCAACGACCTCGTGCAATACACCTTCGCCGTTGACCGCGGCAACGAATCCATCGCCCACCTCTACCAGCCCCTCCATCCCGTCATTCTCTCCATGATCCACGGCGTCACCCAGGCCGCCCGCCGCCACGACATCCCCGTCTGCGTCTGCGGCGAGATGGCCTCCGACCCCCTCGCCGCGCTCCTGCTCGTGGGCATGGGGATCCGCCGTCTCAGCATGTCCGCCAACCTCATCCCGCGCATCAAGGAGCTTATCTGCCGCATCGCCTATTTCGACATGCAGCGGCTGGTCGATTCCATGCGCCGCGAAGACCTCTCCACCGCCGCCGAGGTCTCCCTCCGTTGCCAAGCCGTCATCCGCAAATACGCGCCCGACGTTCTCAACGCCTGACGCGCCCCGCCATGCTCGACAGACTCCTCCATTTCTTCGCCGTGACCCTTTGGCAAGGCCCCCGCGCCGGGCAGCCATGGCCAGTCCGCGCCGGACGCGCGCTCCTGCGGTTTGCCTCCCTCACCGTCCGCTGCTGCCTGCGCGACGGCACCATGCTCCATGCCTCCGCCCTCACCTACATCACGATGCTCGCCATCGTCCCGGTCCTCACCCTCTGCCTCACCTCCCTCAAAGCCTTCGGCGCCGGCGCGCTGGCCGAGGAGAAGATCATGGCCAACATCGAGGTCTTCGTCGGGCAAATGGCCGATGCCGGGACGGCCGAGGCGTTCCCCGGCCCACAGGACGCCCCCTCCGATTCCGCCCAGACCGCCGAGGCGCTCCGCGCCGTCTGCCGCGCCGTCTTTGACCAGATCGATTCCATCAACTTCGCCCAGATCGGGATTGTCGGCGCCGTCGCCCTCATCTTCATGGTCATCGGCGTCCTTGGCCGCATCGAAAGTAGTTTCAACGCCATCTGGGGCCTCCGCGCCAACCGCCCGATCTGGCGTAAGTTCACCGATTATCTCAGCGTCCTCATCATCGCCCCCCTGCTCGTGCTCGCCGCCACCACCCTCCCGGTCCTCGACGGCCTAGCCCGCGCCATCCCGGATCTTTGGGGGCTGCGCGCGTTCGTCGAGGCGCTCGGCATCCTCAACGCTCTTGTCCCCCTCATCCTTGGCACGCTCCTCTTCGCCTTCCTTTTCGGTTTCCTCCCCAACACGCGGGTCCGCATCCCCAGCTGCTTCATCGGGGCCTTCGTCACCGTCTTGGCCCTGACGCTTTTCTTCAAACTCTGCATGCTCCTCCAGATCGGCATCGCCAACTACAGCAGCCTCTACGGCTCCCTCGTCGCCCTCCCCGTCCTCCTCTTCTGGATCTACGCCAGCTGGCAAATCATCCTCTTCGGCGCCGAGATCTGTTTCGTCCACCAGCACTATGCCGAGCTTTGCCGCGAGAATGCCTTCGCGCACCCCTCCCAGCGCGATCGCATCGTCTTGGCGCTTGCCCTCGTCCTTGGCGCCGCCCGCGCCGTCGAGCGGGAAGGCGGCGCGCTCCGCCTTCGTCGGTTCGCCGACGCCCTCGCGCTTCCCCGACGCGACGTCCTCCGCGTCGCCGACATCCTGGAACGGCGGAACATCCTCCTTCCCGTCGCCGAGGGCCGCCCGCCTGTCGTCGCCGGTTACGTGCTCGCCCGTTGCGCCACCCGCCTCACCGTCGCCGACGTCATCAATGCCTGCCTCGACGACTCCGGCGGCGAGGCCCTGCTCGCCCGCGCCGCCGACACCCCCATCCAAGCGCCTCTGGCCGCCATCGAGAGCCGCTTCTCCGCCATCCTCTCCGGGCAATTCGCGATGACCGTCGCCCAAGCCCTCCAATCCGCCGACATCCGGGAGCCCGCGCCGTGACCCGCCATCCCCGCGCAGGCTTCACGCTCATCGAGATGGTCCTTGCCATCATCATCCTCGGCGGGGCGCTTACCGTCCTCTACCGTTCCATCATTGTCTCCGCGCGCATGGTCACGCTCTCCAAGCAGCGCGAGGAGGTCGCCTACGTCTTCACGCTCGGCGAGCTTGAGCATCCCCTCCGCGACATCGAGGACATCGAGGAGGACGCCCCCGTCGACCCCGATGCCTCGCTTCTCGACGGCTACACCTATGAACGTACCGTCGACGAACGCGAAGACCCGCCTGAGGACGTCGAGGACGACGGCCTTTACGTCGTCCGCACCATCGTCTCATGGGGCGACGGCTCCGAGCGGGAGGAAATCGTCCGCTATCTGCGCCAAACCAACTGACCCATGCGCCGCCCCATCCCATCCCTTTGCCACGGCTTCACGCTCGTCGAGCTGCTCATCGCCCTCACCCTTCTGGGCATCCTCACCGTCATGCTCGCCACCTCTTTCTACTCCGTCAGCCGGGCATGGGAGAACGGCCGCTCCGCCATCGACGCCATCGGGCACGCCGACTTCCTCATGGAACAGCTCACCGCGGCCCTTCGCTCCGCCTACTTCCCCGGCGAGGGCGAGAAATACGGCTTCATCCTCGTCGACGACGGCGACGACCGCGACACCATCGAATGGACAAAGACGGGCCCCACCTTGGTCGGCGAGGACGCCGAGTTCGCCGACGTCCCCCATCGCATCCGGGTCTCCGTGACCGAACCCGAAGGCGACTTTCCCGGCGGCTTCACCGTCCGCGCTTGGCGCCAAGACCTCCAGCTCGACGATTTCGACCCCGAGCGCGACACCGTTGAGCTCACCCTCTCCCCCAAGGTCGTCGGCCTCAACTGCCGCCTCCTCGACCCCGACCAAGAGCGCGACCTCAACGATGAGCTCAACTGGATCGACGAGTGGGCCAAAACCAACACCCTCCCCTCCGCCATCGAACTCACGCTCTACATGGAACCCAACGAACCCGGCGAAGACCCCATCGAGACCAAACGCATTGTCGAGGTCCCCATGGCCGCGCTTTCCCAGAACCCCTCCCTCGGCTCATCCGCCACCCAAGAATCCCGCTCCGTCACCGGCGGCACCGGTGGGGGCGGTGCCTCCGCCCCGGGCGGCGGCCCCGCCGGCCCGTGACCAAGCGCCGCCCCGCCTTTTCCCCACGCGCGACAGAAGGCGCGCGCGGCGCTCAGGCTTGCTCAAAGATGGTGGCGAGATAGGCCTTGACCGTCTCAATGGCGGCCTTCGGCTTGTCGTGCAGGTCGCAGCCCGCGGCACGAAGATGACCGCCGCCGCCGAAATGCGACGCGATCGAGGCGGCCGTGAAGCCCAATCCCTCGCCGCGCGTGCGCACGCTTAGGCGCGTGATGCCGGGCTTGTCCTTGGTCTCATAGAAAAAGAGGGAGACCTGCGCGGTCGGGATGGAGCGCGGGATGTCGATGACATCCTCAATCTCGCTCTTGGCCACGCCGGCGCGGCGGAAATCCCTCGCCGTCAGGCAAATCAGCGCCACCCGCCCACGGAACCAGGTGGTCAGCGAGTCGTAGGCCTTGCGCTTCAGGAGCATCGCGCCTTCGCTGGCGTAAAGGTAAAGCCGATCGTTGATCGCCGAGGAATCCACCCCCAAAGCCAAGATGTCGGCCGCCGCCCGCAACGTGGAAGGGTGCGTGCACGAATACGCGAAACGCCCCGTGTCCGTGACCAGCGCCACCCACAGCGCCTCGGCGGCCTCGCGGTCGATCGCCCAACGCATCCGCTTGGCGAAACGGTAAATCAACTCCCCCGTGCTGCTGGCGTCCGGAATCACCCAGCGCGCCAAGCCATAGGCGCGGTTGCTGGTGACGTGGTGGTCGATAATCATCGCCGGCAGACGCTCCGCCGCGTCGCGCAAAGGCCCATCGGGCAGACGCTCGGGGCCGCCGCAATCCAACAGCAACACGCAATCATAGTCGCGCACCCGCACATTGGTCGGCGCCACGCACGGTGCGTACTCCAAAAGAAAGCGCGGCGGCCCCATGCCAAGAGGCGAAAGCGCCACCGTCGGCTCCCACCCCTGCGCCTTCAGCAGGCGGGCCATCGCCACGCAACTGCCCACCGCGTCCCCGTCGGGGCGGATATGCGCGGTCAGCAACACCCGGCGGAACCCGCGCAAGGCGGCCACGACCGCCTTCACGCTTCCCCGCGCGCGATGCGTCGTCAGATTGGGCGACATGCTTACGCGTTTGCCTCGTATGCCGTCGGGATGGCCGCCAGCCACGCCTTCACCGCGTCGTCAAGCGGCTCGATGGCCACGATCCTTGCGTCGACCGCGCCGCGCTCCGAGGGCAGCTCCACCCCATCGCCCACGCGGTGCCCCTCCAGCGCCGCCGCCAGACGCGAACGGCAGGAGATGATGTTCAGCGCCTCGTCGCGATCCAACTCGCCCAAGATGGTAAAGGTCTGGCGGCCCGCCTTCGACTCCACCGTCACGCGCGTGCCCATCCCCGCCGCGTCCGTCGGGCACCCGGCGAAGTCTGTGGCCTTGAGCATCCGGAGGTTGCGGTCCATCTCGTCCTGACGGCCCAACAACACGCGCTGGTGATCCTTGGCGAACTGATACTCCGCGTTCTCGCGCAAGTCGCCGTAGCTCCGCGCCGTCGCGATGTCCTTGGTGTTCGCCGGGATTTCCACGTTGATGAGATGGTCGTAGGCCAATTTGTACGCGGTCAGCGAGCGGAGCGACGTCACGTGCGCGCGCTCCTGCTGCGTCCGCACCGTCCGCCGCAGTTTCGCCAGCGTGGGGTCAAAGCGCACCATGCGCGTCAGCAAGGTCTTCTGCGAAGCCGCGTCCCACGAACGCGAAGCCTGGATGCGCTCGAACATCACCGTCCGGTCAAACGCCGTCAGCTCTTTGCAGATCCCCTCCAGCCACTTGGCGCTGTCGAAGAAAGCCTGCAGCGCGTTGCGCATCTTCAGTTCCTCGCCCGTCAGCCGCTGTTCCACGATGTGGATGGCCTGGGTCACCAATTCGTTCAGCGCCGGCACACGCCACGCCTCCGCGTCCGCGCGATTGCGCAGCGCCCACACCACCAAGGTCGGGAAGGGGCTCTTCTGGCAGGCCAGGAGGGCGCGCACCGCGGCGCCCGCCTCCTCGTCCCCCTTCAGCGTGGCCAGCGTCGCCCCAAGCGCCACGCTGTTCAACGCCGGCAGATGCGCCAGCACCAACGCCTTCAGCTCCGGCTTCGCCGCCAGCAAAAAGGCCACCAGCGCCGAGACGTCCCGCGCCGCCAAGCCCTTCATCGACGCCAGGAAGTTATCCTGCTCATCCTTCTCCGTCAGCGTCTCGGCCTGCCGCTGCTGCTCCTCCGCCGTCGACAGGTTCAGCCGGCGCAGCAGCACCGCCACCTGGGCGTAGCGCGCGAAATCCGTCTTGTCCGCACCCTTCAGCGCGAAGTTCAGCCGCGCCCCAATCACATCCCGGTAACTGTCTGGCAGCTCCCCGTTCTTCTCCGCCAGAAGCGCCAGCGTCCCGTCGTAAATCTTCTTCAGGTCGCGCTCCTTCGCGAACTTGCGCAACCACTTATCCCCGAAGTCCTCTTCCTCCTCCAGCAGACGGATCGGCGCCGTCCGCTTCGCCGGAATCTCGACGGGATGCGCCTTGTCGGCCTTCAGCCCGCGGCGCGCCGCCTCCCAGAACCCCTTCCAATCCTTCGGCGCCACCAGCCCCACCTGCGCCAAGCGCTCCGCGAGGCGCTGCACGGACATCGCCCCATAACTCTGCAACGCCAGGCGCACCAGTTCCGCCGGGTGCTTCTGCGCCATCTCCTTGATTTCCTCGCGGTTCTTCAGATAACGCGTCATCAGGTGCTCGTCATCCGCCACCGAAAGGCTCTGCCCCGCCACCGCCAGGCTCATCGCGTGGCCCTTCTTCCCCTCGAAGTCGATGATCACCTTGCCATAGAAGGTGTCCAGGCTCTGCACCTGGCCGAACCCCCACGACTGGCTGCTCACGTACACCCCCGGCTTCAACGCCAGCAACACCGACAGACGCGACACGATCGCCTTCGCGATCGCCGAGTTCAGCCCGATCGAATCCACGAACAGCTTCTCGTCCGTCGTCGACGCGCTCCGTCGCACCACCTCGCGCATCTGCGCCAGGTCGATCCCCTTCCCCTCGCGCAGTTCCGCCGCGTGCGCGTCATAAAACGCCACGCACGCGATCGCCCCCCGCAGATCCTGCGCGCGCACCACCGCCTCGGTCAGCGCCACGAACCCCCGCACCGCCTCGCGCGCGTCCTTTTTCAGTTCCCCACCGATCAAATCCAGCACGGCCTGCACGTCGGGGCGCTCCGCCCCCAACATGCCCTGAATCTGTTCCCCGAACTGCTTGTCCATCTTCCCGAGTCCTTTCTGACTGACGAAAAATCCTTGCCCGCGCCCGCCACGTCCGACGGTCGCCTTCTCTGGGCACTCCTTCTTAACATAGCAAAACCGCCCCATTCTGGCAAATCGCCCCTCGGCGACCTGCCGGGCGGGGCGATGAGTCATTACATTCTGCATCGATCATCGCCCAGCGCGCTTGCCAGCGCATTTTGACAGGCGTGGCGGCCGTGGTGTATTCTGTGTGGTATGAATACGATGTCAACGGGAATCGGACGTTGATGAGGACGACGCAAAAACGCTTTTCGATATTCGCATACCGACGGATTGGGAGCGCACGTGCGTTCCGTGCCGACTTGGGTTATGCCTGTCGGCGGATTGTGCGGTACCGTCGCGGTGATTGCGCCCATTGGTACGCGGACGGTGTCGCGGGGGGTGGGAAGTGGAAGGCGCCGGGTGGAGGGGGCGCTTTGGCGCGTGGGTGTTGCGTCGTTTTCGTTGGGGCGAGGCGGTGATCGTCGTGGGGTGGTTTGTGCTTGCGATTGCCGTTATGGGGAGTGGGTCGATTTGTCCGTTTACGTATTTTGTCCTCTTCTTGGAGGGTTATTTGCTTCGGGCCGGGCTTGGCGGGGACTTGGGGCGGCATGGTTGGCGGGGGTGGTTGTGTGGGATGTTGATTGTGCTGTGGCCGATGTGGGTAACGGTGGTGGCCTATTTCGTCGCCGGGATGTTGGCCGTTTCGTGGGCGATGTTTGACCTTTTGCTTCGTGCGGCTGTCGTCGGTGTGTGTTATGCCGTGATCGCGCCGTGGGTGTTTGTCGCTTCCGCGTTGCGCACGCGGCGGCCGCGTTTGGCGGTGGGGCTACTGGTGGCCGATTACGTGAAGGTGGTGGCGCTTGCGTTGGCGGCGACTTTTTCGCGGGTCTTGTGGCATTGAGCGCGGGATTGGGGATTTTGAGGCGTGCCAAGGTGGGGGGTGTACGTTAACGTGCGTTTATCTGGAGGGAGTGCGACATGGCTTTGTCTTTTTCCGCCCGGACTTTCCTTAGCATACCATCGCCGCCGGGCGGGGGCGAAGGCTTGCGCCTGTGCGGGGGATGGGCTATACTAAGGCCATACGTTTCGTAAACCTTGAAGGAGTTTGTTCGCGATGAATGTGTTTGGCTTGCTGGGGGCGGGGATCGCTTTGGCGGGGGCGGTGTGGGTGGGCGTGGACGTTGGGACGGAGCCGCCGGGGATCGTGGGGGCGGGGCCGTGGGTGATGGGGTGCGAGCGGGTGCCGGGGGGCGTGCGGGTGGAGGTGGCGGGGGATGCGCCGTGCCTGTGCTTTGACTTCGTGGGGCTTGGGGGGGAGGCGGCCTTGGGTTATTTGGTGTTGGGGGCGGACGGGGCGTCGCTCGGGGCGGGGGTTGGGACGACGGTGGATTTCCCGGCGTGGGCGGGGGCGCGGAGGGTGCTTTTCTATTCGTTGGAGGGGGATGCGGATTGGGCGGGGCTGTCGGAGGTGTCGGCGCGGGAGCGGGACGGGGCGTCGCCGGGCGCGGGGGTGGGGCGCGGCGACGCCGTCTTGGGCGCGGCGGGGCGCGGGGACGCCGTGGCGCCGCGCGCGCGGGCGGCGTTGGGCGCGGATGGGTTCGTGGTGTACGAGGAGACGACGGCGACGGCACGATGGGTGTATCCGCCCGAGGATGAAGCGTCGGGTGAGGCGGTGGTGGAGACGTCGACGGTCGGTTCGTTGTCGGGGATTTTGGTGAGTGGGGCGTATCCGAGCGGGGAGGGGGCGTTCAGCGTGTCGGTGGCGGGCAATCTGTTGGTGAGGCCGGGGACGCGGTTCCGGGCGGGGGCGGATGACACGGCGTCGGTGTCGGTCGGCGGGGCGACATCGGGGATTGGCGGGGAGCATGCGTTCCGGTGGGGGAATTGGGCGACGGCGCCGGGGGAGGGGGCGGCGCCGGTGCTGATGGCGGTGTCGGCGGGCTTTTCGACGGTGGGCGGGCCGTATCAGTTTGCCGTGGAGGGATTGGAGGATCTGACCTTTTACCGGGAGGCGGGGCGGATCCCCTTCGCCGGGCTTTCGGTGGAGCCGGCGCGCTTCACGGTGCCGTGGTCGGGGGAGGGGCTGGAGGGGCGCGTGTCGTATGGGCCGGTGGATGGGCGGGTGACGTATTCGGGGCCGTCGTGCGAGGGGCCGTTCGTAAGCGTGGCGGAGGATGTGCTGACGGTGGACGGCGACGCTTTCTTGCGGGCGGGGGCGAGGCCGTCGCGGGCGACGGTGTCGTTGGTGCAAAGTTACGGATGGCAGGTGTATACGAACGCGGTGGAGGTGGCGCTGGAGCCGGACGTGACGTCGCTGGCGCTGTCGCCGGGGAGCCTCACGGTGACGAACGCCTCGGACGGCGGGAGCGTGGCGGCGGTGGGGGCGGACGCGCCGGCGCTGACCTATGAGCTGCGGCCGGACGCGGGGGGCGTGGTGCGCGTGGAGGGGTTGTCGGTCTCGGCGGGGGACGTGGTGCTGGCGCTGCGGGATCGCTGCCTGGGGGAGAATGTCTCCACGAACGTGTCGTGGGAGGTGGAGGTGCCGTGGGTGGCGCGCTACAAGGGGGTGGCAGTGACGAACGACGTGGCCGCCCTGACGGTGCGCCTGGAGATTTCCTCGAAGGTCGGGGATGACTGCGAGTGCGCGTGCGCGGAGGGGACGGGGACGGACGTGGAGGCCGGGTGCGTGGCGTTCCGGCAGGCGTTCGGGCGGACGCCGGGCTTGGCGGGGATGCCGGTGGGGGCGTTGGCAATCGAGGCGGAGAACCTTTCGGCGGGGTTGTTCACGCCGGAGGCGCTGCGGTATGACCACCCGATGATGCGGCGCCTGGACGTGCGCACGTGGGTGGTGACGGACGCGATGGGGCGCGCGGTGACGTATGGGCGGGACGGACGGCCGGTGGGGGCGGACGTGGCGGCGGACAGCCGCTTGGAGGCGCTGCCGGACGGGCGGGTGCGGGAGGTCTTCGCGGATCGCTCGGCGGTGGTGTACGACGCGTCGGGCGCGGTGGCCGAGATCGTGTCGCCGGCGGGGGTGCGGGCGGCGCCGGATGAGCTGGGGATCGTGGTGGAGCGGGACGCGCAGGGGCGCATCGCGCGGGTGGCCTCGGAGGCGGATGGGGAGTTGGCGGTGGAGGTGCTCTCGCCGACGGCCTACAACGTGGTGTGGCGCGACCGGGCGGGCGCGGCGGTGAAGACCTTCGCCTTCTCGAGGGAGGGGGAGGGGACGTTGCTGCTGATGGATGGGCCGTTCCCGGTGCGGTGGCGGTGGGAGGAGGCGGCGCATGACTTCGCGATGACGCGGGGCGCGGGCGAGGAGGCGCTCACGACGGCGCGCTCGGTGGTCTACGACGGGGCGACGGTGCGCGTGGCGCGCACGATGTCGCGCGGGGGCGTGGTGGGGGCGACGGAGACCGAGACGATCGATTCGGCGAACGGCAACGCGGTGGTGGGGCGCACGCGCGGGGGGCGGGCGTTGTCCTCGGCGACGCGGGTGACGGCGGGCGACGGCCTGGGGCGCATCGCCTCGCGGGTGGACGAGCGGGGGTTGGAGACGACCTATGCCTATGACGCGGCGGGGCGGGTGGTGTCGCGGCGGGAGGTGGGCGCCTCGACGAACGTGACGGCCTACGTCTACTCGGCCGAGCCCTTCGACCGGCGGCCTTGGCGGACGGAGGTGTCGGTGGACGGGGTGGTGACGCGGGTGGCGACCTTCGCGGAGGCGACGCTGCTGGATGGCGGGCGCGTGGAGGTGGAGACCGATTGCGGGCTGACGACAAGCCGGGTCTATTGGCCAGCGGACGCGGCGAACCGTTTCGCGGCGGGGCGCCTGCGGGCGGAAGCGCGCCCGGATGGTCGGATGACGGCCTATGATTATGACGAGGCGACGCGGACGGTGACGGCGACGGAGGGGCTCGCGGACGCGGAGACGGGGGCCTTGGTCTTGGTGCCGGGGCGGAGCACGCGGACGCTCACGACCTACGACGCGGGGGGCGACGCGGTGCGCATCGCGCGGGAGGCGCTCATCGGGGAGGCCTGGGCGCCGCTGACGTGGGAGGTGCGGCGTTACAACGCGGCGCACCAACACGTGGGCTCGACCTTCTCGGACGGCAGGGAGACGGATTCGCGCTGGATCTGCACGGGGCCGCTTTGGGAGGTGGACGCGCGGGGCGTGGCGACGACGAATGTCTATGACTCGCTGAAGCAGCGGGTGGCGAGCACGCGCCATGGGCCGCATGGGGCGCTGACCACGGCGACGGCCTATGACGCGGCCGGGCGCGTGGCGCGGACGACGCGCGGCGAGTTGGCGGCGGCGTGGGCGTATGACCAGAGCGGGCGGCTGACGGAGGCGGTGGACGAGCAGGGGCGCGTGACGGCCACCGCCTATCCGGACGCGTGGACGACGGTGGAGACCTTGCCCGGCGGCGGCACGCGGATCACGACGGTGGACGCGGAGGGGCGCGTGGCCTCGGTGACGGGCACGGCGGTGACGCCGGAGTGGCACACCTATGGCCCGGGCTGGGAGCGGGTGGCCTACGGCGCGCCGGACGGGGCGCGTTGGGAGAAGACGTGGCGCGACGGTCTGGGCCGCGTGACGCGGGTGGAGCGCGCGGGCGCCAACGGCAGCGTGCTCGTCACGGAAAACAGTTACAACGCCAAGGGGCAGTTGGCGCGCGTGGAGCGGACGGGGCAGGCGCCGGTGGTCTACGTCTACGACGCGTGGGGCGACCGCGTCTCCGAGCAGGTAGGCGCGCGTCTGCCGCGGGAGACGGCGACGGCCTATGTCCTCGTCGACGGCGAGCCGTGGCTGGAGACGGTCGTCGCGGTCTCGAACCTGACGCAGTCGGTGCGCGTGGACGCGGAGGGCCTGAGCCAGGTGTCCACGGACGTGCGCGGAAATGAGACGGAGACGGTGATTGAGGAGGAGGGCGCGTGGCGGACGGTGACGACGACCTTCCCTGGGGTGGGCAACCCATCGGTGGAGGTGGCGCTCGATGGGGTGACGGTGCAGACGGTGAGCGCTTCGTGCGTGACCAACTCGACGGCCTATGACAAGTATCTGCGCGTGGTGGCGGAGACGGACGGCCGCGGGAACGTGACGGCGCGGGCGTATGACGCGCGCGGGCGCCTGGCCTCGGTGACGGACGCCGTGGGGGCGACGACGGCCTATGGTTATGACGAGGCGGGGCGCGTCTGCGCCGTCACCAACGCCCTTGGCAACGTGACGGTCTATGAATACGACGTGCGCGGCAACAAGACCTACGAGGGTGGCGCCGTCTATCCCGTGGTGTATGATTATGACCTGTTCGGGCAGAAGGTGGGCATGACGACCTTCCGCGACGAGGCTTCCGGCGAGGGCGACTCGACGACGTGGGCTTACGATGAGGCCACGGGGGCCTTGCTCTCGAAGACGTATGCCGACGGCCATGGCGTGGCCTACACGCTCACCGACCTTGGCCAGGTGGCGACGCGCACGGACGCGCGCGGCAACGTGACAACCTACGCCTACAATGTCTACGGCGACCTTGTGTCGCAGACGTACTCGGACGGCACGCCGGCGGTGGGCTATGTTTATGACGTCTTTGGCCGTCAGGCGCAGGCGACGGACGCGGTGGGCACCACCACCTTTGGCTATAATGCCTACGGCGAGCTGGAGACGGAGTCCATCACGGGCGAGTACGCCAAGACGCTCACGCATCACTTCGACGCCTACGGGCGCGACGCGGGCTATTCCGTGAACGGCAGCCGTCGGATGACCTTGGGTTACGACCCCGCCACCGGGCGCCTCGCCACGATGAACGAGGGCGGCGCCTTCGCCTGGGCCTACCTGCCCGGCTCCGACCTCAAGGCCAGGCTGACCTATCCCAACGGCCTCACGGTGGAATGGGCGTATGAGCCGGGGCGCGACCTGCTGACCGCCGTCACCAACAGCCTCCCCGACGGGACGACTCTCAGCACGTATGTCTACGCCAACGACCTCCTCGGCCGCCGTGTCTCCAAGAATGACGAGCAGTATGGCTACGACTTCCGCGACCAGTTGACCTCCGCCGACGCCCGTTCCTATGCTTACGACGACATCGGCAACCGCACCGTGGCCGAGGGGCGGGCGTACGCCGCCAACGCCCTCAACCAATACACCGCCATCGACGCCTTCGAGCCGGAATACGACGCCGACGGCAATCAGACCAAGGTGCTCACCGACACGGGCGTGTGGGCGGTGGAATACAACGCCGAGAACCGCCCCATCCGCTGGACGCAGGGGAACACGGTCGTCACGATGGGTTACGACCGCCTCGGTCGGCGCGTCTTCCACAAGGAGATGGCCGGCAACCGCCAGATTACCTACACCAAGTTCCTTTACAACGGCTACCTCTGCGTCCAGCAGCTCTTCTCCAACAGCCCGTGGAACGTCTACAAGGAATTCATCTGGGATCCCACCGAGCCCGTCGCGACCCGTCCCCTCTGTTTCCGCCAAAACGCCAAACGCGCCACCTTCCTCCTCCACGACGGCAACAAGAACGTGACCGACGTCGTCACCGTCGGCCCCTTCAATGAGCCCGTCGCCAACTACGACTACGCCCCCTTCGGTGCCGTCGCCGCCGCCGGCTCCCGCGCCGCCGACAATCCCTTCCGCTTCTCCTCCGAGTTCCACGACGACGCCCTCGCTCTCGTCTACTACAACTACCGCCACTACAACCCCCTCGACGGCCGCTGGCTTGGAAGAGACGTTGAAGATTATTCTGACAATCTTTATTCGTTCGTTGATAATTCTCCCCTTTCGCAATATGATCGACGTGGACTTAAAAAGTTTGAGTATGCATCAGAGATAACGTGGGCTGATTTTCAAGGAACAATCCCATCGTATGAAACGCGAAACGGCCGTGTGGCAGAAACTGTTTTGGCACAACCATACATGAGTATAAATGAGGCGGATATTGATTTCTCAATCGTTTCCAGTGATACAGATTGTATTTGTGTTCAGGCTATTGCTACTCGGGCCAAATGGATTTTTTACTTTTTGGAAGACAAAAGTTGGGCGACAGAAGAAGCCAAACAGTCTTGGCAGATACTTGCACATGAGAGAACTCATATTAACATCTATTTAAATGCGTACAAGCGTTCTTCGCTTCCTATGGTAAGTGTTTGCGCAACGACATATGACGGCGCAAAAGCCAAGGCCTTGAAATCGTTGCAAACAGAACGAGATGAGTTGAGAAAAACAGCTTGGGACCGACAAAATGAGCGGAATTTGACTTTTGACGAAGAAACGAATCATGGACAAAATATGGGGAGTGAACAGGAATGGGAAGAGAACGTCTATTCAGAAATGTATTGGTAAGTGGGCTTTTTATAATGGCGTTGTCACAATTCTCTTGTTTGTCGAGTTTAGACATAGATGAGGGAATCGTGCAAATTGATTTTCCCGCTGATGATTTGTTGTTACAAGGTCGCTTTAGTCAAAAGTCTTGCATTGTTTCGTGCGGTCAACCAATTACAGTGTGGGTCATTCTTTCAAATGAGAACAGGGTTTCTGTTGATGTCGCGTCCCTTCCGGTTGAGATTACGGTGGAGAAATACAATGTAACAGAGAAACGCTGGGCTTTACTTGATGAGAATGCTGAGGGATGTTTTAACGAAGCAGGAATCTATGCGACGGATGGAGTGGTTGGGTTTCATGGCTTTTACAACATTCATTTTTTGCGAACAGAGGTTCTAAAGGAACCTTTTGTTAGAGTAGGGAATGTTTCTTGCGTTGCACCAATTTTCTTGTTGGAGCCAGGGATGGAGGTGCGATTTTCCCAAGATGTAACATTTTTTCAAGAGGGCCTTTGGCGGATTTGTTACCATTTTTCAAAACGGACATTCTTCAAAACAATTTTAGTTGAAGAGCGTTATCAATTATCTAATTTGTAAACGCTTGGAGTGATTATGAGACCACTGTTTGGTTTTCCGCGAATGGTTGTTTTCCCTGGGGCATTCGCCTCTGTTGTTACGCTAGAAGATGGGGCAATGCCACAGATTGCAGTGTCGACGCTTAAACATTGGGTCAATGCGTTGCTTATCACAGAGAACTATCATTGCTTCAAGATAATCAAGATGGAAAAAGGGAGAAATCTTACACCGTGGTATTTGCGTGGTTGGTGCCAACCTTCATGTGTGGCATTTCACTGCAAGGCATGTTATTGTCCACAGCTTTCGTTTGATAACGTTTATCCTCTTTTATGGAGGGCTATTGACATTGCGTCATGTGTGTCGATTAGTCTATGTAATGCTTATCAATTGGGCGAGTTCACAACGACATCTCGGATTGCCCGATTTGGGGATGGTGGGCCGATGTCGCAGCGAATGAAGAAAAAACTCAAAGGGTTGGTTGAAAATCGGATACCATTGCGAGAATTTTTCGTTCATTATATTGAGATAGTGAGAAATTACAGTATGAATA
Source organism: uncultured Kiritimatiellota bacterium (assembly GCA_944391055.1). Taxonomy (GTDB): domain Bacteria; phylum Verrucomicrobiota; class Kiritimatiellia; order RFP12; family DVOR01; genus Spyradenecus. The sequence continues at coordinate 157,636 of CALXSF010000004.1, read as the reverse complement.
GTCCCTATGTCTCCCAAGTGTAACGGTCCCAACTAAATTAAATCGTTAATCATGTTTATCCAAAGAACAGTTCATATTTGGGATTATAGAGCGACATTAGGATTTCTCAATTGCGAGATCAATATCAGCAATGATATTGTTGTTTCGTGCAATGCTTACGCCAATGCCCTCTTCGGTCTGGTGACGACGACCTTCCCTGGGGTGGGCAACCCATCGGTGGAGGTGGCGCTCGATGGGGTGACGGTGCAGACGGTGAGCGCTTCGTGCGTGACCAACTCGACGGCCTATGACAAGTATCTGCGCGTGGTGGCGGAGACGGACGGCCGCGGGAACGTGACGGCGCGGGCGTATGACGCGCGCGGGCGCCTGGCCTCGGTGACGGACGCCGTGGGGGCGACGACGGCCTATGGTTATGACGAGGCGGGGCGCGTCTGCGCCGTCACCAACGCCCTTGGCAACGTGACGGTCTATGAATACGACGTGCGCGGCAACAAGACCTACGAGGGTGGCGCCGTCTATCCCGTGGTGTATGATTATGACCTGTTCGGGCAGAAGGTGGGCATGACGACCTTCCGCGACGAGGCTTCCGGCGAGGGCGACTCGACGACGTGGGCTTACGATGAGGCCACGGGGGCCTTGCTCTCGAAGACGTATGCCGACGGCCATGGCGTGGCCTACACGCTCACCGACCTTGGCCAGGTGGCGACGCGCACGGACGCGCGCGGCAACGTGACAACCTACGCCTACAATGTCTACGGCGACCTTGTGTCGCAGACGTACTCGGACGGCACGCCGGCGGTGGGCTATGTTTATGACGTCTTTGGCCGTCAGGCGCAGGCGACGGACGCGGTGGGCACCACCACCTTTGGCTATAATGCCTACGGCGAGCTGGAGACGGAGTCCATCACGGGCGAGTACGCCAAGACGCTCACCCACCACTTCGACGCCTACGGGCGCGACGCGGGTTATTCCGTGAGCGGCAGCCGTCGGATGACCTTGGGCTACGACCCCGCCACCGGGCGCCTCGCCACGATGAACGAGGGCGGGAACTTCGCCTGGGCCTACCTGCCCGGCTCCGACCTCAAGGCCAGGCTGACCTATCCCAATGGCCTCACGGCGGAATGGGCGTATGAGCCGGGGCGCGACCTGCTGACCGCCGTCACCAACAGCCTCCCCGACGGGACGGCCCTCAGCACGTATGTCTACGCCAACGACCTCCTCGGCCGCCGCGTCTCCAAGAATGACGAGCAGTATGGCTACGACCTCCGCGACCAGTTGACCTCCGCCGACGCCCGTTCCTATGCCTATGACGACATCGGCAACCGCACCGTGGCCGAGGGGCGGGCGTACGCCGCCAACGCGCTCAACCAATACACCGCCATCGACGCCTTCGAGCCGGAATACGACGCCGACGGCAATCAGACCAAGGTGCTCACGGAAACGGGCGAATGGGCGGTGGAATACAACGCCGAGAACCGCCCCATCCGCTGGACGCAGGGCAATAAAGTCATCACCATGGGTTTTGACCGCATGGGGCGGCGGGTCTTCTACAAAGAGATGGAAGGCAACCGCCAGGTCACCTACACCAAGTTCCTTTACAACGGCTACCTCTGCGTCCAGCAACTCTTCTCCAACAGCCCGTGGAACGTCTACAAGGAGTTCATTTGGGATCCCACCGAGCCCGTTGCGACCCGTCCCCTCTGCTTCCGCCAAAACGCCAAACGCGCCACCTTCCTCCTCCACGACGGCAACAAGAACGTGACCGACGTCGTCACCGTCGGCCCCTTCAACGAGCCCGTCGCCCACTACGACTACGCCCCCTTCGGCGCCGTCGCCGCCACCGGCTCCCGCGCCGCCGACAATCCTTTCCGCTTCTCCTCCGAGTTCCACGACGACGCCCTCGCCCTCGTCTACTACAACTACCGCCATTACAACCCCAACGATGGCCGCTGGCTCGGAAGAGACCCGCTGGAGGAGGAGTTTTCGCGAAACCTCTATCTGATTTGCGGGAATAGTTTTTATCTTTACGATATCTTGGGATTGGACGTGGCGACACTTGGTGGGCCAAATGCCATGGCGGAATCCATCCTTTATGATCCGGACAGACCAGCGCCTCCTCCGGTAAGTGGGATTGAGGAGTTGATTCCTGTTTATGGCCCAATCCGTGGCATGGATGAAGCCTTTTACAATGGGCATTATGTGCAGGGTGCGTTCAATCTTGGCATTGCAATTTCGGACATAACCCTTCTTCGATCGGTGGTGTCAACCTTGGGCAAAGGGTGTTGGAAGACTGGCAGCCACACGTGGCGAGCCACTCGGAGGTGGTATGGTAAACAGTATTCGATCCCTCCTGGAACACATGTCCACCATCAATTCATCCGTCAAAACAGTGCCATTGGAAAACACATTCCCGACTGGATTAAAAATCAGCCGTGGAACCTGAATCCCATCTATGGACAGACTATCCGTGGAGAAATGAAGACGTCTTCGCAAGTACATTCATTTATACATGGTAATTCCCCAAGACTTACACTTACAAGGTATGAACTTTGGTATTTGCAATATTCCACAGGTGCGAAAGCATTTCAAATTTCCACTTCTTTGCGTGTTGTGGAAGAACTCGTCTTTGAGAAAGACGGAGAGGCAAGCGAAACATATTTGGACTGTAAACGTGTTGATTGACATGAAACCGGGTTTAGGATTTCCGCGAATGATTATTTTCTCGGGGAAATGGTCTTCTCTCATTTCTCTCGAAGATGGTAGTCCTCCTCTTGTTGAGTTGCATACATTGGATTGTTGGGTTAATGCGTTATATATCACAGAAAATTATCATTGTTTCCGAATAGAGAGAATGTATAAAGGCCCCATCCTTACACCTTGGTATTTGCGCGGCTGGAAAGAGCCCGCATGTGTTGCGTTCCAGTGTAAAACCCGATATTGTCCGGCTCTCTCGTTTGACAATATCTACCCGCTACTGTGGAATGCCGTTGATGTTGCTGAACATTGCGATGCCTCATTCGTAACAAACGGCTTCTTAAAACCATTTGCGGTGGAAAAAAGAATAGCATGTTATAACGATGGGGTAAAAATGTCTAAGAACATGAGGCGTCGTCTCAAGCAACTTTTGGATGAGCGAATCCAGTTGCGTGAGTTCTTCGAAGCCTATGTCAAGATGTTGAAAAATCTTAGCTTTAATAGTGCTTATCTTTAGGAGGCAAATGTTACGATACACAATTCGGACAACGCCTCCACGTTTTGGCCGCCGCACGGGAATTGCCAAGACGGAGACCTATGCCTATGACTTCTGTGACCAGTTTGTCGCCGGGCAGGGCTTCACGTATGCTTACGACGACATCGGCAACCGCACCGTGGCCGAGGGGCGGGCGTACGCCGCCAACGCGCTCAACCAATACACCGCCATCGACGCCTTCGTGCCGGAATACGACGCCGACGGCAACCAGACCAAGGTGCTCACCGACACGGGCGAATGGGCGGTGGAATACAACGCCGAAAATCGCCCCATCCGCTGGACGCAGGGGAACACGGTCGTTACGATGGGCTACGACCGCCTCGGCCGGCGCGTCTTCCACAAGGAGATGGCCGGCAACCGCCAGGTCACCTACACCAAGTTCCTTTACAACGGCTACCTCTGCGTTCAGCAGCTCTTCTCCAACAGCCCGTGGAACGTCTACAAGGAATTCATCTGGGATCCCACCGAGCCCGTCGCCTCTCATACTTCCGTCGCTGCTTTGATGGAGTGGGGGAGGGGAAGATTCGCCTTGCCTGCGTTGCCGGTTTGAGGGGGCGCAGCGGCATCGGGCGGGGGCGGGGTCAGAAGGGTTGGGCGTCGGCGAGGATGAGGTTGGGGACGGGCTCGCGGAAGGTGTCGACGGCGAGGGTGAACCAGGCGCGGAGGCGGAGCCCGGGGCGCCAGTCGCGGGCGGCTTGGGCGTTGCCGAACCAGACGGCCTTGAGGGGGTTGCCGCCTTCGAGGGGGCGGAGGGCCAGACGCAGGTGGGTGCCGTCGGCGCCGATGGGGCGGGCTTCGCAGAGGGTGAAGTCTTTGCGGAAGATGGGCTTGGGGTTGCCGTGGCCGTAGGGTTCCAGCCGTTCGAGTTCGCGGCAGAGGGCGAGGGTGATGGGCTGGTGGGTGAGGTCGGCCTCGCAGGTGGCGGTCTGCTCCTGCCCGGGGATGTCGGGGAAGGCATCGGGGAGGCGTCGGGCGAAGTCGGGCCAGGCGCCGGGGCGCAGGGTGAAGCCGGCGGCGCCGGCGTGGCCGCCGTGGGCGGCGAGCAGGTCGGCGACGGCGTCGAGGGCGCGGACGGCGTCCCAGGGCGGGCAGGCGCGCATGGAGCCGCTGCCGCCGCCGTCGGGGGTGAGGCGGACGAGGGCGACGGGGAGTCCGAAGCGTTCGACGAGGCGGGCGGCGACGATGCCCAGCACGCCGGGGTGGAAATCCTCGCCGGCGGCGAGCAGGAGGTTGCCGGCGGGTGTGGGGTCGGCGGCGAGGATGCGGCCCAAAAGCGCGCGCTCGATGCGGCGGCGCTCTTCGTTGAGGGCGACAAGGGGGCGGGCGAAGGCCGGGTTGCGCAGGCCGATGAGGCCGTAGGCCAGCTTGAGGCGGCCAAGGCGGCCGGCGGCGTTGACGCAGGGGACGACGCCGAAGGCGACCTGCTCGGCGGTCGGGGCGGTCGGCAGGCGCTGGGCGTCCGCCAAGGCGCGGAGCCCGGGGTTGGCGCCGGGGCGGGCGAGGGCGCGGAGGCCTTGGGCGACAAGGGCGCGGTTCTCGCCGGTGAGCGCCATGACGTCGGCGATGGTGGCGACGGCGGCAAGGTCGAGGAACGCCTCCGGGCGGACGGGGAGTCCGCGCGCGGCAAGGGCCCGGACGAGTGTGAGGGCGACGGCGCAGCCGCAGAGGCCCTCGGCGCCGGGGGGCGCGGCGAGGCGGGGGTTAACGATGGCAAGGGCGGCCTCGGGGAGGCGGCCGGGGGGCGTGTGGTGGTCGGTGACGATGGTCTCCACGCCTTGGCCGCGCAGCCAGGCGACCTCGTCGGGGCTGGAGATGCCGCAGTCGACGGTGATCAGGAGCTCGGGGCGCGGGGGATAGGCCAGGCAGCGGGCGAGGGCGGCGGGGGTGAGGCCGTAGCCCTCGGTCTCGCGGTCGGGGATGAAGGGTTTGACGGCGGCGCCGGCCTGGGCGAGGGCTTGGACGAGGAGGGCGGTGGCGGTGACGCCGTCCACGTCGTAGTCGCCGAAGACGGTGATGGGCTCGCGCCCGGCGACGGCGCGGAGGATGCGGCGGACGGCGGCCTCCATGCCGCCGAGGGCGAAGGGGTCGCAGAGCGGCGCGCGTTCGGGGGCGAGCCAGCGGCGGGCCTCGGCGAGCGTGGGGGCGCGGCGGGCGACGACGGCGGCGACAAGAGGCGAGAGCCCGGCCTCGGCGGCGATGGCGGCGACGAGCGCGGGGTCGGGTGCCGGCGCGGAAACCCAGGGCACGTCAGGCCTCCAACAGGATGGTGCAGGGGCCGTGGTTGAGGAGGCGGACCTCCATCTCGGCGCCGAAGACGCCGCCGCCGAGGCGGTCGCCGAGCGTGGCGCGGAGGGTGGCAAGGCAGTGGCGGTAGAGCGGCTCGGCCACCTCGGGGCGCGCGGCGGCGGAGAAGCCGGGGCGATTGCCGTGCGTGGTGTCGGCGTAGAGGGTGAATTGGGAGACGAGGATGACGCTGCCGCCGACGTCGAGGACGGAGCGGTTCATGGCGCCGCGCTCGTCCTCGAAGATGCGCAGGCGCAGGAGTTTGGCGCAGAGCCGCTCGGCTTGGGCGGGGGTGTCCCCGGGGGCGAAGCCGCACAGGGCCAGAAGCCCGGGGCCCTCAAAGGCGGAGACGGTCTCGCCGGCGACGGCGACGGAGGCTTGGGTGACGCGTTGGACGAGCAGGCGCATGGAGGCTCCTTGGGTCAGCGGAGGGTTCGGAGCGTGTAGGCGAAGTTGCCTGGGGCGACGCGCATGGAGTTGTAGCGGATGCGGAGCGTCCGCCCTTCGACGGTGATGGACGGGGGGGTCTGCGCGTCGAGCGCGCGGCAGGCCGCGGCGGCGCGCTCGGCGGGGACGCCGGGGGGGAGCGCGAAGGTGGCCTCGCGCCAATCCTCGCGGCGGCAGCCGGCGAGCAGGAGCAGGAGCGACAGCAGGGGGAGGAGCGTTCTCATCGGGTCAGGCGGATGCCGCGGCGCTGATAGGTGGGGACATCAAGGTCCTGGCCGTCGTAGACGGTGTGCTCGACGTCGGAGAAACGGTCTTTCGTGGCGCCGAGGAGGGTGCCCTTGGCGGCCTTGGCGCCCTTGCCGCGCCTGGCGCCGAGGGGGCGCGCGGCGGCCGGCTCGGCGGGGCTCTCGGGGGCGGGCGCGCCGAAGGCCAGGACGACGGCGGCGAGCGTGCCCTCGCGCCCTTCCTCGTCGGCGGTGCCCAGGAAATCCTCCTGCAACACCTTGCAGTGGCCGCGGAGGCCCTCCATGAGGACGCCCAGCTCGCAGAGGCGGAGATCCGGGCCGGCGAGGACGCCGGCGACGAACTGCGCGGCGTTGGCCAGGCGGTCGACGCCGTCGACGCGGAGGCGCGGGCTGGCGAGGAGCTCCCGGAGGACGGCCTCCGCGCGGCCCTCGCCGGCCGCGGAGGCGTCGGCGAAGCAGAAGGGCAGGGCAGCGCGGCGGTCTTGGGCGATGAGGCGGCGGAAGCGTTCGGCGTCGAAGGCGATGAAGCCGGGGTGGGCCAGGAGCGTCCACAGGAGCCCCAGCGCGGCGGCCAGGCGGTCGGCGGCGCGGCCGAAGGCCTCCGCGGCGGGCAGGGTTGAGGCCTCCTCGCCGACAAGCAGGTCGAGCGGGACGCGCGCCAAGGCGTCGGCCCGCGCCTCGATGGCGGGGGCGAGCACGCGCGCGCAGCGTTGGCGGTCCTCGCCCTCGAAGGCGAAGGGCTCGGTGGCGACGACGACGGTGGCGGCGCCTTGGGCGTGGAGCAGCTCGAGCAGGAAGGGGAGCGCGCCGGAGGTGCCGCCGCCGCAGCAGGTGAGGACGACGGTGAGGCGTGGGCTGCCGATCTGGGCGAGGAGCTGCGCGGCGTCGTCGCGCAGCGCGCCGGCGCCGAGGTTGTGGTCGCCGCCCGTGCCGCGGCCGGCCAGCCGCTTGACGCCGAAGACGGTGGTGGCGACGCCGACGGCGGGGGTGAGGGCTTGGAGGACGGCGTCGTCGGTGTCGAGGATGAGGGCGCGCAGGGGCGCGGAGGCGCGTTCGGCGACGCGCCGCGCCACGCCGGCCGCCGCGCCGCCCACGGAAAGGAGGAGGAGGTCTTCGGTGTCCATGGTCGGTCAGCCCTTGAGGAAGGCGCGGAGGCGCGCGAGCAGGGTGGGGCGGTAGGTCTCCTGGGTCAGCATGCGGCAGCGCCAGTTCAGGATGCCCACGGCGGTGGCGTGGCGGTAGGGGGCCTGCGCCAGCGCGTCGGGGAGGTTGGCGACGTTGACGGGCACGCCTAGGGAGCAGGGCTTGCCGAAGATGGCGGAGGCCTGCTCGGCGATGAGGGGCAGGGCGGCCGTGCCGCCCGTGAGGAAGATGCCGCCGTGGACTTGGGGGAGGACGTCGCGCAGCGCGTCGCGGACAAGGCGGAAGGTTTCGTCGACGCGCTCGGTGGTGACGGTCTGGATGGCGTGGACGGAGACGGAGCGGTCGTTGGTGGAGAAGGTGGTGCGGAGGAGGTGGCGGGCGTTGGCGAGGTCGGGCTGGATCATGGCCGCGCCGCGGGCCAGTTTCATCTCCTCCGCCTGTTTTTGGGTGACCTGGAAGGCGAGGGCGAGGTCGTTGGTGAGGTGCGCGCCGCCCACGCCGATGGCGCCCACGGCGGCGATGACGCCGTTGCAGACGGCCAGGTAGTCCACGGTGCCGGCGCCGAAGTCGATCACCACCGCGCCGTCCTCCTGGGCTTTTCGGTCGAGGACGGCTTCGGCGGCGGCGAGGCCGGAGAAGACGGTGTCCACGAGGCGGAGCCCCGCCTGGTGGATGGCGGTCTGAAGGGAGCCGAGGGCGGTCCGCGGCGCGATCAGCTCCAGGACGTTGGCCTTGAGCTCGGCGCCGGCCATGCCGGTGGGGGAGACGACGAGCTGGTCGTTGACGAGGTATTTTTGGCGGAAGCGCTGAAGGAGCGTCTCGGGCGCGTCGGGCGCGTTCTCGGACTGCGCGTTCTCCTCGGCGGCCTCGATGTCATCCTGGTTGATGGCGTGTCCGGGGAGGAGCGAGACGCGGCCGGTGCGCACGAGGGAACGGAGGTCGCCGCAGGAAAAGGCGGTGGAGACGTTCACCAGATCCACGCGGTGCTCTTGGCTCATGGCCTCGCAGACGCGGCGGATGCCGGCGGTGACGCTGTCGATGTCGCGGATGACCCCTTTCTTGACGCCTTGGGTGGGGGTCTCCGTGCGGCCCAGGATGGCGAGCTTGCCGTCCGTGACCTCCCCGGCCACCAAGCTGGTGGTCTGCGTGCCGATGTCCAATGCGCCCAGAAGAATGCCCATGTCGCTCCTCAATCCGAGACCGAGACGGCGTTCGGCGCCATCGCGTTGAAATGCTGTTTGCCCTCCAGCGCGGGGCTGCGCAGCGCCCGCCCCACGTTCGCGAGGCGGCGCAGCATCGCGTCCGAGGCGCCCCGCTCGCGCGCCATGTCGGGCCAGGCGATGTCGATTTTCCGCCCGTCGCGCAGGGTCACGGCGAGGCCGTCGTCGGCGTCGTCGGAGAGCAGGAAGACGCGCTCCACGGAGCCCGGCAGGTGGTAGTCCGGCGAGGCGGCGGCCGCGATCAGGCGGAGCATGCAGTGCAGCTGCGGCGGCAGGCGGTCGCCGGGCATCAGATCCGTGGGCAGGTCGAACCCGCCGATCTCGGGATAGGCGTCTCGCGGGCGGGGATAGATGAAACAGACGCCCTCCTCGTCGACCACCAGCGGCAGGGAGGTCTTGGCCAGGCGCGCCAGCGGCGTCCGCTCGTCCACCCGCAGCGCCAACGACCGCCCCGGCTGGAAGGTCATGGACACGCTCTTGATCAGCGGGCTTTGCCGGCGCAGGCGCGCCACGATGTCGCTCCGCACCAAGGCGAAGCCGTTGACGGGATGATCCAGCCCGAAGGTTTGCAGCACCTGCTCGCGCGTCAGCGTGGCGTTCCCGTGGATGACGATCCCCTCCGGGTCCACCATGAAGGCGGGGTTCCTGTCGTAATAGGCGTGGCGGAACCAAGCGAAGAGCGCGAGGGCCGCGACCGCCACCAGCGCGGGGAAAAGGAGGCGCGACGCCGGCCCCGCCGCCGCGTGCGCCAAGCGCCCGGCCAGCGCCGCGAGGGCGCCGGGCTGGCGTTTCTTGCCCTTGCGCCGGTCATTCGCCATACGTCGCCGCCTCCGCCAACCGCGCGCACAGCTCCGGGAAGGGGATGCCCGCGCGCGCCGCGGCCTCGGGCAGGAGGCTCCGCGCCGTGCAGCCGGGCGCCGTGTTCACCTCCAACACATAGAGCCGCCCCTCCGGCGAGAGGCGGAAGTCCACGCGCACCGCGCCCCGGCAGCCGGTCGCCTCATAGGTTCGCTCGGCCAGCCGCTGCGCCTCGCGCGTCCACGCGGATTCCTCCGGGAAGCGATGGCGCGAGCCGCCCTCCGCGTACTTCGCCTTCCAGTCGTACCAACCGTCCGGCGCGACGATCTCCAGCACCGGCAGCGCCCGGCCCATCACCACGCCCACCGCCAGCTCGCGCCCCGGCACGTACCGCTCCACCAACGCCTCGCCGCGCGCGTCTTGCCCCGCCGCCAGGCGCACGGCGTCGGCCCATTGCCCCGGCGCCGTCACCTTCGAGAGGCCGACGCTCGAACCGTCGCGCGGCGGCTTCACCACAACCGGCAGGTCAAAGGGGGGACGGAAGGCGGCGGCCTCCGCGCCGACCACCGCGCCCTCGGGCGTCGGCACGCCCGCGCGCCGGAGGACGGCCTTGGTGGCGGGCTTGTCCATGCACAGGCGGCTGGTCTTGGCGCCGGGCCCGGTGTAAGGCAGGCGGAGCGCGTCCAAATCCGCCTGGATGCCGCCGCCCTCCCCGTAGCCGCCGTGAAGGGCGATGAAGACGGCGTCCACGTCGCGCGGCACCTCGTCCGCGGCGTCGCGCGTCAGGCGGGCCTCGACGACCTCGCGGCCGGCCTGGCGCAGCGCCTCGGCCACTGCCGCGCCGGAAAGCAGGGAGATGTCGGCCTCATGGCTCGTGCCCCCCATCACGACGGCGATACGTTTGCGCATCAGTGCAGCTCCTTGATGAACAGCGAACGGATCCAGGAATCCTCGCCCACCACGCCGTTCTGGATCAGCAGGCAGATGGCCGTGACGCAGACGCCCGCGATGAGCACGCCCGCCGCGTTGGCCAGGTAGAAGCGCCTCCGGTCGAAGCCCAGCAGGAAGGCGCCCACCGCGCCCGTCAGCGCGCCCGTCCCCGGGAGCGGGATCCCGATGAAGACGGCCAGCCCCCATTCGCCGTACTTCTCGATGGCGGGCCGGAGCTTCTCCTGACGCTTCTCCACGTGCGGCCAGACCTTGGTGGCGAACCACGGCCACTTCCGCCGCAGCAGCGCCAGGATGGGCAGCAGGATCTCGAAGACCACGATGCCCTGCGCGATGTTCGCCGCCACGCAGATGAGCACCACCCACCACCATCCCATCGTCACCCCATACATCCCCTCCAGCGCGAAGAAGCCGATGGGGATGGAGGCGCGCAGCTCCAAGAGCGGCAGGAAGGAGAAAAAGACAAGCGTGGCGATGGCCAGAAGCAGGTTCATGCAGGCTCCGTCAGGGCTGTTCGGGTTTCGTGAAAAGGCCGGTGCGCCATTCGCCGAGCGTCAGGGCGCGGGCCTCGCGCAGCCCCTGCGCCTCGAAGGCGGCGCGCACCTCCGGGTAGAAAGACTCCAAGATGCCCGAGGCCACCAACGCGCCGCCCGGCAGCACCGCGCAGGCCACCTCCGCCGCGTGCGCGGCGAGCACCGGGCCCAGGATGTTGGCCAGCACCACCGCGCCTTGGTCGAGGTTCGCCGCCAGGTCGCGCGGCTCGAAGGGGATGCGCACGCCGTTCAGGGCCGCGTTCTCCCGCGCCACCGCCACCGCGTCGGGGTCGTAGTCGAAGCCGCGCACATGGGCGAAGCCCAGCTTCCGCGCCGCGATGGAGAGGATGCCGCTTCCGCAGCCCATGTCCAGCACCGGCCGCGAGAGGTCGCCCTGCGCCAGCTCGTCCAAGAAAATCAGGCAGGCCCGCGTGGTCGGGTGGCGCCCCGTGCCGAAGCTCATCCCGGGATCCAGCGTCACCACCGCCTCCCCGGGCGCCGCCTCGTAAGGCTCCCACGAGGGGCGGATCGTCACGCGCGGCGACACGCGCTCCACATGGAAGAAGCGCTTCCAGGCCTCCGCCCAGTCCGCCGCCGGCAACGTCCCGATCTCGGGCGACGCCGCGCCGAGCCCCGCGAGGGCAGCCGCGCCGCGCAGGGCCTCGGCCACCGCCGGCGCGCGCGCGGCGTCCTCCAGGAAGACCTCGAAGCGCGTCTCGCCGGTCTCCACGTCCTCCCACACCGTCGGCGTGAAGGCCTCCGCGTCCACCAGCTCCAACAGCGTGTCCGCCGCCTCGGACGAGGGCAGCGGCAGGGATACGACAGTGAGATCCGTGGCTTTCATCAATCACACATTGTAGCAAAAAGCGCCTCGCCCCCGTCAGAGACGGAGGGTGGCGAAGAGGTCGGTGGCCACGAGCGATTCCTCGCCGTGGGCGAAGGCGGCGGCGTCGCCGGCGAGGGCGTGGTGGTAGACGCCGAGGACGGCGGCGTCCTCCGTGCCGAGGCCGCGCGCGAGGAGCCCCGCGATGATGCCGGTGAGCAGGTCGCCGGTGCCGGCGGTGGCCATGCCGGGATTGCCGCCCATGCAGACGCGCAGGCGGCCGCCGGGCTCGGCCACGAGGGTGTTGTGGCCCTTGAGCACGGCGATGGCGTGGTAGTTGGCCGCGAGGGCGCGGGCGGCGGCGGGGCGGTCGCCCTGCACGTCCTTGGGGGTGACGCCGAGGAGGCGGGCGGCCTCGCCGGGATGGGGCGTGAGGATGAGGCGGAGCGCCGAGCCGTCGGGGGCCCAGCCTTCCTCTTGGCGGAGCGCGGCCAAGGCGGTGAGGGCGTCGGCGTCGACCACGGCGCGGGGGGCCTGCGCGTCGCTCACCAGGCGGCGGAGGAGCGCCAGGCGCCCGCCCGTGAGGGGGCCCATGCCGGGGCCGATGGCCAGGGCGTCGAAGTCCGAGAGGTCGCCCGGCGTCTCGTCGGCGAAGATGGCCTCGGGCGCCCAGTGGGCGGCGGCGGGGCGGGCGCATTCGGGCACGGCGAGGGAGACGAGGCCGCACCCGGCGCGGTAGGCCGCCTGGGCGGCGAGCACGGGGGCGTGCGGGTAGCGCGGGCAGCCGCCGATGATGAGGGCGTGGCCGTAGGTGCGCTTGTGGGAATCCTGCGCGCGCTCGGGGCGGAGGACGTGGCGGATCTCGGGCGCGGCGATGAGCTCGGCCCCGTCGGGCGGGAGGCGGGCGGCGGTCTCGAGCAGGTCGTTGGGGATGCCGATGTCCGCCACGGTCAGATGGCCCAGGCAGGGGCGGGCGGCGGGGTTGGCGAAGCCGAGCTTGGGCCGCGAGAAGGTGATGGTGGCGTCGGCGCGGATGGCGGCGCCGGGCGTCGCGCCGGTGTCGGCGTCCAGGCCGCTGGGGACGTCCACGGAGAGGACGGGGCAGGAGGGGGCGGTGCCGTTGGCCCAGAGGATGGCCGCGGCCACGGCGCCGGTGGGCGCCCCCTTGGCGCCGATGCCCAGGAGCGCGTCCACGATGAGGGCGCGGCGGGGGGCGACGGCGGGGTCGGCCCAAGGTGTGTCCTGCCAGGCCTCGGGGGAGGGGAGGACACGGGTCTGGAGCCCGGCGGCCACCAGATCCTTCCAGGCGCGCAGGGCGTCGCCCCTGAGGTGGGAGGGCACGCAGGTGAGGCGCACCTCCACGTCGAAGCCGTCCTCATGCAGGCAGCGGGCGGCCACGCAGCCGTCGCCGCCGTTGTTGCCGGGGCCGCAGAGGACGATGGCGCGGCGGAGCCCGGCGCGCTCGGCCACGGCCTCGGCCATTCGGGCGACGGCGGCGCCGGCGCGGCACATGGCCGTGTAGCTGGGCAGGTTGCGTTGGGCGAAGGCCAGGCGCTCGGCCTCGCGGATGCCGGGCACGTCGATCCATTTCATGCGTCATTCCCTCGCTTGGGCTTTGCGGGCGCGGAGCCAGGCCAGGCGTTTGGCGATGGTGTCCTCGTAGCCCGCGGGTTTGGGCCGGTAATAGGTGGCCGGGATGGTCAGGTAGGCTTGGTCGACCGCCGTGTCGCGGTAGTCGTGGGGATATTTGTAGGCGGGGGCGGCCGCCTTGCCCTCGGCCTTCACGTGGACGTTCTTGAGGTGCTCGGGCACCGGCTGCACGCGGCCGGAGCGGACGTCCGCCGCCGCCTCGTCCAGCGCCAGGTAGGCGGCGTTGGATTTCGGCGCCGAGGCCAGGTAGGTGGTGGCCTGGGCCAGGGCGATCCGCGCCTCGGGCATCCCCACGAACTCCACCGCCTGCATGGCGGCCACGGCCACCGTCAGCCCGCGCGGGTCGGCGTTGCCGATGTCCTCCGAGGCGGAGATGACCAGCCGCCGCGCGATGAAGCGGGGGTCCTCGCCACCCTCGAGCATCTTGGCCAGCCAGTAGACCGCCGCGTCGGGGTCGGAGCCGCGGATGGATTTGATGAAGGCGGAGATGGTGTCGTAGTGCTGATCCTCGTCCTTGTCGTAGGCGATGACGCGGCGCTGGACGCATTCGGCCATGACCTCCGCGGTGATGCGGATGCGGCCCTCGGCGTCCGGCGGGGTCGAGCGCGCCGCGATCTCCAGCGCCGTCAGGGCGCGCCGCGCGTCGCCGTCGCAGACCTTGGCCAGGAAGGCCTCCGCCTCCGGGTCGAGCGTCGCCCCGCTGTCGCCCAGGCCGCGCTCGCGGTCGGCCAAGGCCCGGCGCAGCACCGCCCCGATCGCCGCCGCGTCCAGGGCGCGCAGCTCGAAGACGAGCGAGCGCGAGACGAGCGGGGTGTTGATGAAGATGCCGGGGTTGTGCGTCGTCGCCCCGATGAGCGTCACCGTGCCGTCCTCCACGTAGGGGAGGAGGACGTCCTGCTGGGCTTTGTTGAAGCGGTGAATCTCGTCCACGAAGAGCACCGTCCCGATCCGCCCGCGCAGGGCGCGCGCCTTCTCGCAGACGGCGCGCAGCTGCGCCACGTTGCTCGTGACCCCGCTGGTGCGCTCGAAGCGGCGGTGGGTCGTGCGGGCGATGACCTCCGCCAGCGTCGTCTTCCCCGTCCCCGGCGGCCCATAGAAGATCAGGTTGGTGAAGCGGTCGCTCTCGATCACGCGGCGCAGGAGGCGCCCCGGCGCCAGCAGGTGTTCCTGCCCCACGATCTCCTCCAGGCTCCGCGGGCGCATGCGCGCCGGCAGCGGCCCCAGCTTCGCGGGGTCGGCGGGCGCCTGATCCTCGCCTTCGTCCTCCCTGTCGAACAAATCGTCCATGGCGCCATTATACCACGAACGTCCCCATTGGCGGCGGCATGGAAAGGCCCCCGGCTTGGGGCCGGGGGCCTTTCCATGCCGGGGCGGCGGTCAGGCCTGCGGGGCGGGCTCGGCGCCGGCGGGCGCCTCCCCGCCTTCGGGCGCGGGTTCCCCGGGCTCGTCCTCCTCGGCGGGGGCGAGGGAGAAGGAGGCGAGGGTGACGCCTTCGGCGAGGTGGATGAAGTTGACGCCGGCGGCGGTGCGGCCGAGGGTGGGGATCTCGGAGACGCGGGTGCGGATGAGGAGGCCGGCGGTGGAGAGGAGGACGAGGGTCTCGTCGCCCGCGACGGCGGCGATGCCGATGAGCCGGCCGTTGCGCTCGTTGCCGCGGGGGTTGGCGATGACGCCCGTGGAGCCGCGCTTGTGCTGGGGGAAGTCCTCGAAGCTGCTGCGCTTGCCGCGGCCGTTCTCGGTGACCATGAGGAGCTGGGCGCCGGGTTTCTGGATGGCGAGGCCGCAGGCGCGGTCGTCGGGGATCCGGAATCGGATGCCGGTGACGCCCATGGCGTTGCGGCCCACCTCGCGCACCTCGGCGAGGGCGAATTTGTTGACGAGGCCCTCGCGGGTGGCGATGAGGACGACGTCGTCGGGCTGGGTGAGGGCGACCTGGACGAGGGTGTTGCCTTCCTCGATGTTGATGGCGATGATGCCGCGGCGGTTGACGTTCTTGTAGTCGGCGAGGTTGGTGCGCTTGATGGTGCCGTCGGCGAGGAGGAAGGTGATGGAGCGGGCGTCGTCGAAGCCGCGGATAGGGAGGATCTCGACGATGCGCTCCTTGTCCTTCTGGAAGCCTTCGAGGATGTTGGCGACGTGGAAGCCGGCGGAGGTGCGGCCGGTCTCGGGGATCTCGAAGGCGCGCTCGGCGTAGACGCGCCCGGTGTCGGTGAAGAAAAGGAGAGTGTCGTGGGCGAGGGGGACGTAGACGCGCTCGATGGCGTCCTCGTCCTTGATGAAGACGCCGCGCTTGCCTTGGCCGCCGCGGTGCTGGGCTTCGTAGGCGGTGAGGCTGGTGCGCTTGAGGTAGCCGCGGCGGGAGAGGGTGACGACGCAGGGTTCGTCGGCCACGAGGTCCTCGAGGTTGACGTCGCCCTTCATGGGGATGATCTGGGTGAGGCGGTCGCCTTCCTTGGTGTAGGCGGCCTTGAGCGCCTCGAGGTCTTGGGTGATGAGGGCGAAGACCTTGGCGGGGTCCTCGAGGATGGCTTGGAGCTCGGCGATGCGGGCGCGGAGCTCGGCCTGCTCGGAGAGGAGCTTGTTGCGCTCGAGGCCGGTGAGCTGGCGCAGGCGCATCTCGAGGATGGCGGAGACCTGGGCGTCGGAGAAGCCGAAGCGCTCGCAGAGGCGGGCCTTGGCCTCGTCGTTGGTCTTGGAGTCGCGGATGATGTGGATGACCTCGTCGAGGTTGTCCTGGGCGATGAGGAGGCCGTCGACGATGTGGAGGCGCTCCTGGGCCTTGGCGAGCTCGAAGCGGCAGCGGCGGGTGTGGACCTCGAAGCGATGGTCGACGTAGCACTGGAAGAAGTCCCGCAGGGTCATGCGGCGGGGCCGGCCGTGATCTAGGGCGATCATGTTCGCGCCGAAGGTGGTCTGCAGGTCGGAGTGCTTGTAGAGCTGGCTGAGGATGACGGCGGCGGGCTTGGCGTTCTGCTTGAGCTCGATCACCACGCGGATGCCGTCCTTGAGGCTCGACTCGTCGCGGATCTCGGCGATGCCCTCGATGACGCCCTCCTTGGCCAGCTCCGCGATCTTGGCGACCATGGCGGACTTGTTGACCATGTAAGGGATGGAGGTGATGAGGATTGTCTCGCGCTTGCCTTCTTGGAGGATGGCGGCCTCGCCGCGGACGGTGAGCGCGCCGCGGCCGGTCTTGTACATCGCCTCGATGCCGGCGCGCCCGCAGATGGTGGCGCCGGTTGGGAAGTCCGGGCCTTTGACGAAGCGCATGAGCTCGTCGTTCGAGACGTCCGCGTTCTCCGCCGCGCGCTGGACGTAATAGAGGAGGCCGTCGCAGAGTTCGCGCAGGTTGTGCGGGGGGATGTTGGTGGCCATGCCCACGGCGATGCCTTGGGAGCCGTTGAGCAGGAGGTTGGGCAGCTTGGCGGGGAGGACGCGCGGCTCCTCGGTGGTGCCGTCGTAGTTCGGCAGGAAGTCCACCGTGTCCTTGTCGATGTCCGCGAGCATCTCGCCGGAGACCTTGGCCAGGCGGCATTCCGTGTAGCGCGCGGCGGCCGCGCCGTCGCCGTCGATGGTGCCGAAGTTGCCGTGGCCGTCCACCAGGCGCACGCGCATGCTGAACCATTGCGCCAGGCGCACCAGCGTGTCGTAGATCGAGGCGTCGCCGTGCGGATGGTACTTGCCCATCACGTCGCCCACCACGCGCGCGCACTTGCGGTAGGGGGCGTTGAAGAAGTTCTTGTTCTCGTGCATCGAATAGAGGACGCGCCGATGCACCGGCTTGAAGCCGTCCCGGGCGTCCGGCAGCGCGCGCGCCACGATCACGCTCATCGAATAGTCGATGTAGGAGCTTTTCATCTCCTCTTCGACGTTGATCGACGCCAGTTGCGCATCCTTCGCCGCGCCTGCCTGCTGCACTTCGTCCATTGGTCAATCCTTTCGACCCGTCAGTATACCATAATCCTCCCCGCCCCGCACGGCCCGCGCGGCGTGCGCGCACGGATTGTGCTACACTAACGCCCGTTTCTCAACCCCAACATGGAGTGACATCATGGCATTGGTTTTGGACGATCTCAAAGGTATGGTCGCGGGCACCTGCGTTTCCGGCGGCCTCGATTCGCGCACCATCGCGAAGGTGATGATGGAGCACGGCGTGAAGGTCATCGGCTTCACCGGCGGCATCGGCCAGCCCGACGAGAAGGACATCAACGACGTGGCCAAGCGCATGGCGCCCACCGGCATCGAGACCGTCATCGTCGACCTGCGCGACGAGATGGCCGAGGCCTGCCTCGAGGCCGTCAAGTGCCAGGCGATGTACGACGGCGGCTACTGGAACTCCACCGGCATCGGCCGCGCCGTCACCATCAAGGGCCTCATCCCCGAGATGAAGAAGCGCGGCGTCCAAGTCCTCGTCCACGGCGCCACCGGCCGCGGCAACGACCAGATGCGCATCGAGCGCTACACCAACGTCTTCGCCCCCGAGATGAAGGTCTACTCCCCCTGGCGCGACGCCGGGCTGCTGAAGCGGTTCCCCGGCCGCACGCAGATGGTCGACTACCTCGCGCAGTTCGGCATCGTCGCCTTCGCCGGCGGCAAGAAGAAATACTCCACCGACGCCAACATGGCCGGCCTCTCCCACGAGGCCGAGGACCTCGAGAGCATGGAGACCTCCATGACCATCGTCGAGCCCACCATGGGCGTCTGGCCCTGGCAGGCCCCCGACAAGCCCGAGCGCGTCGCCATCCGCTTCGCCAAGGGCCGCCCCGTCCAGATCAACGGCAAGGACGTCACCCCCCTCGAGGCCATGATGCTCGCCAACGAGATCGGCGGCCGCAACGGCATCGGCATGAAGCACGCCCTTGAGAACCGCATCATCGGCACCAAGAGCCGCGGCGTCTACGAGGCCCCCGGCATGGAGCTCCTCGGCTCCGCCATCCGCTACGTCTACCAGGCCACGATGGACCGCCGCGCCACCCTCTTCTTCACGCAGCTCTCCAAGCTCATCTCCGACCAGATCTACGACGGCCGCTACTACGACCCCACCACCGTCGCCGCCCGCAACGCCGTCGACACGCTTGCGCAGTACGCCGACGGCACCGTCGCCCTCAGCCTCTACAAGGGCAACATCCTCTTCGATTCCCTCACGGACTGCCCGCACTCCATCTACAACGAGGCGGATTCCTCCATGGAGGCCTCCGACGGCGTCAACCCCGTCTCCTCCCAAGGCTTCGCCGAGATCCAGTCCGTCGAGGCCCGGATGCTCGCCCTCTCCGGCCAGATCGCCGGCAAGTGAGCCGAGCCCGTCCCGACGCCTCCCCGCGCCTCGCGCCGGGGAGGCGTTTTCTTGTCCCTCGTCCCTCACGAAAGGCCCCGCCCATGCGTACCCTCCTGCCCGCGCTTCTCCTCGCCCCGAGCCTCCTCCTTGCCGAGACCTTCGCCGGCGCGCCCGTCGCGCTCGACTTCGGCCCCGAGGTCAGCGTCGGGCGCAAGGCCATCCTCGCCGGCCTCGCCACACTCTACCTCCCCCGTATCGCCGACGCCCTCGGCGCGCCCTTCGACTACGCCGTGCCCATCACGCTCCATGTCACCGAGGCCGCCGACGCCGCCCCCGGCGTCACCCTCGGCCGCGCCATCACCCTCAGCGGCCACCACCTCCGCCGCCATCCCGACGACGCCGGGATGTTCGTCCACGAGCTCACCCACGTCGTCCAAGCCTACCCCTCCGGCACCACGCCCGCCTGGCTCGTCGAGGGCATCACCGACTACCTCCGCTACTACCTCCTCCTCCCCGAGCCCGCCCGCCGCGCCGACCCCGCCGCCGCCGACCACCGCAGGGGCTACGCCGACGCCGCCCTCCTCCTCGACCACCTCGTCCGCACCCGTCATAACGGCGACGCCCGCGCCCTCCTCCATCCCCTCAACGCCGTCTGCCGGCGGGGCGAGGACGGCGCCGCCTGGCTCGCCCGCACCTATGGCGACCCCGACGCGCTCATGGGGGAGATCCGCGCCGCCGCCAAGGCCGCGCCCGCCCGCTGAGTCCGCCCAAAAACGGAAGCCGCCCCGCCGCGAAGGCGAGGGCGGCTTTTTCGTCCCGCCGCGCGCTCAGCGCAGCTGGCCCTGCATCTTGAACTGGAAGAGCTGCGCGCGGATCTCCGCGATCAGGTCGGGATCCACCGTGAACTTCTCGAAGACGTGGTGGTTGATGTTGCCCCGCACCATCACCTTGGGGTAGACGGGGTCCTCCTCCCCGATCTCCTCCTCATCCATCAGGCCGGTGTCCACCAGCAGCTGGAGCGTCTCGCGGAAGAACTCCGCGTCCATCTGGTAATAATACTTCCGCACGTCGCCGAAGTCCGGCTTGTGGTACTCGATGTTGAAGTCGTCGCCCACCGTCACCGACTTTCCCTCCAGGATGGTGATCTGCCCGTTGTCCCGCAGGTCGCAGCGGACGCGCGGCGCGTTCTCGGAGGCCTGGTAGAAAATCTGCGCCCAGTTCAGCCGCGAGCTCTGCACCACGAAGCGGTCGGGCTTCTTGTACCAATACGGCGAGCAGGCCGCACACGCGCACAGCGCGCACAGCGCGAACGAAAGGATGAGACGGCGTTTCATGGGACGCTCCAAGGTTGGTAGACGAAAAGCGGCGCCTGGCAGTCAACCTCCAGCACAGGCCCCGTGGCGCGGTTCAGCGTGGCCCGCCACAGCGCCCGCAGCGGCAGATCCTCCACCGGCCACGCCACCCCCCGCGCGGTGACGCGCTGGGGCGCGAACGAAAGCAGCGACAGCGGCACCCCCGCCTCCACCCCCAGCGCGTGCCTCCCCGCCGGGAGCAGCGCGAAGGCTCCGTCGTTGGCGTAGACCCGCGCCGGGGCCGGCCCCTCCGCGATGAGGGCGAGGTTCGCCAACGTGTGGTCCAGCCGCCCACCCGCCACCGCGAAGAAGGCCAAAGGCCTCCCCGGCGCGTGGGCGCGGCACCACCGCATCGCCTTGGTGAGGTCGTTGGTCTCCTGATCCGCGTCGCGCGTGAGCAGATGGGCGGGGGGGAGCGGCGGGCGGAGCGTGTCGCAGTCCCCCACCACCTGCAACAGCGGCGGCGCCCCCGGCGGCGGCAGACGGTCGCAGCACACGCACGCCGCGCACGCCGCCAAGGCCGCCCGCTCGCCGGCGCGCTCAGGCGGCGCGCCGTTGGCGATGATGGCGAGGCTGTCCCCGCCCACCGGCTGTCCGATCCGCTCCATGGCCGCCATTATAGCACACCCGCCCCGCGGCGCGGGGGCGGTTTGGTAGAATGGGGGCATGAAAACCGGCAGGAAGACCAACGTGGAGCGCCTCTTGGAGGCGGCGGGCGTGCCTTACGCCGCGCACGCCTTCGACGGGCGCGAGGGGCGGGCGGAGGCGGCGGAGATCGCCGCGCAGCTGGGCGTGCCGGCGGCGCACGTCTTCAAGACGCTCGTCACGGAGACGGAGCGCCACGAGGCCTTCGTCTTCGCCGTGCCGGCCGACGGGACGCTGGATCTGAAGAAGGCGGCGCGGGCGGCCGGGGTGCGGGCGCTGACGATGCTGCCGCAGGCCAAGCTCTTCCCGCTGACGGGTTATCGCCACGGGGGGTGCTCGCCGCTGGGGATGAAGCGCCGCCTGCCCACGTTCGTCGACGCCTCGGCGGAGGCGTTGCCGCGCATCTTCGTGAGCGCGGGGCTGATCGGGCTGAACGTGGAGGTGGCGCCGCGCGCGTTGGTGGCGCTCGTGCCCGCGGCCTTCGCCGACGTGGCGCGCCGGGGGTGAGCCATGCGGGAGGATTGGGCGGATCTGGTCCCGGAGGGGCGTCTCTTCAAGGTGGGCGACCGTGTGGGCGGCTTTGCCGTCACCGGTCTGCTCGGGGTGGGGGCCTCGGCGGAGGTCTGGTGCGCGCGCGGGGAGGATGGGCGCCTGGCGGCGGTGAAGGCGCTGCGCGCGGGGGAGCCCGGCGCGCGGGTGCGCTTCCTGCGCGAGGCGCGTCTGCTGGCGGGGCTGAGCCACCCCGGCATCGTGCGGGTCTTCGCCCACGGCGAGCGCGGCGCGACGCCGTGGTTCGCGATGGAGGTGTTGGAGCCTTTGCCCGAGGCCGCGCCGGAGCCGACGGTGCGCCGGTGGGCCTTGCAGCTCTGCGACGCGGCCGAGGAGCTCCACCGGCATGGCGTCCTGCACCGCGACATCAAGCGCTCGAACGTCATGCTCCGCGGCGGCCATGCCGTGCTGGTCGATTTCGGCGTGGCCAAGGCCCTGACCGCGGAGGCTGCCGACGCGATGGGCACGCTGCCCAACCCGACCCTCGCGGGCGCGCCGGCGGGGCTGGGGACGCTGGGGCGCTCCGCCCCGGAGCAGTTCGAGGGCGCGCCCCTCTCCGCGGCGGCGGATGTCTACGCCATCGCCATGCTCGTGCGCGACCTGCTGCCCGATTGGCAGGCCCACCCCCTGTGGCGGCGGGTGATGGCGCGGGCCTTGGTGGCCGACCCCGCGCTGCGCCTGCCCACGCCCCGGGCCCTCGGCGCGGCCATCTGCCGCGGGGCCAGGAGGCCCTGGTTGGAGGCGTTGGGCCGCTGGCTGCTGCCGTGGGCCGTGGTGGGGGTGGCGCTGGGGTGGGAGCCGGTCTGCGACTGGGCGCGCCTGCGGGGGTGGACCTTCTCGCGCACGGGCTTCTACGTCAAGGAGCACGCCGCCTTCAAGGCCAAGACCGTCTATGCCACGGTGATGCTGACGGAGCGGGTGACGGAGATCGCCCTGCCCGACAACCCAGGCGGCGTGGTCTGGTGCGGCAGTTTCAGCTTCATGGGCGAGGCCGCGGGGCCCCAGCGGGTCATCCTTCACAATCCTTCGGGACGCCACACGCTGGCCATCGGCAACGTCTACGTCGGCGGCGAGCGCCGCCATGAGGTGGTGTTGGTGGGCGACGTGGATTACCATTGCACCGACATCCACGGTTACGTGCCCTATCCCTCGCCCACCGACGTCCATCTGCTGGGGCGGCGCTTCTCGGAGGAATGGGTGGATCACGTGCGCCCCGTCTCGCCGGATGCGCCGGTGCGCATCCGCCGCGCCCCCACGCTCGCCGCCGCGCGGGCGCTGGAGTGGGCCCCCTAGGTCACGCGTGGGGCGCGAGGTGGCGGGCCAGGAGGTCTTCCCACTGCTGCCAGATGCGGGCGGGTGCGTAGGCGTGGCGGACGGTTTGGGCGGCGTGGGCGCCGAGGCGCGCGCGGAGTGCGGGGTCGTCGACCAACCGCTGGAGCTGGCCGGCGAAGGCCTCGGGGCCGGGGGCGGCGAGGAGGCCGTTGGCCTCGTGCGCGAGAAGTCCGCTGACGCCCGGCGCGTCGGCAAAGCCCACGCACGGCAGCCCGCACCACATGGCCTCGGCCAAAGCCAGCCCGAACCCCTCGACGCGCGAGGGATAGGCGCAGATCCCGGCGCGCAGGAGGATGGGGCGCGGCGTGCGGGTCACCCCGAAGAAGCGCACGCGCCCGGCCACGCCCTCGGCCTGGGCCTTGGCGCGCAGGCGGCGCTCCCACTCGGGCCTTCCGGAGCCGTAGAGGCAGAGCGTCCAATCCTCGGCGCGGCGGAGGCGGGCGAAGGCCTCGATGAGCTGGAGGTGGTTTTTGTCCTTGGTGAAGTAAGCCACGTAGACGATGGTCTTCTCGCGGCCGGCGGGGTCGGGGAGGGGCTCGTCGGCGGGCCAGTCGATGGCGTTGCCGATGGCGGCCACGGGGGCCTGGGTGTAGGGGCGCAGCAGGTCGCGGAAGGCCGGCAGGAGCACCTGGCACTCCGCCGCCAAGGGCAGCGCCGCGCGGAAACGGTCGGCCCGGCGGTACTTGTTGGAGGCGAAGCAGGTGGGCGGGTAGACGTGGAAGAGCTGGACGAAGGGCGCCGGCAGAGGGCCCGCGTAGGTCAGCTCCACGCACTCGTTGCTGCCCGAGGAGAGGATGAGGTCGGGGCGGATGGCGGCCAGGACGGCCTGCACGCGCCGCGACGTGCGCCGCATCAGATCCAGCGCCGGGAAAAGCCGCAGGATCCGCGCGCCCAGGCGCGTGCGCAGCAGCAGTTTGTTCACGAAGGCCGCCACCGAGCGCAGGCTCACCGGGCGCACGCGGTGGCACGTCACCCCCGGCGCGAAGGTGACGGAGAGTGGCTCGCGGGCGCCTTGCTGGGTGATGACGCGCACGTCATAGCCGCGGGCGGCGAGGGCGTTGGCCAAGGCCGCCGTCGCGCGGTCGGCCCCGCGGCCGGTTCTGAGGAAATCCTTGTAGAGGGCGATGGTGGCTTTCGGCATAGACGGTCGGCTCATCGGGCGGAGGTTGCGGCGAGGCCCTCGCGGAGCATGAGGGCGGCCCCGCGCTCGGCGGCGCGGAGCTGGGCGTCCAGGCGCGTGGAGTCGTTGCCGAAGGCGGTGAGGATGCGGGTGTGGCGGAGGCTTTCGGTGATGTTGGAGATGGAGTCATCCACGCGCAGCGTCTCGGTGTAGGCGTCGAGCTCCCGGCGCACGGCGGCGATCTCGGCCATCGTGGCCTGGTAGCGGGCGGTGACGGCGGCCTGGGCCGCGGCCTTCCACTCGCCCTGCGTCTCCCCGGCGTGCGCGGCGCCCGGCAGGGGGGCGGCCTCCGCCGCCGCCTCGTAGACGGCGCCGTAGAGCGCGGCCACGCGCGCCGAGATGGCCTCGAAGCGCGCCACGGCCTCCGGCGCGTCGGCGGCCTTGACGGAGCAGACCACGGGGCTTGGGCGCTCGGCCGCCTCCAGCCACGCGGCCAGCGGGTCCGCGGCCAGATGGTTTGGCGCGGGCGTCTCGGGGCGCGAGGCCGCGCAACCCGACCATGCCGCGGAGGCGAGCGCCAGCGCGCCGAGCGTCCCTAAGCGGAAAATCCTGGCAATCATGTCCCGTTCCTCCTTTTTGCCGACTGCTTTATACGTCTTTTAGGATACCCCAAACGCCGCCCGCCGCGCAATTTCTCTTCCCGCCGTCCCGCCCCCTGCCTACGCCAGCACGCACGCCAAGGCACGGTGCTCCAAAGTCGAAGGCGTGCGGGGTGGGGTCAGCGGGCGCGGCGGAGGCGGACGCCGGCGACGACGCCGGGGAGGGCGTGGGGCTTGCGGAGGGTGACGCGGACGTCGCGGACGCGCGGGTCGGCGGCGAGGCAGGCGTCGGCGGCGAGCTGGGCGGCGCGCTCGACCATGCGGCAGCGGGCGGCGATGAGGGTCTCGCGGACGGATTGGGCGACGGCGACGTAGTCGACGGTGTCGGCGAGGGCGTCGGTCTGGGTGGCGGGGAGGGTGTCGCACCCGAGCTCGATGTCAAGGAAGAGCTCTTGGGGGAAGGTGCGCTCGTGGGGAAGGTCGCCGACGATGCATTCGACGCGGAGGCCTTCGAGGAGGATGGTGTCGGTCATGGGCGTTCGGGGTCGGGGGCGTCGCCGTCGGGGAGGGGTTCGAGGCCTTCCTCGAGGGCGGCGCGGCGGATGGCGCGGATGCGGATGAGGAGCCAGATTGATGCGAGGGCAAGGAGGGGGACGAGGGTGAGGAGGACGGCTTGCCGGTGGTCGAGGGCCCAGGCTTGGAGGGCCTCGAGGGCGCGGAGGACCCAGCGGCCCCAGAAGAGCCAGAGGAGCGCGCCGGCGCCGAGGGCGGGGCCGAAGGGGATGGCGAGGGGGCCTTCCTCGGCGGGGGCGCGGCGGAGGCGGCGGGCCAGCGCCGCGCCCAGCCCCATGAGCAGCCCCAGGAAGGCCGCGAGCATCAGGACAAAGAGCATCCCGCGCCAGCCGAAGAGCGCGCCGAAGAGCATGAGCCACTTGACGTCGCCGAAGCCAAAGGCGTCTTGCAGGAAGATGCGTTCGCCGAGCCAGGCGATGGCGAAGCCGAGGCCGAAGCCGGCGGCGCCGCCGATCAGCGAGGCGGTGAGCCCTTGGCTCCAAAGCATGGCGCCGTGGAGGATGGGGAAGGCGGCGGAGACGGCGAGGGCAAGGAGGGTGCCGCCGAGGGAGATGCGGTCGAGGAGGATGCGGTGGTCGATGTCGATCATGACATTGACGACGGTGGAGGCGACGAAGAGCCAGAGGAAGGGGATGAGCTCGGGGGCTTGGAGGGGGTTGAGGGCGAGGAGCCTTGGGTTGCCCCACATGAGGAAGACGAGGAGGAAGAGGAGCGCGGTGAGGGCCTCGACGAGGGGGTAGCGGAAGGAGATGGGGCTCTTGCAGTTGGCGCAGCGCCCGCGGAGGAGGAACCAGGAGAGGATGGGGATGTTGAGGTACCAGGGGATCGTCTTGCCGCAGGCGAAGCAGTGCGAGCGGGGGCGGCTCACCGATTGCCCGAGTGGGATGCGGTAGATGCAGACGTTGAGGAAGCTGCCGATGACGGCGCCGAGGCAGACGACGAAGGCGAGGGCGACGCGCGCCAGGAAGGTGGCGTCTTCCTCGCTCAGGGCGATGAGCCACTCATTCATGGCCGGAGACGCCTTCCTCGACGGCGCGGAGCATGGCGGCGCGGTCGGCCTCCAGCCCCGTCCAGTAAGTGAAGGAGAGGGCGCCTTGCTCGACGAGCATCCGCACGCCGTTGGCGCAGGGGATGCCGAGCGTTTGGGCCTCCCGCATGGTGGGCGTGGTCGGGTCGCCGGGGGGGATGACGATGTCGTAGAGGCATTGCCCGGGGCGCATCTCGTCGGCGCGGACGGCGGGTTCGGGGAAAATCGCCAGGCCGCTGGGGGAGCATTGGGCGATGAGGGCGGCGTCGCGGATCTGCCCGCGGCCGATGGGGGCGGCCTCGCGGCCCGTGGCGCGGATTTCCTCGGCGAGCGCCTCGGCGCGGCCCCGGTCGATGTCCAGGAGGCCGACCTTGGCGCCGGCGTGGGCGAGGGTGATGGCGACGGCGCGGCCCGCGCCGCCGCACCCGACGACGGCGACGGTCTGGCCCGCGGGCTCGAAGCCGAGCGTGGCCTTGGCGGCGGCGAGGAAGCCGGGGCCGTCGGTGTTGTGGCCGGAGCGCGTGCCGTCCGCCTCGAAGCGGACGGTGTTCACGGCGCCGAGGCGTTGGGCCTCGGGGGTGAGCGCGTCCATCATCGGGAGGGCGAGCATTTTGTGGGGGATGGTGAGGTTGACGCCGGAGAAGCCTTCGTCGGCCAAGGCCTTGAGCGCGTCGCCGAGCATTTCGGGGGGCACGTCCAGGCGCACGTATTCGCCGTCGAAGCCGAGGCTCCGGAAGCTCGCCATGTGCATGACGGGCGAGAAGCTGTGGTTGATGGGGTGGCCGAGGACGGCGAAGCGCTGCATGGCTTACTCCTGAATCATGGCGACGGAGCCGGAGCGGGAGATGTCGAGCACGTCGAAGGGGCGCACGAGCGTGAGGAATTGCTCCACCTGCATTTGCGAGCCGAGCATCTGGATGGTGAGGGCGTCGGGCTGGACGCCGACGACCTTGGCGCCGAAGAGCATGGCCACCTCGATGATGGGGGCGCGGCCGGTGGCGCGGGTGCTGACCTTGAGGAGGATGGCCTCGCGGTCGATGTGCGGCCGGGCGGTCACGTCGTCCACGCGGAAGACGTTGATCTGCTTGGCCAGCTGGGCGACGACCTGGGCGATGACGGTCTCGTCCCCGGGGATGACGATGGTCATCTTGGAGATGGTGGGGTCGTTGGAGGGGCCGACGTTGAGGGTCTCGATGTTGTAGCCGCGCCCGGTGATGAGGCCGACGATGCGGGCGAGCACGCCGGGGCGGTTCTCGACCAGGACGTTGAGGATGTGCTTCTGCATGGCGGGCTCCTTAGTTGTCGCGGTCCAGGATCATCTCGGAGAGGGCGGCGCCGGGGGCGACCATGGGCAGGACGTTCTCGTCCTCGGCCACGATGCACTCGATGACCCACGGGTTGGGGTCGGCGAAGGCCTCGGCGAGGATGGCCTCGGTCTCGGCGAGGGTCGTGGCGCGCGCGGCCTTGAGGCCGTAGGCCTGCGCCACGCCCACGAAGTCGGGGAGGTAGCGGGGCTCGTCGGCGACGATGCGCTCGTTGTCGGGGCGGCCGTCCTGGGAGAGGATGGTGGCCGAGTGGCGCCCGCCGTAGAAGAGATCCTGCCACTGGCGCACCATGCCGAGGCGGTAGTTGTTGAGGATGATGAACTTGACGGGCAGGCGGTGCTCGACGGCCACCACCAGCTCCTGGATGTTCATCTGGAAGCCGCCGTCGCCGTTCACGGAGACGACGAGCGCGTCGGGCCGGCCGAGCTGCGCGCCGATGGCGCTGGGCACGCCGAAGCCCATCGTGCCCATCCCGCCGGAGGTGATGAACCCGCGCGGCTCGGTGTGGCGGAAGAACTGGGCGGCCCACATCTGGTTCTGCCCGACGTCGGTGGCGAGCACCACGGGCCGGCCGGTGGCGCGGGCGGAGCGGTCGATCGCCTCGATCACGGCCTGGGGCTGGAGTTTGCCGTCCTCGCGCGGGTGATAGGTGGCGGGCTTGGCCTCGCGCCACTTGGCGATCTGCGCCAGCCAGTCGGAACGGTCGGCCTTGACGAGCTGGGGCAGGAGCATCTCGAGCGTCTGCCGGAGGTCGCCGCAGACGGGAATCTGGGTGTGGACGTTCTTGCCGATGGCCGAGGCGTCGACGTCGATGTGGGCGATCTTGGCACCCTGGGCGAAGTCGGCGATGCGGCCGGTGACGCGGTCGTCGTAGCGCGCGCCGGCGCCGATGACGAGGTCGGCCTGCTGGATGGCGTTGTTGGCGGCCACGGAGCCGTGCATGCCCACCATCCAGAGCGCGAGGGGCGAGGTCTCGGGGAAGGCGCCCAGGCCCATGAGCGTGGTGCAGACGGGGATGTCGAAACCCTCGGCCAGCGCCTTGACGAGGGGGCAGGAGCCGGAGATGACCGCCCCGCCGCCGACGTAGAGCACGGGGCGGTGCGCCTTGTTGATGGCGTCGGCCAGGCGCGCCACCTGCGCGGGGGGCGGCTGGATGGTGGGGTGGTAGGCGCGGATGGCCACGTCCTGCACGTCGGGCTGGAAGGTGATGGCCTGCTGGACGTTCTTGGGGATGTCGATGAGCACGGGGCCGGGCTTGCCGGTGGAGGCGATGAAGAAGGCCTCGGCGATTACGCGCGGCAGCTCGTCCACCGAACGCACCAGGTAGTTATGCTTGGTGACGCTGCGGGTGATGCCCGTGTTGTCGGCCTCCTGGAAGGCGTCCGTGCCGATGAGGCCCAGACTCACCTGCCCGGCGATCACCACCAGCGGCACGCCGTCCATCATCGCCGTCGCCAGGCCGGTGACGGTGTTGGTGGCGCCGGGGCCGGAGGTGACGATGGCGCAGCCCACGCGGCCGGTGGCGCGCGCGTAACCGTCGGCCATGTGGATGCCGCCCTGCTCGTGGCGCGGCAGCACCAGGCGCAGGGGCGAGCCGTAGAGCTTGTCGAACATATCGATGGCCTGGCCGCCCGGATAGCCGAAGACGACCTCGCAGCCGTTGTTGAGCAGGCCGTCGACGACGCACTGCGCGCCCGTGCGGCCCTGAGGGGGTTGGTAGGGGGTCATGCGGCGCTCCTCACTTGGTCGCGATCTCGCGGCACCAACCGTAGGGGTCGGGCGCGCGGCCGAACTGGATGTCCTGGACGGCGTTGTGCAGCTTCAGCAGGTTCGGCCCGCACACCTCCGG
The DNA here is from genome assembly GCA_944391055.1 of uncultured Kiritimatiellota bacterium. Taxonomy (GTDB): domain Bacteria; phylum Verrucomicrobiota; class Kiritimatiellia; order RFP12; family DVOR01; genus Spyradenecus. The sequence goes on along the minus strand of CALXSF010000004.1, from coordinate 128,650 downwards.
CGAGCCCACGCGGATGACGTCGTCGCCGCGGACGATCTCATAGACGGGCGTGACCACCACGGCCGTGCCGCAGGCGGCGATTTCGGCGAACTCGCGCAGCTCCTCGTAGGGCACCGTGCGCACTTCCACCGCGTGGCCCATGTCCCGCGCCAGCTGCTGGAGCGACTGGTTCGTCACCGAGGGCAGCACCGAGCGCGACTTCACCGTCACGTACGTGCCGTCCTTCTTGAAGCCCAGGAAGTTGGAGGTGGCGAACTCCTCCACGTTCGTGTGCGTCTTGCTGTCCAGGTAGAGCTCCACGGGGAAGCCCATCGCGTGGGCCTTCTCGTGGGCGTAGAGGCTGGCGGCGTAGTTGCCGCCCACCTTCACGTCGCCCATGCCCAAGGGCGCCGCGCGGTCATACTCGTCGAAGACGATCGCCCGCACCGGCTTGATCCCGCCCTTGTAGTAATCGCCCATCGGCATCACCATCATCAGGAAGTCGAACTCATGCGCCGAGGCCACGCCAATCTGCGCCCCAGAGCCGATCAGCAGCGGCCGCACATAGAGCGAGCACCCCGTGCCGTAGGGCGGCACGTAGTCGAGGTTGTCCCTCACCACCCGGTCCAGCGCGTCCAGGAACATCTCCGTCGGCACCGGCGGCATCACCGTGCGCACCGCCGTGCGCTGCATCCGCTCCGCGTTCATCTGCGGACGGAAGGCGACGACCCGCCCGTCCTTCTGACGGAAGACCTTGAGACCCTCGAAGGCCTCCTGCCCGTAATGCAGGCACCCCGCCGCGATGGACATGGTGATCGTGTCCTCGTAAACCAGCCTCCCGCCGTCCCACGCGCCGTCCTTCCAATGGTAACGGATGTGGCTCCGCGTCGGCAGATAGGCGAAACCCAGGCTCGACCAATCAATCTCAGTCATGGCTCTCTCACTTTCTCTCAAGGCACTCCAGTGCCAAATCCAATGCCCGGCGGACCGTCTGGGCGCGCACCGCGTCCCGGTCCCCCGCGAAATGGTTCTCCGTCGCCGTCACCCGGCCGTCCCCCCACGCCGCCGCCACGTAGACCAACCCCACCGGCTTGCCCGGCGTCGCCCCCCCCGGCCCCGCGATGCCCGTCACCGCCACCGCCAGATCCGCCCCCAGCGCCCGCCGCGCCCCCAGCGCCATCTCCCGCGCGCACTCCGCGCTCACCGCCCCCACGCGCGCCAACGTCCCCTGCGAGACGCCCAGCAACGCCGCTTTCACCCGGTTCTGATAGCACACCACGCCCCCCTCATAGACCGTGCTCGCCCCCGGCGTCGCCGTCAGCGCCGCCCCGATCAGGCCGCCCGTGCACGACTCCGCCGTCGCCAAACGCACCCCCGCCAGCCGGCACGCCTCGATGAGCCTGCCCGCCAACGCGCGGTTCGTCCGTTCGCAATCGCTGTCCATAACCCACCCACTATAACACAATCCCCCCGTCCCCGCACACGCTTTTCGGGCCTCCCTGCGCGTGTCGGCCCCACCCGTCCTCGCCCCCGCGAAGGGAGAGCGATCCCTCCGCAAAACAAAAAGCCATAAGCCTCATCGGCTTATGGCCCAGATGGTGGAGGTGGGGGGAGTCGAACCCCCGTCCAAGATAGCCTCACCACGATGTCTACGTGCGTATCCGGCCTATTGTCTCGCGTCCGACAGGCCGACCGACGGGCTTGGACGGACGCACACCCTCATGTTGGTACAAGCGCGCGTCCCCGAGGGTTCGGTTCGCGACAGGGCCTGCTAGTCGACGCTTCCACGCTCAGCAGACATCGGCGTTTCGGCGACGGGCCGTTAAAGTTAGGCCGCGTAAGCGAAGTTATCGTTCGCAGTTAGGTTTTGATCGATGTTTTACGGGGCCAACGATCATCCCCGGCACGCAACCGAGGCCCGGACATACCCTGTCGAAACCTGGTCACCCCCTTGAAAAGGTGCCCTAACAATAACACATCCCTCCCCCAAACGCAACCATCCCTGACAAAGCGGCCTTTTTCTAGGCCATTCCACGAACCGTGTTTGCTATACTTATGCGTCGTTTTCGCCTTGTTTCGTGGCCTAGAAAAAAGGGGCCTTTGCTCTAGGCCAGGCAAGTGGGCCGCGAGGGTCGGCGGATTCGGGAAGGAGCGCGCATGAGGATTGGGATATTGACGTTTCATTCGCAGCTGAATTACGGCGGGGTGCTGCAGGCGTGGGCGCTGCGGGGGGCGTTGGCGGGCTTTGAGGCCGGGGCGGCGATCGGCTACGACACGGCGGCCTTGGAGGCCGCGCGCGCCCAATCCCGCGACTGGCTCCGCGCGGCGTTGGGATGAGGCCTCGCGCATGACGGGCCGCCTGGCCTGACCCCATCTTCGAGGTGGCCCGCTCCGTTGCGGAGGGGGCGGGTGCCGTTTCGTGTCGTCCGATCCGAGCCCTTGCCCTGCACGCGGGGTGGGGGAACGAGATTACGGGCCTCGTTTCTTGGATCGCGCCGCATCTCACCCCCGACCCCGCCGCATCTCCCCCCAAGACACGCCGCAAGCCCTCCCCTTTGCCGTCGGGGAACGTTTTGGCGGGGCGCGTATCTTTCCAGCCGTTTTTTGGCGGTTGTCTGGCAGTCAGGGGCGCCGGGTCAGCGATGGTGGCGCACGGCGTCCCAAAGGCGCAGGCCGTGGGTTTTGTGGAAGTCGAGGATGCGCGGCCAATCGGCATGGTTGCGGACACTGACATTGGGGAGGGCGTATTCCACCCAACTGCTGCGTCCCGTGTCGTTGCGCACCCAATGAAGCTGTGCGCCGAAGTCCGCCTCAATCGCCTGTCGCTGGGCAAAGAGGCGGTCGAAGGCGGCCTTGTTCTCTTCCGTGGTTTTCAGCCAGATACAGAGGGCGACGCGGGCGGCGGAATTGGTCACGACATAATGGGGTTCGTAACCGCGGGCGCCAGGAAGTCGCGTTATGAAATGGTCGTTGAGGGGCGGTGTGCGGTTTTTGAGCCAAGGGCATTGTTCTTGCAGGGTGGGGAGGGCAAACGCCCAGTAGTCGCGGCAAACGGCGCTGAGCGTGTTCGGTTTGTGTTTGGCGGCGTCGCCGTTTTGCAGGTAGATGACGAGGTCGCCGGGTTCTTCGCCAAGGTAGGCGAAGAGTGCGCGGAGGTTGCGGAGGCGCTGTTCTGTGCTGCCATGCTTTTCGACGAAGAGTCCCTCGTCCAATTTCTCTGGCATGCGAAAGCCGTCGGGATCGCGCGCCAACCATGCGAAGCCCCCAGCGTTTTGGTGGTGGGCAAGGGCGTGCAATTTCTCGTGGTGGGCATCCAATAGGGCTCGCAGCACGCCTGTGAGGAGGGCGGACCAGTCCTTCACTGGGATGGGGTCGCTGTGATAGGCGTAGCGCGCAGGTTTGCGGTTGGAGAGAGGGATCCCCGTGTCGGCCAAGGTGCAGGCGGCCCACTGCCGTTCCGGGGGACGGAAGTCGGTTTTGGGAAAAGGCCAGAGACGAAGCGCCTGTGCGCAGAGCGCCTCTTCGCGCGCTTTGAGCTCGGGTTCGCCCCAACGTTCAAGCTTGGCGATGGCTTGGTTGAGGCGCAGCCCGCTGTCGCTGAAGCCGCCGGGGATGGCGTCGCGTTTCTTCGTGAAGGGCGCGTCGCCAAGATTGGGGTTGTAGGCGGTCAGAGTAAGGTTCGCGAGGCGGTGGAGCCAAGTGGCGTGGATTTCCTCGCTGTTGGGGCCGAGCGCCTCGCGCCAGGCCTGGGTGAGGTGCTGGGGCATGATGTGCTCGATGGAGTAGTCCTTGTTGTCGAGATGAGCGCAGACGTCCTTGGTCTCCTTGGAGTCGGCGTTCTCAAGCCGCTCAAAGAGGTGGTGGGCGTAGGCCGGCCGCATCTTGTAGACCTGGCGGGTGGCGAGATCCGCGCGGAACTCGCGTCGTCGGGGAAGCGGCCGCTGCCGCTTTTGGCGAGCAAGACGTAGGCGAGGACGTCGCCGTAACGCACGTTGCCGTGACGCAGACGGGCGATGTCGGCGTTGAGGGTGAGGAAGATTTTGCTGAGTGCGTTGGTGGGCACCTCGCAGATGGCGCGGCGGAAGAGGTAGCTTTCGATGGTGGCGAAGATGGCGATGAGGTCATCTTGGGACAGCGTCCCCTCCTCATGTTGGCGCAGGACCTCCAACGCGAAGGGGCGGAGGGTGGCGACATCCAACCGGTTGAGGCGATTGAGCAGGGCCTGCAAGGCGAGGCCCCACCCATCCGCCTTGCAATCGCGCAATTGGGCGAACCATTTTGCGTAGCGTCCCAGTTCCCTGAGAAGCGCCTCGCGGCAGAGCCCGCATTGGGCGGCATACTGCTTGAAGGTCGCGTAGACGGCATCCAAACGGGGCGTTTGCTGGCATTTGACGCTCAGGAAGTCACGGATCAACTCGCTGACGGCCTCTTGGGCGTGGCGTTCGATGGCTCGCCAATATTTGGCGTGGAGACGCTCTTGGTCGCCGGGGGAGAGATTCATGAGCAGGTAATTGCGCACCTTGTCGCCTTCGGTGAGCGCGAGGCCGGTGGCATTGAGGCTCTCGAAGATGAGTTGCGGGTCGTCCTTGTTCTCAAGGGAGACGCTCAGGACCTCCAATTTCCCGATGGCCGCGTAAAGTTGGGCGGGGGAGAAGTCGGAACGGCACAGCCGCTCGGCGAAAAAGTCGCGGTTCTCCAGAAGGTGGGAGGTTGGCAAGGCCGTCCCGCCGATTCCCAGAAGATTCAGCCACGCGGGTTGATCGTCGGCGCCAAGTCGCAAACGCGGGGTCTTCTCAAGGGGTTGGAACTTGTTGATGAGCGTGTATTCCGTGATCTCATCTGCCAATTGTGGTTTGTCGGGCGGAGACGACAAAACACCCTGCCGCAGAAGGTCGCGGAGGGTCAGGAGAAGCAAGGAGACCGTGGTGAGGCGCTGCTGGCCATCGATGACGACACATTCGGTGAAGTCGCCGCATTGATTGTATTTCAACACCACGCTCCCAAAGAAATGGGACGAGCGGTCGTTTCGGAGCATTCCCTCGAGGTCGTCAAACAACTGGGCGCATTGCTTGACAGACCAGCTGTAGGGGCGCTGATAGACCGGAACGATGTACTGGCGCCCCGAGTGATAGAGAAGCTGGATGAGCGGGTTGGCGGAGCCTTGCATGGCGGGGAGGCTTAGAACAGGATGGTGGTTTTGTCGGGGTCGAAGGCGGCTTCGATGCGGTCTTTCTCGGCGTCCGGGAGGGGGCAGCCGGCGAGGTTGAGGAGCTTGAGGGTCCGCCAAGCGGAGAGGTCGCGGGGGAGGGCGGTGAGGCGGGTGCGGGAGAGGTCAAGCCATTCGAGCCCGGCGCCGAGGTCGTCGGGGACGGCGGTGATGGGGTTCCCGGCAAGCGTGAGGTGCCGGAGGGCCGCGGGTTTCCGTGGGACGGCGGCGAGGCGGTTGTCGGCGAGGTAGAGGCGCTCGACGGTGTCGGGGAGGGTGGGGAGGGCGGTGAGGCGGTTGCCGTTGAGGCGGAGCCAGCGGAGGCGGGTGCGCGAGAGGTCGGGGAGGGCGGCGAGGAGGTTCCGGTCGAGGTTGAGATACTCTAGGTTCGTCCAGCCGGAGGCGGTTTTGGGGAGGGCGGTGAGGCGGTTGTCGGCGAGCCAAAGGCGGGCGACGCCCTGGGGGACGAGGCCGTCCGGGAGGGCAAGGAGGGCGTTTGACGAAAGGTTGAGCTCGCGAAGCCCGGCCGGGAAGTGGAGGGCATAGACGCGGGCGGCGCCGACGTCGCGGAGGTGGAGGGCGCGGACGTCCTGCGTGAGGGGCGGGATGGCGTTGGTGGGGCCGCAGACGTAGATGTCCTTGGCGGCCAGGGGGGCGGCGGCGAGGGCCGCAAGAAGCAGCGGATTCAGTCCCATTGTGCGATCTCCCCGCAAAGGATGGCCTCGGTGCGGCCGTTCTGTTCCAAAAGCAGCGCGCCGTCGTCGCGGATGCCGCGGGCGATGCCGTCAATCGTGCCGCCGGCGGGGCGCACGCGGATGGCGCGGCCGCGTTTGCAGTCGAGGGCGTCGAGCTCGGCGCGGAGCGCGGGCAGGCCGCCCTCGGACCACCGGGCGTAGAACGTCTCGAAGGCCGCGCAGAGATCCGCCAGGAGCGCAAGCCGATCCACGCCGCCGAGGCCGATGGCGCGATGGGCCAACGCCGCGGGGACGGCACCGGTGTTCACGCCGATGCCGACGACGATGCCTTCGATGCCCCGCGCGGAGGTCTGGGCCTCGCAGAGGATGCCGCAGACTTTGCGATCGTCGAGGAGGACGTCGTTCGGCCACTTGACGCCCGCCGCGAACCCGCGGGCCCGGAGCGCCGCGGCCACGGCGACCCCCGCCACGAGCGGAAGCGTGGCGGCGACCTCGGGCGGGGCTTTGGGGCGGGCCAGGAGGGAAAAGGTGAGGCATTGCCCCGGCGCGGCCTCCCAGACGCGGCCAAGGCGCCCCCGCCCGGCGGTTTGGCGCTCGGCGACGACGAGGGTGCCTTCCGGGGCGCCCTGCGCGGCGAGCGCGAGGGCGTCGGTGTTGGTGCTGGCGCTCTCCTGCACGAAACGGCAGTTCCGGCCAAAGGTCTTGGTGCGCAGCCGACTGCCGAAGAAACGTTCGCGGAGCGAGACGAGCAAGGCGGTGTCCGCCTCCGCGAAGTCGTGGCGCCACAGGCCGTCCGGGGGGCACCAATCAAAGGCGGTATGCTCGCGGAGGGCCGGCGTCGGCCGCCCGCCGCCCACGGGGGCGCAGAGGACGCCATGGAGGGCGATGGTGAACTCGGGATACGCGTGGCGCACGACGGCGGCCTCGGCAAGCGGCGCGACGTCCAGGCCCAATTCCTCGCGCACCTCGCGCACGGCGGCTTGGGCGGGGGTCTCGCCGGGCTCGATCTTGCCGCCGGGGAACTCCCATTTGTCGGCGGTGGAGGCATAACGCGAGGCGCCGCGCCTGACGCAGAGCACGGCTCCGGCGTCATCCAAGATCATGGCCGCGGCCACGCAAAGATGGGGTTTTTCCATGGGGTCAGCCTTCGTGGCGATGGTGGCGCGCGCGGATGGCGCCGTTGACGAGCAGGAGGGCAAGGGGGGCGAGCGCCCAGAGCGCGTGCGCATGCGTGTGCGCATGGCCGGGGCCGGTGAGGCCCGGGACGCGGATGAGGTCGGCGAGGGGGAAGTCGATGAGCAGGCCGAAGAGCACGGCGGTGAGCGCCACGCCAAGCACGAAGGCCGCCGTCGCCCGCCAGCCGAACGCCCGCCCCAGCACCAGCAGCGCGGCCACATGGGTGGTGGAGGCGCAGGCCATGAAGACGAAGGCCGCCCCCGGCGAAAGCCCGCCCGCGATGAGGCCCGCCGCCACCGGGATGATGGCCAGCGAGCAGGCATAGGTGGGGATGCCGATGAGCACGGCCAGCACATAGGCCATCGGCAGGGGGAGCCCGCCGAGCGCATCCTCCGGGATGGCCATGCCCAAGGCCGCCGCCACGGCCACGCCCACGACGAGGAAGCCCGCCAGCTCGCCGGGCAGGTGCACGAACGCGTAGCGCGCGGCGTCGCGCAAGCGCGTGCGGCGGTCGGCGAACTCATGATGATGGGCCTCGCCGTCGTGGTGCGGATGATCCGGGTCGTGATGGTGGCACGCGCAGAGGCCGGAGCAGTCGGCCTTCAGGTCGGGCGTCTCGTCGGGCGGGGGCTGGGCCACGCCGAACCAGCGCACCAGCGCGCCGGAGGCGACGCCGGCGGCCATCGCGCCCACGAACCGCGCCACCGTCAGCGCGGGGCCGAGAATCGCCCAGCTCGGGAAAAGCGCGTCAGAGCCCGCCTGCGGGGCCGAGGCCAGGAAGGCGCAGACAGGCGCCTTGCGCGCGCCGCTTTTGCGCAGCGCCAGCCCCACCACCAACACGCCGCAGGAGCAGATCGGCATCGGCAGGCCGACCAGCGACGCCTTGAGGATGGGCAGCCAGCCCGAGCCGCCGAGATGGCGCCGCATCCAGCGTTCGCTCAGGCAATACGAGCACAGAAAGGCCACGGCGAACCCCACGAGCAGCCAGGGGGCCATGTCCAGCCAAATGTCAAGGAAGCGGTGAAGAAAATCGTGAGCCATCGTTTTCCTTTATTGGGCCAGCCCCGCCAAACGCCGCGCCAGCGCGGGGAGGCCCGGGTCGCGCGCGCCAAAGGTGACAAGCGCCGTGCCGGGGCGCGCCAGCGCGCGGAGCCGCGCCTCCGCCGCCGCGAGGTCGGCCACGCCCTCGGCCGGGCAGCGCAGACGCGCCAGGAGGGCGTCGCTGTTCACGGAGCGGTCGGTCGTCCCGCCCGCGTCGTAGACGGGCGGCACCAAAAGGCGGTCGCAGGGGCGCACGACGGCGTTGAACATCGCGGCCAGCCCGTCCAGCAGTTTCCGGAGCGGCGCGTAGCCGTGCGGCCGCCAGAGGCCGAAGACCCCCGCGGGGAAGGCGGCGGCGAGGGTGCCCCAGGCGGCGGCGAGCTTTTCCACGTTGTGCGCGTAATCGTCCACCACGCACGCGCCGCCCAACGTCCCCACGCGCTCCAAGCGCCGCCGCACGCCGCGGAAGGTGGCGAGCGCCGCGCCGAGGGCGCCCTCCTCGCAGCCGAGCGCGAGGGCCATCGCCAGCGCGGCCTTGGCGTTGGCCACGTTGTGGGCGCCCGGCATCGGGAGCCGCCATGTCCGCCCGCGCCAGTCAAAGACCGTCTCCCAGCCCGTTCCGCGTGGCGGGGGGCCGGGCGGCTCGTCCCTGGCGTCGACGACGTGCCCGGCGGCCTTGGCCTCGAAGGCCCGGAAGAGCGCCTCGGCCTCGGCCTTGGGGAAGTGGTCGCTGAAGACGTTCGTGACGATGACGTGGGTGGGGTCAAGGGCCATGAGTGAGCGGTCGGACTCGTCGGCCTCCGCCACCATCAGGCCGTTCGGGTCCGCGGAGGGGCGCACCGACCCCACGCGCGCGCCGCCGGCCTCCCAGCCGATGGCCTCCGCGCCGTTCACCACGAACGGGTCGCGTCCGCATTCCGCCAGCAGATGGCCCAAGAGCGCGGTGACGGAGGATTTGCCGCAGGTGCCCGTCACCGCGACGAGCGTATGCCCGCGCGCCAAGGCCGCCAAGGCCGCGCTTCGGTGGAGCGTCCGCAGCCCCAGGGCCTTGGCTTTGGAGAGATCCGGGTTGTCGGCCTCGATGGCGGTGGAGTAGACCACGGTCATGCCCGGCGCCACGCCGCTGCCGTCCTGCGGGAAGAGCGCGACGCCCTGCCGGCGGAGCGTCGCCAACGTCGGCGTCTCCGTCCCCGCGCCAAGCAGACGGTCAGAGCCGCCCACGCGCCACCCTTTGTCCAGGAAGGCCTGGGCCAACGCGCTCATCCCCACGCCGCCGATGCCGATCAAATGAACCGCTTGCATACGGGCCATTATAACACGAACGCGCTCAGCCGAGGCGGCGGCGCCAAAGCCACGCGCCGGCCATCAGCAGGGCGGAGACAGCGAGGGAGCCGAGGAAGGCCGGCAGCATGGCGTCGGGCGAGCGGCCGGCGTCGCCGACCCAAGCGTAGATGAGGGAAACGGCGGCGTTGCCGAGCAGAAGCGGCCAGGCCGCGCGGCCGGCGCCCATCCGCCCCAACCCGGCGAAGAGGACGGAGGCCTCGGCCAGCACCGGCACCGTCCGCAGGGCGACCAGCGCGGGCGCGCCGTGGCGGCGCAGGAAAAGGCGCAGGAGCGCGTTCTCGCGCTCGCCGATCAGCCGCCGCGCGTAACCGGCGCAGAGGCGCCCCAGGCCGTAGCCGATGACGCAGCTGACGGTCATCGCGCCGAAGGAGAGCCAGAACCCGCCCCAGAGGCCGAAGACCACGCCGCAGAGCGTGCTGGCCAGACTGCTTGGCACGGGGAGGAGGACGTCCAACGCCAGCAGGCCGAAAAGCACCGCGCCGAAGACGCCGCGCGCCACGCCCGCCTCGGGGCTCGCCAGCCCCGCGAACCAGGCCTCGATGGCCTCGCCGAAGAACAGGAAGGGGACAAGGATGAGCGCGCCCACGCCCAAGAGAAGCCAGACTGTCTTGGGGACGCGGCGGAGCGGGGAGGATGGGCGGGGTGGGGCGGGGGTCACGGCTGGGAGGCGTTGAGCGCGGCCTCGATCTCGGCGCGCTCGGAGTCGGAGAGGTCATTCACGGGGGTCAGCGGCACGACGCCCTTCTTCATCAATTCGATGTTGGTGCGGCGGCGGAGGTACGCCGCGTCGCTCTCGGAGAGCCCGCCGGCGGCGAGTTCCTGGTCAAGGGCGTTTTGGGCGGCCTGTTTCTCGGCCTGCTGCCGTTGGACCTCCTGCTGCCGATGTGCCACCAAGCGGCGGAGGTAATCCTGCGGGCTTTCGCCGGCGGCGACGGCGGCCTTGAGCTCTTCCACGCCGGCCTGCACGAGCGCCTCGGTCTCGGTCTGCGGTTCGCTCCGCGCCTTGTTGGGGTCGAACTCCTTGGTGAAGGCGGCGGCGTCGCCGTGGGGGATGGGGAGGGGCGGGGCCTCGACGTCCGGCGGGAGGCTCATCTGCATGGCGATGAGCTGCTCGGCCAGGGAGTTGGCCGACTTGCGCTTGCGTTCCTCGTCGGCCGCGGCCAGCTCCTGCGCCTCGGCCTCGCGTTGGGCCAGCAGTTCCGGCGTGATGGTCTCCAGCAGCCCGAGGCCAAGCCCGAGGGTGAAGGTGATGCCGTCGCGGCGGAAGGTGGCGAACTCCCGATCGAGGTCGGAGACGATCAGCTCGAGGCCGTTGCTGGATTCGCCGTCGAAAAGGGTGATGTAGGCGGGCGGGTTCGCGCCGTTGTCGATGATGCCGACGGCGGTGCGGCCGTCCGGGGTGACGGTCATGGCGCAGAGCTGGACTTTGTTGGATTCCTCGCGCACCTGCTCGGGGGTGGCCTCGGGGACGGCCTCGCCCCCCGCGGTCTCGGCGGCCATGGGGCCGAAGGGCTCCTTGTCGATGATGAGCGCGTAATGTTCACGGGCGCGCGGCTCCCAGGCACCCTGCGCCAAGGCGGCCGCGGCGAGGAGAAGGCTGGCGAGGAGGCGTCTCATGGGGTGAGCAGGATGGCACGGATGGCGGCGGCGTCCGGCGCCTCCGTGAGCGCCTGGCGTTTGGAGGGGGCGCGGAGGGCGGTGAGCGCCGCGGTGATGAAGGTCATGTAGGGGCTGTTCACGGTGTCGGGCGTGAGGGTGAGGATGATGATGCGGCAGGCGCGGCCCTCCTCGTCCGGCGAGAAATCGATGGGGCGCCCGGCGATGCCGATGGCGCAGGTGAGCATGGGGACGGCGTTGGTGCGGGCATGCGGGCAGGCCACGCCGAACCCGACGCCCGTGGGCATGACGGCCTCGCGGCGGAAGACCTCGGCCTCGGCCTCGGCGACGTCCCCCACCGCGCCGAGGTCATGGAGGCGGCCCAGCAGCTCGCGGATGGCGCCGTCGCGGTCGGTGGCCTTCAGGCGGGGGATGATGGCCTCCTCGCGGACGTGGCGCGCCAGGACGTCCAGCCGCCCGGCGGGCTTGGCGCGGGGCTTGGGGGGCGGCGTGGAGGCGTCGATGGCGAAGTGCGCGCTTTCGGCGATGGGCTTGCGCAGGGCGTCGAGCACCGTCTCGAACTCGGCCAGCGACTCCGCCATCACGATGCGCACGAAGGGCAGGGCCTCCTGGGAGGCGGAGAAGGTGATCTCCATCTCGCCGCAGGTGATGTTCACCACGATGTCGTCGCGCCGCGCCTGATAAAGGCCCTGCGCGGGGTTGATTTGATGGGTGAAGAAGCCTTCCTTGGTCAGATTCTGGAGGATTTTGCCCATCACGGTGCTGGTGATGGCGCGGTTGGGGAAGTGATAGGCGGCCACCGGCTGACCGTCGCGCGCGGCCTTCTGTCTGTGGCCGGGGCGCCCGATGGCGAAGGCCGCCAAGAGGAGCGGGGGCGAGACAAGCGTGGTGAGCATGGTCATGAGCACGGCGACGCCGAGGATCTCGGTGTGGCCGTGCGCCGCGGCGATGCCCGCGATGATCAGCGCCACCTCGCCGCGCGGCACCATCCCCAGCCCCACGCGCAGCGCCCCCACCGGCGTGAAGCCGAAGAGCAGCGTCGGCAGGCCGCAGCCCACGATCTTCGCGACGACGGCGACGGCCGTGTAAATAAGCCCGGCGACGAGGACGCCCTCCTTGGCGAACTCCCCGATGTTCACCATCATGCCCATGACCACGAAGAAAATGGGCACCAAGAACTGATAGACGCCGTGGAGCTTCTCCTGGATCATCACCCCCATGTCCGTGCGCGAGAAGGAGAGCCCGGTGACGTAAGCGCCGATGATCATCGCCAAACTCGCTTGCTCGAAAAGCCCGCCCACCAACAGCGCCAGCCCAAGCGTCAGAATCGCCACCTCGCCGTGCGACCCGCAGAAACGCAGCAGCCACGCCACCTTGCGCGAGACCAGGATGCCCACCGCCGTCGCCCCCAGCCAAATGCCCATGCACTTGGCGGCGATGCCCACGATGTGCCCCCACGAAAAGGCGTCCCCGTTCTCCTTCGCCGCGATGAGCCCCATGCCGATGGCCAGCATGATGATGCCCAGCACGTCGTCGATCACCGCGCCGGCCAGGATGGTGACGCCTTCCTGCGAATCCAGTTTGCGGCGGTCGGAGAGGATGCGCGCGGTGATGGAGACGGAGGTCGCCGTGCTCATCACGCCCAGCAGGATCGTCGTCGGGTCAGACCATTCCAGCCCCAGCAGCCACACCCCGATCGTCGCCCCCGCCAGATACGAGAAGACCACGCCCCCCACGCCCACCAGCGACCCCACCGCCGAATAGCGCATGAACATCCGCAGATCCGTCTCCGCCCCCACCAGGAAGAGCAGGACGATCGAAGCCACCGTGCAAAGCCCGTAAAGCTCCGGCGAGACGCCCACCGACGACCCCGGGAAAAGCTGGAAGACCCAGCCCGGCCAAAGCGTCCCCAGCGCATAAGGCCCGATCAGGATGCCCGCGCACAGCTCGCCCAACACGCTGGGCAGCCTCAGCCACGAGAAGAGCAGATTGCCGAAGCGCGCCGCGAACAGGATCACGCCCACTTGGATGGCCAAGGTCATCATCCGGTGCGTGATGTTCAACCCGGCAGACTCCGTGCCCGCGGCGAACACCGTCGCCGCGCACAGCGCGAACAGAAGCATCAGGCCTTTCTTCATGCTTGGATTATAGCATAGGCCGCCAAGAAGGGCGCGTGTTTTTGCGGAATCGGCAAGGGGGCAGGATTTGCCGCATACAGTCGTTTCGCCCGTCTGGGGGAAGCGTCTTTGAGGCGTGTGGGGAAGTCGCAAAAACGTATAATTGTGGTGAAGCATCGCTGTAGGTGCCGTCGCCGCCACGTTCGCCGGATGGCGCGACCAAAGCGAAAGGAGCGAAAGAAGATGAGGACGAAACCTATGTTTGCCTTAGCGCTTGCCCTTGCGGCGGGTGGCGTCCAGGCCGGATGGTCGATTCGCGCGAGCGACGTGGAGGGCAGCAACCTCGAAGCGATGGCACGGCAAAACGCCAGAGCCGTGCAGGTGATTCCCGATGACGATTGGGCGGCGACGAACTTCGCCTCGGAGAGGGATCTCCAGTGGTTCCGCGGCGCGCGCTATGGGATGTTCATCTGCTTTGGTCCGAGCACTTTCGCCAACAAAGACCTCAGCTGGGGCGTGGTGCAGGCAAAACTTCCCGACAACCCCGGGAAAAAGCCTTACACCTTTGAGACGTGGACAGCGTGGCCCAAACAGATGAGGTTGGAGAGGTTTTCGCGCGAGGACTTGGCCACCATCTTTCGTTCCTCCGGGATGCGTTATGCCGTCATCGTGGCCAAACACCACGACGGTTTCCATCTTTGGGACACGAAACTCTCGGACTTCAAGGTGACGAACACGCCTTATGGCAAAGACTTCCTGCGCGAAGTCATCGAGGCCTGCCGCATGGCCGGCGTGAAGGTGGGCATCTACTATTCTCAGCGCGATTGGTATCACCCGGATTATTGCCCCGTGGATCCCGAGACGGCGGATTACTCCCCCAACTCGCCAGGCCGCGTGAAGGCCAAGCCCGGGAAGGCCATACGGCCAGGCCCGCGCCACAAGGCGTACATCGACTATCAGTTCAAGGCCGTGGAGGAGCTTTGCTCGAACTACGGCAAGATTGACATCTTCTGGTTCGACGCCGTTTGGAATGGCGGGATGTTCACGCCCGAAATGTGGGACGCCGAGCGCCTCACCCGCCGCGTTCGCGAGCTCCAGCCCGGCATCCTCATCAACAACCGCGCCAGCGTCCCCGGCGACTTCGACACCCCCGAGCAACGCATTGGCATGTTCCAAAACCGTCGCCCGTGGGAAACCTGCATGACGCTTGCGCGTGGCTGGTCGTACACCGGCGAGAAGTCCGTCCCCAAGCCGCCCGCGGAGGTCTTCCGCAAATTGCAGGCGTGCGCGATGGGCGATGGCAACCTGCTCCTGAGCTGGGGGCCTCGTTGGGATGGCTCGTGGCCGGAAAAGCAAGCCGCCGTGCTCGCGAAGGTCGGCGATTGGCTCAAGGCCTACGGCGACAGCATCTACGGCACGCGCGGCGGCCCGTGGCGCCCCGGCGCATGGGGCGGCGCCACCTTCAAGGGCAACAAGGCGTGGCTCCACGTCATCCGTCTGCCCAAGGATGGCACGCCCGTGGCGTTGCCGAAGCTCCCCGGCGTCCGCCTTGTGGCGCAGCGTGCGCTGAGCGGCGAGGGCCTCATCCTCAAAGAGTCCCCACAGGGCTACGAGATTGCTTTCGGAAATGCCTCCTTGGACGCGCCGCTTATCCTCGAGCTCACATTCGATCGCCCACTGACGCAGGCGGATGTCCTTCGGAACTAACTTGGAGAGTCCCGATCATGAAACGCACAATGCTCACCTTTTCCCTTTTGGGCGCGCTCGCACTGGCCCGCCCGGGGCGGGCGGACACGCCACCCCCGCCCGATGCGCCGTTGGCCGGCGAGCAAGCCGCCAAGGCCGCGCAAGACGCCAAGATGAGGTGGTTCCGCGAGGCCCGATTCGGCATCTTCTTCAACTTCGGCCTTTATTCCTATTACGGTGGCGTCTGGAAGGGGCAGGTACGCATGGCCAACCGTTGCTCCGAATGGATGATGATCGCCGCGAAAGCCCCCGTGGCCGAGTATGCCGCCGCCGCGGCGAAGTTCAATCCCGAGGGCTTCGACGCCGACGAATGGATCCGCGCCGTGCGCGATGCCGGCGCGCGCTATGTGGTCTTCGACGCCAAGCACCACGACGGCTTCGCCCTCTTCAAGTCGGAGGCCAGCGACTTCAACATCGTGGACGCCACCCCCTTCAAGCGCGACGTGGTGGCCGAGATCGCCGCCGCCTGCCGCCGCTATGGCGTCAGGTTCGGCATCTACTACTCGCAGAACCTCGACTGGCATCACCCCGGCGGCGGTGGCGGCGGGTGGGATCCCGCGCAGAAAGGGCGCATCGAGGACTACCTCGACAACGTCTGCATCCCCCAGCTCCGCGAGCTCCTCACGAATTATGGCAAGGTGGACATTCTGTGGTATGACATCAGCAACGGCACGCGCATCCCGCAGGCCTACGCCGAGCGCATCGACCGCATGGTGCGCGAACTCCAGCCCGGGATAATCGTGAACAACCGCCTCCGCCGCGGCATCCCCTACGACATCCAGACACCCGAGAACTTCGTGCCCGCCACCGGCATTCCCGGCGTGGACTGGGAGACCTGCCTCACCTTCAACCACAGCTGGGGCTTCTCCGCCGTCGACCACGACTGGAAGAGCGCCCGCGACGTGATCCATCGGCTTTGCGACATCGCCTCCAAGGGCGGGAACCTCCTCCTCAACCTCGGCCCCGATGCCTATGGCGTCATCCCTCGCCCCTGCCTTGACCGCCTCGACGTCATCGGCGCCTGGCTCGGCGAGAACGGCCAAGCCATTTATGGCACCCAAGCCTCGCCTTTCCCCAGCCTGCCCGCGTGGGGACGCTTCACCGTTCGCCCCGGCCGCGAGAACGACACGCTCCATGCCATCGTCTTCGACCCGCCCAAGGATGGCGCCCTTCTTCTTCCCGGCCTCGCCAATGCCATCCGCTCCGTCCGTCTCCTCGCCCCTGGCGGCCGGGCCTTCCCCATCGAAGGCGAGGGCCCCGCCCGCAAGGTGCGCCTCGACGCCACGGCCATGGCCGCCAAGGACTTCGTGATTGCCATCGAACTGGAGGGCCGCGCCCGCATCGGCGGCGTCGCCCCCACCGAGGAAGGCATCCTGCGCTGCCCCCCAAGCCAGGCCCTTGCCTTTGGCGATGTCCGCCTCGGCCCCACCGAATACGCCGGCCTCGCCAACCGCTTTGAGGAACGCCTCATCGGGTGGGGCTCCCCCAAAAGCGCCGCCAAGTGGACGCTTGCCCTGCCCAAGCCCGGCCGCTACGCCCTTACCTTGCGCTACGCCGCGGGAAAGGAGGCCGAAGGGTGCCGTCTCCGCTGCGAGGTCGCCGGGCAGGCCCTTTCCGCCGTCTTCGCCGCCACCAACACGGGCGCCGCCAATCGCTATGTCGATCTTCCCCTCGGCGAGGTGAGCCTTCCCGCCGGCGAGAGCACCCTCGCCGTCCGCCCCGAAGTCCCCGCCAAGGGCGATGCCCTCCAGCTTGCCGTCATCACCCTCAAACCGCTTCCGTGACCCATCGCGGGCCCAACCCTTCGGTCCGAAAACATGACTGCGCGGGCGTGCGCGGTTTGGTAGACTGGGCGCGAAAGGAGTCCCCATGAACGCCTCGCTCAAAGACACCGGCTACCTCATCCCCGTCGCCCTCGCGGTCATCGCCCTCGCCGTCGCCTTCCTCTCCTGCGGCAACATCAACGCGGGCGAACGCGGCATCATCATCCGCTTCGGGCGCCCCGTCCGCGTCGTCACGCCCGGCCTCTACGCCAAAATCCCCTTCGTCGAGACCATCAAGACCGTCAACGTCCGCACCGAGACCGTCCTCACCCAAGGGATGAACGCCTCCTCCAAGGATCTCCAGGAGGTCTCCGCCTCCGTCACCACCCAGTGCCACTTCGACCCCGAGAAGGTCGTCGAGACCTACTCCAAGTTTGGCTACGACGATTTCCAGCGGCGCATCGTCATCCCCGCCATCTTCGAATCCGTCAAGTCCGCCTTCTCCAAGTTCAACGCGGAGGAGCTCATCACCAAGCGCGAGGAGGTCCGCGCCCTCATCTTCGACTCCCTCCGCGACCTCCTGGCCTCCTACAACGTCACCCTCGACTCGCTCCAAATCGCCGACCTCAACTTCTCCCAGCGCTTCAACGACGCCATCGAGGAGAAGATGATCGCCGAGCAGGAGGCGCTCAAGGCCAAGAACGTCCTCGAGCGCGTCAAGACCGAGGCCCAGCAGCAGCTCGAGAAGGCCAACGCGCAGGCCGAGGCCAAAGTCCTCCTCGCCAAGGCCGAGGCCGAGGCCATCCGCCTCCAGACCGAGGTCATCAAGGAGAACGGCGGCGATCAGTATCTGCTGCTCAAGGCCATCGAGAAATGGGACGGCCGCACCCCCACCACGCTCCTGGGCGACGCCACCCTGGCGCCGCTCCTGCCCCTCGCGCCCGAACGCTGAGCGCGGTGCTATAATAAACGGCATGGACTTCGATTTCCTCTTCCGGCGGGCCACGGTCATCGACGGCTCCGGCGCCCGGGCCTTCGTGGCGGACGTCGGCGTGCGGGGCGACCGCATCGCCGCGGTCGGCGACCTCGCCGCCGCGCAGGGCAGGGAGGAGCGCGACGCGCGCGGGCTGTGGCTGACGCCCGGCCTCATCGACGCGCACACCCACTCCGACGCCTTCCTGCTTTTGGAGCCGACGTGCCCCAGCAAACTCGCCCAGGGCGTCACCACCGAGATCGGCGGTCAATGCGGCGGCAGCGCGGCCCCCCGCCTCAACGGCGCGCGGCTGCCCTCCGACTGGGAGGCGCAGACCTATCCCCCGCGCCCGGGCCATCCGCCGGGCCCCGGCCCGAACTGGGACACCGTGGCCGACTTCCGCGCCTGCCTGGAGGCCGCGCGCCCGGCCACCAACCTCATCCTCTTCGCCGGCCACAACACCATCCGTAAGGGCGTGATGGGCGACGCGCCGCGCGCCGCGACAGTGGAGGAGACGCAGGGCATGGTGCGCGTCCTGGAGCAGGCGTTGGACGAGGGCGCCTGGGGCATGACGACGGGGCTGGTCTACCACCCCGGCGTCCACAGCCGCCCCGAGGAGGTCGGGGCCTTGGTCGCGGCCTGCGCCAAACGCGGCGGGATGTACGCCACGCATATGCGCAGCGAGGGCGACCGCCTGCTGGAGGCCATCGACGAAGTGCTCGGCCTGGTCCGCGCCACGGGGGTGCGCACGCAGATCTCCCACCTCAAGACCTCCGGCCGCGCCAACTGGGGCAAACTCGACGCCGCCTTGGCCCGCATCCACGCCGCCCGGGCGGAGGGCCTCTGGGTGAACGCCGATCGCTATCCCTATCTCTCCTCCGGCACCGACCTTGACATCGTGCTGCCGGATTGGGCCGCCGCCGGCGGCAACGCCGCCATTCTGGCCAGGCTGGACGATCCCGGGGAGCGCGCGCGGATCGCCGCCGCGCTTGACGCCTCGGGGCGCGACCCGGCCTCCGTCATGATCGGCGGCGCGTGGTCCGCCGAGACGCGCCCGTGCTCGGGGCGGACCCTCGCCGCGATCATGGAAGGGTGGGGGTGCGGCTTCGGCGAGGCCGTCGTGCGTATTCTCCGCGCGGACCGTAGCCGGACGGGCGCCTTCTTCTTTGGGATGTGCGAGGCCAACCTGCTCCGGATCTTGGCCCAGCCGTGGGTGATGGCCGGTTCCGACGCCTCCCTCCGCGCGCCGTGGGGGCCGTTGGGGCGCGATTGGCCGCACCCGCGCGCCTATGGCACGCACCCGCGCTTCTTCCGCACGCTCACCGAACGGCTCGGGCTGCCCCCGGAGGAGGCCATCCGCCGCATGACGGGCCTCCCCGCGCAGGCCTTCGGCATCCCGCGCCGCGGCTTGGTCCGGGAAGGGTATTTCGCCGATTTGGCCCTGATCGACCCGGAGGCTTGGCGCGACGCCGCCGACTACGCGCGGCCGCATCGCTTCGCGCGCGGGGTGGACACCGTGCTCGTCAATGGCTCGCCGGTCTTTCTGGGCGGCCAGCCCAACCCCTCCGCGCCGCGCCGGGGGCGTTTCCTGGAGCGCGCATGACGCTTGGCCGCGACGCAATCCGCCGTTGGCTCACGGTGCCGGACGCCTCCGCGCTCTTCGCCGAGGCGCGCGCCGTCCGCGCCAAGACAAAGGGCGACGGCGTCTGCCTGCGGGGATTGGTCGAGCTCTCCAGCGTCTGCGACCGCGACTGCCTTTACTGCGGGATGCGCCACGCCAACCCGGACGTCCGCCGCTACGCGATGCGCGACGAGGAGATCGTGGCCTGTGCCCGCCTCGCCCGCGACCTCCGCTTCGGGACCGTCGTCCTTCAGGCCGGCGAATGCCCCGCGCTCTGGTCGCGCGCCCGCGTCGCCGCGCTTGTGCGCAGGATCAAGGCCGAGACCGGCCAGCGCGTCACCCTCTCCCTCGGCGAACGCTCCGAGGCCGACACCGCGGTTTGGCGCGAGGCCGGGGCCGACCGTTACCTGCTGCGTTTCGAGACCTCCGACCGCGCGCTCTTCGCCCAGATCCATCCCGGCGCCCCACGCGATGGCGAGCACCCGCGCCTCGCGCAGCTGCGGCGCATGAAGGCCCAGGGCTACGAGATCGGCGGCGGCATGATGCTGGGGCTCCCCGGGCAGACGCTCGAATCCGTGGTCGAGGATTTGCTGACGCTCCGCGCGCTCGGGTTGGACATGGTGGGCCTGGGGCCTTACCTCGCCCATCCCAAGACCCCGCTTGGAAAACGCCCGCCCTCCGGCGAGGTGCCGGTCTCCGCCGACTTCACCTGCCGCTGTTACGCGCTTGCCCGGCTGCTCCTGCCCGACGCCAACATCCCCGCCACCACGGCCCTCTCGACGCTTGACCCCGCGCGAGGCCGCCGCATGGGGTTTGAGGCCGGCGCGAACGTGTTCATGCCCAATCTGACGCCTGCCGCGTATCGCGAGGGCTATCAGATCTATCCCGGCAAAATCTGCGTCGTCGCCCCGGAGGCCGACGCGATCACCGCCCTTCGGGCCGACCTTGCCGCGCTTGGCCTCCGCCACGCCCCCGACCGCTGAGGCGCCGACGGGCGCGCCGCGCGCGCCCCGGGACGTCCCGACGCGGCACACGTGCGGGCGGGAACGTGTTATACTACCCAATCATGGATATTGAGGCTCAGTTGTTGGAATTGGTGCGGCGGACGGCGTGCGAGGCGCCGGAGGACGTGTTGGAGGCGTTGGCGCGTGCGCAGGCGCGCGAGGCGGAGCCGGCGCGGGGGACGCTGGGGACGATTTTGGAGAATTGCGCGCTGGCCAAGGCGCGGAGCGTGCCGATGTGCCAGGACACGGGCACGCTGACCTTCTTTTGGACGGTGCCGCCGGGGACGCGCCAGGGGCCGCTCGCCGCGGCGGCGAACGCGGCGGTGCGCGCGGCGACGGCGCGGGGGTGGCTGCGCAGGAACACGATTGACGCGTTGTCGGGGCGCTCGGTGGACGAGAACGTGGCCGAGGGCATCCCCGTCCATCACTTCGAGGAGCGGGAGGGGGCGTCGGCCCCGGAGGTGTGGCTGTTGCTGAAGGGTGGGGGCAGCGAGAACATGAGCCGGCAGTACAGTCTGCCCGACGCGCGACTGGGGGCGGGGCGCGACCTGGAGGGCGTGCGCGCGTGCGTGCTTGACGCGGTGGCGCAGATCCAGGGGCAGGGCTGCGCGCCGGGCGTCCTGGGCGTCTGCGTGGGGGCGGACAGGGCGGAGGGTTTCGCGGTGGCGAAGCGTCAGCTGCTGAGGCCGTTGGGGGACCATGCGCCGGAGCCGGAGCTGGCGGCGCTGGAGGCGCGGCTGCTAGAGGAGGCGAACACGTTGGGCGTGGGGCCGATGGGGCTGGGGGGGAAAACGACGCTTTTGGGGGTGAAGCTGGCGGCGCGGACGCGTCTGCCGGCGTCCTATTTCGTCACGATCGCTTATTGCTGCTGGGCGTGCAGGCGCCGCGGCGTCCGTTTGGAGGGTTGGCATGAGAACGATTGACTGCGATTACCTGGTCGTCGGCAGCGGCATCGCCGGGTCGATGGCCGCGATGGGGCTGGCGGGGCATGGGCGCGTGCTGTTGGTGACGAAGCGGGCGTTGGACGAGGCGAACACCGCCTATGCCCAGGGCGGCATTTCGTGCGTGATGGGCACGGACGACACGTTTGACCTACACGTGGCCGACACGCTTGACGCGGGGGCCGGGCTGTGCCATGAGGACGTGGTGCGGCGCATCGTCGAGGCCGGCCCCGCCTGTCTCCGCCGCCTCATCGAGATGGGCGTGCCGTTCACCAAGGGCGAGGGCTCGGCCTGCCCGGAGGGTTATGACCTGACGCGCGAGGGGGGGCACACGCGGCGGCGGATCCTCCATGCCGGCGACATCACGGGGCGCGAGGTGGAGCGGACGCTCGCGGCGCGCGTGCGCGCGACCAAGGGCTTGCATGTCTGCGAGAACACGCTGCTGATCGATTTGGTGACCACGCGCTTTCTGCGCGAGGGCGGCGAGAACCGCGTGGTCGGCGCCTATCTGCTGAGCACGGAGACCGGCGAAATCTGGGCCGTGCGCACGGGCGCGGTCATCCTCGCCACCGGCGGCATCGGCAAGGTCTACCAATACACCTGCAACCCCGACATCGCCACGGGCGACGGCATCGCCGTGGCGTGGCGCGCGGGCGCGAAGATCCGCAACATGGAGATGGTGCAGTTCCACCCCACCTGTCTCTTCCATCCGAAGGCCAAGCGGTTCCTCATCAGCGAGGCGGTGCGCGGCGAGGGGGCCGTCTTGGTGACGCGCGACGGCACGCCGTTCATGGAGCGGTACGACCCGCGCGGCTCCCTCGCCCCGCGCGACATCGTGGCCCGCGCCATCGACAACGAGATGAAGACGCGCGGTGACGCCTATTGCTGCCTCGACATCCGCCACAAGGGCGAGGCGTATCTCAAGACGCGTTTCCCCGCCATCTACGCCAAGTGCCTGGAGTTCGGCATCGACATGGCGCGCGACCTCATCCCCATCGTGCCGGCCGCCCATTACCTTTGCGGCGGCATCGCCGCGGACGTCGCCGGGCGCACCACGCTCCCCGGCCTTTACGCCATCGGCGAGTGCGCGTGCACGGGGCTTCATGGGGCCAACCGCCTGGCCAGCAATTCGCTGCTGGAGGCGCTTGTCTGCGGGTGCGAGTGCGCCAAGGCGCTTTGCGCCGAGCCGGTCCCGAGCGTCGCGCACGTCACCGTTCCCGACTGGGTCTATGGCCATGCCGTCCCCACCGACGAGGCCGTCCTCGTGGCCCACAACTGGCAGGAGCTGCGCACGTGCATGTGGGACTACGTGGGCATCGTCCGAACCGACAAGCGCCTTCGCCGCGCCCTGCGCCGGGTCCGCAATCTGCGCGAGGAGATCAACGAGTATTATTTCGACTATCTTGTCACCGCCGATGTGTTGGAGCTGCGCAACATCGCCGACGTGGCCGAGCTCATCATCACCTCGGCCATGAGCCGCCATGAGAGCCGCGGCCTCCATTACACCCTCGATTATCCCGAGCGGCTGCGCCTGGCCCATGACACCGACCTTGTCCGCGCGCCGGAGAAGGAGTGGTGAGGGCGGGCGCATGAACGTGTGGATCAACAACCCCTTCGACAATCTCCCTGGCGAGGGGCGGCGTCCCCAACGCTACAACCTGCTGTGCCGCGCCTTGTCCAAGGCCGGCCACCGGGTGGTTTGGTGGAGCAGCGACTTCTCGCACGCCACCAAACGTCCCCGCAGGCTGGAGCCTGTCTATCGCGCGCCGGAGGGGTTCGAGGTGCGCCTTGTCCCGACGCTGCCTTACCGAGACAACATCGGGCTGCGCCGCGCGTGGAGCCATCGCCGTTATGCCGCCGCGTGGGAGCGTTTGGCCGTCGCCGCCGTCGAGGCGGGCGAGCTGCCGCGCCCGGATTTGGTGCTGACCTCGTGGCCGCCCATCGAGACCGCCGCCGTCGCCCGGCGTTTCCGCGGGCGGTGGGGGTGCAAGGCCGTGGTGGACGTGATGGACGCGTGGCCGGAGAACTTCCATCGCCTCATTCCCGGCCCGCCGTGGGCCAAGGAGTTGCTTGGGAGGGTGGTCTTCGCGCGGGCCCACCGCGCGGCCCGGCGCGCCTATCGCCTGGCCGACGCGGTCTCGGCCGTCGGCGTCACCTATCTGGGCTTGGCCATGCGGTATGGCTGCCGCGCGCCGCGCCATCTGTGCTATCACGGGATCATGCGGATGAACAACGGCGCCTCGCGGTACAGCCTCGACGAATCGGAGCCGCTGCGCCTCATTTACGTCGGGAACATGGGGCGGAGCTACGATCTGCGAACCGTCGTCCGCGTCGTGCGCCGCCTGTCCGAGGCCGGGGAGAACGTCCGCCTTGACCTTGCCGGGACGGGGCCTCGCGAGCCGCTTCTCCGCCGGGAGGCCAAGGGGTGCGCCTCCATCCGTTTCCATGGCTACCTCA
Source organism: uncultured Kiritimatiellota bacterium (assembly GCA_944391055.1). GTDB lineage: Bacteria > Verrucomicrobiota > Kiritimatiellia > RFP12 > DVOR01 > Spyradenecus. Next base: position 104,970 of record CALXSF010000004.1, on the reverse strand, counting down.
GCAACGAGGATATGCAGCAGCTGTTGGCCGATTCGGACGTCGCCGTCGTGCCGATGTTCCCGGACAGCCATGTGGCCGTGCCTTACAAGCTCGCCGATTACACCGCCGCCGGGCTCCCGATGATCTGCTGCCTGACCGGCGAGACGCAGGCGCTCATCGAACGTTACGGGGCGGGCGCGCAGTATCGCGCCGGGGACGAGGCGGATTTCGCGCGCGTCCTGAAGGATTATCTCCATCGCCGCAGCCGCCTCACCCGGGAGGCCCTCGCCTCCGCCCGCCTTGCCCGGGAGAACTTCATGATGGACGCCATTTACCCTGAGTTCGTCCGCTTCCTCGAGGAGCTGTGACCCTTCCGTGATCTCCAATCCCATGAGGTGCCCATGACCGCGCAACAGACCTTTCTGGCCAACCTGCTCAAGAAGACCGGCCTCTTCAAGGACGCCCAGATCGAGATTTTACTCAACGCCGACCTTGCCGAGGGGCTGCCCGCCGCGGTGGCCAGGCTGGAGATGGCCCGCGAGGCGGACTTCCTGGAGAAGCTCGCGCCGGTGCTTGGACTGGACTACGTCGATCTTGCCAAGGCCCGCCCGTCCGACGAGGCGCTTCGCCTCCTGCCCGCCCGCGCCGTCCACCAATACAATGCGCTGCCGTTGGCCGTCGAGGGGGAGACGCTTGTCGTGGCCCTCAGCGACCCCATGAACGCCGCCGCCGATGGCATCCGGTTGGCCTGCGGCAAACACGTCCGCATCCGGCTGGCGCCCTCCGAGGAAATCGACAAGGCCATCAAGAAGTATTACGGCGTCGGCGCCGAGGCCATCGAGAAGATGATCGAGGATGGGCGCTACGAGGTCTCTGACACGGAGGCCAACATCTCGAAGATCGACGTGAACGAGATGGGGCAGGAGGCCTCCATCGTCCGCTTCGTCAACCAAATCATCGCCGAGGCCGACCGCCAGGGCGCCACGGACATCCATGTGGAGCCGATGGAGGACGAGCTGCGGATCCGTTATCGCATCGACGGCATGCTGCACAAGGTCGACGTCCCCCCGCAGATCAATCGCCTCAAGGCCGCCATCATCTCGCGCCTCAAAGTCATGGCCAACCTCGACATCGCCGAGAAGCGCCTGCCCATGGACGGCCGCATCGGCATCCGCCTCAACGGCGAGGACATCGACATCCGCGTCTCCACCTGCCCCACCGCCTATGGCGAGAGCGTCTCGCTGCGTTTGCTCCAAAAGGCCGGCAACTTCGTCCAGCTCAAAGATCTTGGCATGAGCGAGCGCGACTATGCCCTCACCAACAAGCTCATCACCCGGCCCAACGGCATCATCCTCGTCACCGGCCCCACCGGCTCGGGGAAGTCCACGAGCCTCTACGCCTTCCTGCACGAAATCAACAAGGTCAACGTCCGCATCATGACCGCCGAGGACCCCATCGAGTATGAGATGAAGGGGATCAACCAAGTCCTCGTCCGCGCGGACATCGGCCTCACCTTCGCCCGCGCCCTCCGCGCCTTCCTCCGCCAAGACCCGGACATCATCATGGTCGGCGAGATTCGCGACGGCGAGACCGCCGAGATTGCCATCAACGCCTCGCTCACCGGCCACCTCGTCTTCTCCACCCTTCACACCAACGACGCCGCCGGCGCCTTCGCCCGCCTCATCGACATGGGCGCCGAGCCCTTCCTCGTGGCCTCCGCCGTCGCCGGCGTCCTCGCCCAACGCCTCGCCCGGCGCCTTTGCCCCAAATGCCGCAAGGAAATCCCCCTCAAGGACGGCTGGTGGGATCAGCCCCACCTCCCCCCGCAGGATCATGTCTACGCGCCCGTCGGCTGCGAGGCCTGCGCCAACACCGGCTACAAGGGCCGCGGCGCCATCTTCGAGCTGCTCGGCGTCTCCGAGCGCATCGGCAGCCTCATCATCGGCCGCCACTCCTCCGCCGAGATCCGCAAAGCCGCGATGGAGGAGGGCATGGCCACCTTGCGCCAAGACGGGTGGCGCAAGGTCTTCTCGGGCTTCACCTCCGTCGAGGAACTCATGCGCGTCACCGAAGACGCCAAGTGAGGCCCCACGAAAAAGGCCGGCCGCGACGTGCGTCGCGGCCGGCCTTTTTGTTTCCCTCGCCTCAGTATTGGATGGAGGCGTGGTATTCCTGGATGGATTCCACCGCGCCCTCGCCCTCTTTGCGGCGGGCGGCGATGCCCTTGACGGCCATCTCGGCGGCGGCCAAGGTGGTCATGTAGGGCACGCGGTATTTGAGGGCGGCCTTGCGGATGGAGGAGCCGTCGGCCAGCGCGTCGCGGCGGGGGCTCGGCGTGTTGAGCACCAGGTCGACTTGCTTGTTGAGGATGAGGTCAAGGACGTTCGGGCGCCCCTTGCCGATCTTCGCCACGGATTCGCTCGGCACGCCGGCGGCATCCAGGAAACGCTTGGTGCCGGGGGTGGCGTAGAGCTTGAAGCCGAGGTCGGCGAAGGCTTTGAGCGCTTGGGCGGATTCGTCGTTCTTGACGGAGAGGGAGGCCAAGACGGCGCCGCTTTCGGGCAGGGGCGCATTGGCGGCCTCCTGGCTCTTGCAGAAGGCGAGGGCCGGGTCGCGCGCCAACCCCAGCACCTCGCCGGTGGAGCGCATCTCGGGGCCGAGCACGGGGTCGACCTCCGGGAACTTGTCGAAGGGGCAGATGGCCTCCTTGGCGCCGTAATAGGGCAGCTTGCCGTGGCGCAGCCCGATCTGCTCCATCGGCTGGCCGAGCATGAGGCGCGTGGCGGCGGCGGCCATTTGGATGGCGCAGACCTTGGAGACCAGCGGGACGGTGCGGGAGGCGCGGGGGTTGGCCTCGAGCACGTAGACCTTGCCGTTCTCGATGGCGTACTGCATGTTCATCAGGCCGCAGACCTTGAGCGCCTTGGCGATCTTCTGCGTGTAGTCGCGGATCGTGCCCAGGCAGCTCTCGGGGATGTTGGCCGAGGGGATGATGCAGGCGGAGTCGCCGGAGTGGACGCCGGCCAGCTCCACATGCTCCATCACGGCGGGGATGAAGACGTGCTCGCCATCACTCACCGCGTCGGCCTCGCACTCCAGCGCGTGCTGCAGGAAGCGGTCGAGCAACAGGGGACGGTCCTCGGTGACGCCGACGGCCTTGGCGACGTACTCGCGGAGCATCTGCTCATCGTAGATGACCTCCATGCCGCGGCCGCCGAGCACGAAGGAGGGGCGGATCATCAGCGGATAACCGATGGCGTTGGCGACTTGGATGGCGTCGTCGATGTTGGCGGCCATCCCGCTCTCGGGCATCGGGATGTCCAGCTTGTCCATCATGTGGCGGAAGAGGTCACGATCCTCGGCCACGTCGATGCTGTCGATGGAGGTGCCGAGGATGCGGCAGCCGGCGTCGGCAAGCTCGCGGGCGATGTTCAGCGGCGTCTGCCCGCCGAATTGGACGATGATGCCCAGCGGGTTCTCCTTGCGGTAAATCTGGAGGACGTCCTCGACGGTGACGGGCTCGAAGTAGAGGCGGTCGGAGGTGTCGTAGTCGGTGGAGACGGTCTCGGGGTTGCAGTTGACCATCACCGTCTCGTAGCCCATCTCGCGGAGGGTGAAGGCCGCGTGGCAGCAGCAGTAGTCGAACTCGATGCCCTGGCCGATGCGGTTCGGGCCGCCGCCGAGGATCATCACTTTCTTCGGGTTGTGGTCGAGCTTCAGCTCGTCGGGCGCGTTGTAGGTGGAATAGTAATACGCGCGATCCTTCACGCCGCTCACCGGCACCGCATGCCACCCCTCCAGGCAGCCGAGCGCCTCGCGGCGTTCGCGGATGGCCTTTTCGCGGATGCCCAGGATCTTCGCCAGGTAACGGTCGGAGAAGCCATCCCGCTTGGCCTGGACGAGCAGCCCATCCGGCGGCATCGTGCCCTTGTGCTCCAGAATCCGCTCCTCCAACTGCACCAATTCGCGCATCTGCTGGACGAAGTAGGCCTTCACCGCGCAGGCGTCGAAAATCTGCTCGTCGGTCGCGCCCTTGCGCAGCGCCTCGTACATCAGGAAGTGCGTCTCGCTGCTCGGGGTGCGCAGCCGCTCCAGCAACTCCTTGAGCGAGAGCTTCTCGAAGCCCACCCAGCCCAAGCCGTAGCGGCCCTTCTCAAGCCCGCGGATGGCCTTCTGCAGCGCCTCCTTGTAGGTCTTGCCGATGCTCATCACCTCGCCCACGGCCTTCATCTGCGTGCCGAGCTTGTCCTCCACGGCGCGGAACTTCTCGAAGGCCCAGCGCGCGAACTTCAGCACCACATAGTCGCCCGAGGGCGTGTACTTCTCCAGCGAGCCGTCGCGCCAATAAGGCAGTTCGTCCAGCGTCATGCCGGCCGCCAGCTTCGCCGACACCAGCGCGATCGGGAAGCCAGTCGCCTTCGAGGCCAGCGCGGAGGAGCGCGAGGTGCGCGGGTTGATCTCGATGATCACTACGCGCCCCGTCTTCGGATCATGCGCGAACTGCACGTTCGTGCCGCCGATCACGCCGATGGCCTCCACGATCTTGAACGCCATCTTCGTCAGGCGGTCGATCAGCGGCTGCTCGATGGTCAGCATCGGCGCCGCGCAGAAGGAGTCGCCCGTGTGCACGCCCACCGGGTCGATGTTCTCGATGGTGCAGACGCAGACCATCTGGTTCTTCGCGTCGCGCACCACCTCGATCTCCAGTTCCTCCCAGCCCTTGATGGATTCCTCCACCAGAATCTGGTGCGTCATCGACAGATCCAGCCCCTTGCGCGCGATGGCGTCGAGCTCCTCAATGTTGTAGGCGAAGCCACCGCCCGCCCCGCCCATCGTGTACGCCGGGCGGATGACCACGGGATAGCCGATCTGCTCGATGATCTTCTCCGCCTCCGCGACGCTGTTGGCGATGCCCGAGCGCGGCGTCTCGATCCCCAGCTGCTCCATCGTGTGCTTGAAGACGTCGCGGTCCTCGCCGCGCTCGATGGCGTCCAGGTTCACGCCGATCACCATCACGCCGTACTTGTCGAGGATGCCGGCCTTCGCCAGCGCGGAGGACATGTTCAGCCCCGTCTGCCCGCCCAGGTTCGGCAGGATGGCGTCCGGACGCTCCTTCGCGATGATCTGCTCCAGCCGCTTCAGGTTCAGCGGCTCGATGTACGTCGCGTCCGCCATCGTCGGGTCCGTCATGATCGTGGCCGGGTTCGAGTTCACCAGCACGATCTTGTAGCCCAGCGCCCGCAGAGCCTTGCACGCCTGGGTGCCCGAATAGTCGAACTCGCACGCCTGCCCAATCACAATGGGCCCCGAACCGATGATGAGCACCTTCTTGATGTCCGAACGCTGCATGGCTTCTGCCTTCCCTGAATGATCACGGCGACATGCCGTAAAACCGGGCCTATACTCTAACAAAACCACACCCTCCCCGCAACACACGCCCAAGCCCGACCCCAAGGCCATCGCTTCCATAAAAGATTTCCTCGAGGACTGGCCGACCATCCCCTCGGCCTATACCGAGATGGTCAAGACGAACCCAAACGAGTCCTTCCCCAGCCTCCAGACCTTCCAATACCACGCGCAGAAGGGCGACCGGTCCGCGCGCGTCGGCGGAAGAGACCTTTACAGACCCCATGGCCGTCGCCGTGGTGCGCGCCGCCCAAAGCGGCCGGAAACCACAACCCGACCCATCGCATCGACGACCTGCCCAGTGAAGTAATGAACTATAAGGTAAAGGGTTATGCGAAGATAGACACGATTCGCCCCGGGGCCCGCGGCAAAGGCGGCCTCCTCACCATGATCCTCCCGCCGACGGCCACAAGACCTTCGTCCGGAAACTGAAGGACCTGCGCCAGGAAACCGTCCATCGCGCCCTCCGCGGCATCGCGCGGGAATGCCGGCGGCTCGGAATCAAGATCACCCACATCCTGACCGACAACGGCGGCGAGTTCCTCGACGAAAAGACCATCGGCCGGATTTTCGGGGTCACCGTCTACTACACCCACGCCTACGCCGGGTGGGAGAAAGGCGCCGTCGAAAACCTCAACCGCATCATCCGCTTCTTCTACCCCCGCCCCACCAAAACCAGAAGGGCAGCCTGAAAACGCGACTCTTCTCGCCCCTCCCCAAACCCTTGCGTCATTTTACTTGCATTTCACAGGTGGGCGCGACGGCGCGGGCGTCAGAGCCGCGGCGTGGCGAAGTGGGAGGGGAGGGGGGAGGGATGGCGGAGCAGGGCGCGCCAATCGGGGGCGGGGATGGCCGCGCCGGCCCATGAGACGTCCGCGCGCAGTCGCCCGAAGCCCGCGCGCAGGAGGGTCTCCTGGCTGCCGAGGGCGCTCCATGGGCGTTCGCAGAAGGTGACCCACAGCCGCCCCAGGCGTGTCACGCGCAGGGGCAGGGCGGCGCGGTCGGTCAGCCGCGCGCCGTCGGGGTGGGGGAGGAGCGGCGCGGCGCAGGCGATGAAGAGGGGGGCGTAGCCGACCGCGAGCACCTCGCGCGGCGGGTCGTCGGGCAGGGTGAGGAGGTTGGGGAGGTTCGCCTCGAAGCCCGTGACGGCGGCGGAGAGGCCGCAGGCGCGTTGGAGGCGGGCGGCCTCGGCGTTCGTGGCGTACCACGTCCAGTCGGCGGTGAGGTCGAAGGCGTCGCAGGCGGGCTGGAGGTCGCGCAGCAGTTGCCAGGAGGTCAGGTCGGCGCACTCGAAGCGTCGGAGACCGCGGTCGGCGAGCGCGCCGGCCAAGGCGGCCATCGGGCCGAGATCCGCGTCGCGCAGGGCCACGGGGAGGGCGATGCGGAGGCGGTCGCGCGGGATGGCGCGGAGCCAGGGGGCGAGCAGGCGTTCGTCGGCGTCGGAGGGGAGCGCGAGGATGACTTCGCGGGGCAATTCCCCCGCGCCGAGCAGAGCGGGGGATTGGAGGGCGGAGACCTTGAGCGACCAGGACGGGGCCGCCGCCGGCGCGCGGCGCGGCGCGTCGGCTTCCGGCGCGGGCGGCGGGGCGGGCGGTCGCGCGGCGGCGTTGGCCTGGGCGGCCCATTGGCGGCGGGCGGCGTTGAGGAGGGAGGGAGGGGCGAAGAGGCCGTTGTCGTCCACGGCGAGCGCGCGGAGCGCGAAGCCGTCCTCGCCGAGGCGGGCCAGGTGGCGCTCGGCGGCGGCGCGGGTGCCGGCGGGGTTCTGCGCGGGGCCGAGCGCGGCGGGGAGGCGGACGCGCACGCCTCCCCCAGAGAGGGTGAGGGCGTCGGGCGCGAGGGTGAGGGTGAGGTCGGCGGGGCGAAGGGCGCGGAGGTCGGCGGCGCGGGGCTTGGGGATGGGGAAGGCGCGGCGGACGGCCTGCGAGGCGGCGTGGCAGACGACCGCGCCGCGCGGGATGTCGCCGACCTCGCGGGGGAGGGCCACCTCGGCGCGCGCGTCGGCGGGGAGCGTGAGAGCGGGGCGTTTGGTGCGGGCGTCGCGCAAACGGTCGACGGGGAAGCCGACGGGGCGGCCGGGGAGGTCGATTTGCAGCCCGTCGTGCCGTTCGATGGGGCGCGCGGCGTCGAAGGCGAGCCAGCGGAGGCCGTCGACGTCGCGCACCACGCGGAGGACGCGGCCGATGGGGAGGCCGCGGTGGCCGACGCTCCGGGCGTCGATGACGGCCTCGGAGGGGGCTTGGCCGAGGGCGTGGAGCTCGGTCCACGGACGGGAGAAGAGGGTGCGCAGGTCGTCACTTTTGGCGCGCAGTTCGGCTGGGGAGAGGGCGCCGTCGAGCAGGCGGCGGTAGAGGTCGGTGACGGCGGCGACGTAGAGGGGGTTCTTCATGCGCCCCTCGATCTTGAGGGAGGCGAGGGGGAGGGCGCGGAGGGCCTCGGCCTGGCCGAGGAGCGCGAGGTCGCGCATGGAGAAGGGGTGGCACGGCTCGCCGCCCGCGGGGCGGAAAGGCTGCCGGCAGCAGTAGGCGCAGCGACCGCGGTTGCCGCTCCGGCCCGTGGTCAGCGAGGAGTAGAGGCAGAGGCCGGAGAGGGAGTAGCACAGGGCGCCATGGACGAAGACCTCGATCTCGATTCCCGCGCGGCGGCCGATCTCCGCGGCCTCGCGCAGGCCGAGCTCGCGCGCCGTGACGACGCGCACGAAGTCGAGCGCCTTGAGGGCGCGCGCCCCGGCCAGGGAGGTGCAGGCCAGCTGGGTGGAGGCGTGGAGCGCCAGGCGCGGGAAGGCGCGGCGCATCCACGCGGCCAAGCCCAGATCCTGCACGATCACGCCGTCCACGGCCACTTCGTCGAGCAGGGCCAGGGGGGCGCGCAGGTCGGCGAACTCGCGGCTTTCGAGCAGGGTGTTGAGCGTCACGTAGACCTTGCGCCCGAGATTGTGGGCGTAGGCGACGATCTGGCGGAGGGCGTCGTCGGGGAAGTTGGCCGCGTCGGCCCGCGCGGAGAAGCGGTCGAGCCCCAGATAAACCGCGTCCGCGCCATAGGCGAAGGCGGCGATCGCGGCGTCGAAGGAGCCCGCGGGCGCGAGCAGTTCGGGCAATGGCGAGGGTGTGGCGGTGTTCATGGCCCCCATTCTAGCACACGACACGTCGCAAACGATATGGCCTCATTTAGCAACGTGTTTGCGATGTGCCCCTTGGGGGGCGCCCCAATGGGTTTGACGGGGCGCGGGGGGCGTGTTACACTGCTGGGTAAACCAAAAGGAGAGAGATGAATTCGCAACCCGCCGATGTCTGGTTCACCGACATGCACACCGTGGCGATGGGTGACAGCCTGCAGACGAAACTGCGCAAACTCATGCTGAAGGCCGGCTTCGGCCGCCTCGACCTCAAGGGCCGCTTCGTGGCCGTGAAACTGCACTTCGGCGAGCCGGGCAACCTGGCCTTCCTGCGGGCGAACTACGCGCGCACGGTCTGCGACCTGGTCAAGGAACTGGGCGGCAAGCCCTTCGTCACCGACTGCAACACCCTCTACGTCGGCGGGCGCAAGAACGCCCTCGACCATCTCGACTCGGCCTACCAGAACGGCTACAACCCCTTCGTCACGGGGGTCCACACCCTCATCGCCGACGGCCTGAAGGGGACGGACGACGTGGAGGTGCCCGTGCCGGGCGGGCGCTACGTGAAGGCCGCGAAGATCGGCCGCGCGGTGATGGACGCGGACGTTGTCATTTCGCTCAACCATTTCAAGGGGCACGAGTGCACCGGCTTCGGCGGGGCCATCAAGAACATCGGCATGGGCTGCGGCAGCCGCGCGGGCAAGATGGAGATGCACGCGGCCGGCAAGCCGACCGTCGACCACGTCAAGTGCGTCGGCTGCGGGCGCTGCGTCAAGATCTGCGCGCACGACGCCCCGCAGGTGCAGGCGGGTAAGGCGACGATCGACCACGCCAAGTGCGTCGGCTGCGGGCGCTGCATCGGCGTCTGCCCGATGGACGCCATCACGCCCGACTACGGCGCGGCCAACGAGGTCCTCAACCGCAAGATGGCGGAGTACGCGCTGGCGGTGCTGCACGGCCGCCCCCACTTCCACGTCAGCCTGGCGATCGACGTCTCGCCCTTCTGCGACTGCCACGCGGAGAACGACGTGCCGATCGTGCCGGACGTGGGGATGTTCGCCTCCTTCGACCCCGTGGCCATCGACCGGGCGTGCGCCGACGCGGTGAACCGCCAGACGCCCGTCGCCGACTCCATCCTGGGCCGGGCCCGCGAGCGCCACGCCGACCATTTCGGGACGGTCTCGCCCGCGACGGACTGGCGGGCCTGCCTGGAGCACGCCGAGGCGATCGGCCTGGGCACGCAGGCCTACACCCTCCACACCCTCTGAGCGCGCGGCGGCGCCGCCGCCCCGCCTTCCCCGCTGCCCTCGCCCCCCGCTTGGAGGGGCAGGGGCGGCGGCTTCGTTTTGGCGTGTTTGCGGGCCTCGTTTCTCGGAACACGGCGTATCTCGCCTTGAGATACGCCGTCTCTCGGGTCGGGGGACGCCGGGCCCGGGTCGCGGGCGGGGCGCGTTTGTGGTAAGATTGGCGTATTCTTTCGGTCAACCTTGGAAGTGAGGCAAGCGTATGGGCGGATTTTTTGGCGTCGTGGCACAGCAGGGCTGCGTGCCGGACGTGTACTTTGGGACGGACTACCATTCGCACATGGGGACGGTGCGGGGCGGGATCGTGGTCTACGCGGGCAACGCCTTCCATCGCTCCATCCATAACATCCAGAACGCGCAGTTCCGGACGCGCTTCGAGGGGGCGGCGAAGCGGTTCGCGGGGCTGAACCCGAATTATGCGCTGGGGGTGATCAGCGACCAGGACGACCAGCCGGTGCTGGTGCGGTCGCACCTGGGGATGTTCGCGCTGGCGTTCGTGGGGCTGGTGACGAACCTGCAGGAGATCGTGGACGAGCTGGTGCGGGATCGGCGGACGCATTTCTGCGAGCTGGGCAAGGACAGCGCCATCAACACCCTCGAGGTGCTGGCGATGCTGATCAACACGCGGGATTCCTTCGAGGAGGGGCTGGCCTACGCGCAGAGCCGGGTGGAGGGCTCGTGCTCGCTGCTGCTGCTTTCGGAGCGGGGCGTGCTGTACGCGGCGCGGGATCGTTTCGGGCGGACGCCGATCGTGCTGGGCGAGAAGGAGGAGGGCGCCTTCGCGGTGACAATGGAGACGGCGGCCTTCCCGAACCTGGGCTACCGGCGGACGCGGGATCTGCGCGCGGGGGAGATCGTGGCCATTTCGCTGGACGGGGTGCGGACGGTGGCGGAGGGGCGGGAGGAGTCGGCGATCTGCGCCTTCCTTTACGTCTACTACGGTTACCCGGCGAGCACCTACGAGGGGGTCGGGGTGGAGCGGACGCGCTACCGGAGCGGGGCGCTGCTGTCGCAGCGCGAGCCGGTGGAGGCCGACCACGTGGCGGGCATCCCGGATTCGGGGGTGGCGCACGCGCTGGGCTATGCCTTCAAGAGCGGCATCCGCTACGCGCGGCCGTTCGTGAAGTACACGCCGACCTGGCCGCGGAGCTTCATGCCGCCGGATCAGAGCCTGCGCCAGAAGATCGCGAACATGAAGCTGCTGCCGGTGCCGGAGCTGATCGAAGGGAAGCGGCTGATCTTCTGCGACGACTCGATCGTCCGCGGGACGCAGTTGCGCAACCAGGTGGGGCGGCTGTACAAGGCGGGGGCGGAGGAGGTGCACGTACGCATCGCGTGCCCGCCGCTGCTTTACAAGTGCAAGTTCCTGACCTTCTCGCGGACGGAGAGCGTGATGGACCTGATCACGCGGCGCATCATCCTGGAGTTGGAGGGGCCGGAGGCGGACATCCGGCGCTACCGCGACCCGGACGGCGAGCCGTACAAACGGATGGTGGAGGAGATGCGCCGCCGCCTGGGCATGACGAGCCTGGCCTTCCAGCGGGTGGAGGACGTGGAGAAATCCATCGGCATCGGGCCCAGGATCTGCACGTATTGCTGGACGGGCGAGGACATCTCCCTCGGCGGCCGCGGCGGGTGCAAGGGGCGGTGCGCGCTCTGCGGCGACCGCTGCGCGATGGAAAGGAAGTGAGCGGTGGCGCGGAGCCGAGTGAGGCTGATCGAGCGCCTGGAGAGTTACGTCATCCCGCTGATCCAGCAGGAGGGCGCGGACAGGCGGGTGAGGGAGTTCTGGCCGCGGGCGTTGCTCGCCCTGCTGATGGGGATCTCCAAGATTTACGGCGCCGCCGTGTGGCTGCGGATGTGGTTCTTCCGGATCGGGGTGCTGCGCCGGTGGCCGCTGGGGTGCCAGGTGATCAGCGTGGGCAACGTGACGGCCGGCGGCACGGGCAAGACGCCGGTGGTGGAGATCTTCGCGCGGGAGCTGACGAAGGAGGGGCGCAAGGTGGCCATCCTGTCGCGTGGGTACCGGCGCAAGGAGAAGCCGTTCCTCCAGCGTCTTTTCAGCGACACGATCGAGCCGCCGCTGGTGGTGAGCGACGGGCGCCACGTGTTGCTGGATTCCGAGACGGGCGGCGACGAGCCCTACATGCTGGCCTCGAACCTGCCGGGGGTGGTGGTGCTGGTGGACCGCAACCGCGTGAAGTCTGGCCGCTACGCCATCCGCAAGTTCGGGTGCGACACGCTGGTGCTCGACGATGGCTTCCAGTACCAGCGCTTCCGCCATTCGCACGACATCGTGCTGGTGGACAAGACCAACCCCTTCGGCAACGGCCACCTGCTGCCGCGCGGCGTCTTGCGCGAGGGCGTCCAGAACCTCCGCCGGGCGGACTTCATCTTCATCACCAAGAGCGACGGCGACTCGGCGGCGCTCCGCGCCAAGATCCGCAGGCTGAACAACCACGCCGAGATCATCGAGTGCCGCCACGCGCCCAAGCGGCTCAAGAACGTCTATGGCAAGGCGAACCGCGACCTCGCGTGGCTGGCCGGCAAGAAGGTGCTCGCGCTCTCGGGCATCGCCGTGCCGCAGAGCTTCGAGGGCTTCCTGCGCGGTTATGGCGCGGAGCTGGTGGAGTGCGTGCGCTACGCCGACCACCACCGTTACGCCACGCAGGAGGTCATCAACGTGGTCAACCGCGCCGCCGACCTGGGGTGCGACGCGGTGATCACCACGGAGAAGGATGCCGTGCGCTTCCCGCGCCTGGCCTCGGTGGCGGTGCCGGTCTATTACCTGCGCATCGAGATCGAGATCCTCCGGGGCGCCGAGAACTTCCACGAGGCCGTCCGCCACATTTGCTTCAAGCCCAAGCCGAGGGCCGCCGATGACGGGCGCTGAGCGCGCGGCGGAGGCGGCGGCGTGAGCCTGCTGCGCAAGGTGGGCGTGGTCAGCGCGATGACCGCGGTCAGCCGCGTCTTCGGGCTGGCGCGCGAGATCCTCATGGCCCACTTCTTCGGGACGGGGACGCTTCAGAGCGCCTTCGTCATCGCCTTCCGCATCCCCAACCTGTTTCGGCGGCTCTTCGGCGAGGGCGCGCTGGGCGCGGCCTTCGTGCCGGTCTTCGCGGAGATCGAGCGGACGGAGGGGCGGGCGCGCGCGCAACGTTTCCTGGCGCGCATCCTGGGGCTGCTGGTCTGCGCGCTGGGGCTGTTGGTGGGGCTTGGCGTGCTGGCGACCTACGCGGTGGAGTGGGGGTGCGCGCCCGACTCGCGCTGGGCGGAGGCCATGCCGCTGACGCGCATCATGCTGCCGTATGCCCTCCTGATCTGTGTGGCGGCCATCGTCTCGGCGACCCTGAACGTGCACGATCGTTTCGCCATCCCCTCGCTGACGCCCGTCATCCTCAACCTGTTCTGGATCGCGGCCCTCGTCGGCGTCTGCCCGTTTCTGCCGGCGGAGGGGTACTGGCGGATCGGGACGGTCTGCTGGGGCATCCTGCTCGCGGGGTTCGCCCAAATCGTCTTTCAGCTCCCGGAGCTGCGGCGGGTGGGGTTCCATCTGCGCCTCTCCTTCACGGGGTGGCGCGCCTCGCCCCATGTGCGGCAGGTGCTGTTGCAGATGGGGCCGGCCTCGCTGGGCATCGCCTTGGCGCAGGTGAACATCTGCGTGGATGGGTGGCTCGCCTTCTACGGGGCGGCCTGGGCGCCTTCCGCGCTGGAGTATGCCGACCGGATCATCTATCTGCCCCTCGGGCTTTTCGGCACGGCCTTCGCCACCGTGCTCCTGCCCACGTACAGCCGGCAGGCGGCGGAGGCCGACCGCGCCGCGTTGGTGGCGACCTTGGAGCGGTCGTTGCGCAATCTGTTCGTCATCATGGCGCCGATGGCGCTGGGGCTGATGGCGCTGGCCGCGCCCACGGTCTCGCTGCTCTACGAGCGCGGCGCCTTCGACGCGCAGTCCACGGTCTGGACCGCCCGCGCGGTGGCCGCCTATGCGCTTGGGCTCATCGCCTTCTCCTCCGCCAAGACCGTCATCCCCGTCTTTTACGCCCACAAGGATCTGCGCACGCCCGTCATGGTTGCGGCCTGGTGCGTGCTGGGCAACTTCGCGCTCAACCTGCTCTCCGTGCTGTTCCTGCCCGAGGGGTGGCGGCACGTGGGCATCGCGGTGAGCACGGTGCTCAACTCCTTCGCCAACACGGGGATCCTGGTGGCGATCCTCATCCGCCGCGGGTTCCGCCCGGATCTCTCGGGCCTGCTTTCCACCGCCCTGCGCGCCTTGCTGGCCGCGGGCGTCATGGCGGCCGCCGTCCGGGCGCTTCATGGGTGGCTGGGGGCGGTCGGGTGCCCGCTTTTCCTTTCCGTCCCGCTCGCCGTCGCCGTCGGCGGCGCGCTTTATCTGCCGTTGGCAGGATGGTTCGTCCCCCAGGCGCTCCGTGAGGTGCTCGACGACCTCCCCCTGCGCCGCCGCAGGGCCCGCGCGCATTGACCGCGCGGGAATGTGCTATACTGTGAGGGAAGTGAAGGAAGGTACGCCGCCATGTCTAAGTCTAAGTTGACGATTGAGAATATCCGCCACGCGGCCGAGGTTCTGCGGGAGGTCGCGCGGAAGACGGACATGATTTTCGCGCCGAAGCTGTCGACCAACGCGCAGGTTTGGCTGAAGACCGAGAATCTGCAGGTGACGGGCTCGTTCAAGGTGCGTGGGGCGTACTACAAGATCTCGAAGCTGACGGCGGAGGAGCTGGGGCGCGGGGTCATCGCCTGCAGCGCGGGCAACCATGCGCAGGGGGTGGCGTTGGGCGCCCAGCGCCGCAAGGCGCGGGCGGTGATCTGCATGCCGGACATCGCGCCGATCGCCAAGATCGAGGCGACGAAGAGCTACGGCGCGGAGGTCCGCCTGGTGCCGGGGACTTATGACGACGCGAGCGCCTACGCGGAGAAGCTGTGCCGGGAGGAGGGGATGACCTTTGTCCATCCCTTCGACGACCCGGACGTCATCGCGGGGCAGGGGACGTTGGGGCTGGAGATTTTGGAGCAGCTGCCGGACGTGGAGGCCGTGCTGGTGCCGATCGGCGGCGGCGGGCTCATCTCGGGCGTGGCCTATGCCATCAAGCACCTGAAGCCGGACTGCAAGGTCTATGGCGTCCAAGCGGCGGAGGCGCCGAGCATGAAGCGCTCGATCGAGGCGCAGGACAAGCTGACGCTTTCGACGGCCAACACCTTCGCCGACGGCATCGCCGTGAAGCATCCCGGGGATCTGACCTTTGAGCTGGTGAACCGTTACGTGGACGGCATCGTGACGGTGTCGGAGGACGAGATCGCGGCGGCGGTGCTCTTCCTCATCGAGCAGCGGAAGCTGGTGTGCGAGGGCGCGGGGGCGGTCTCGGTGGCGGCGATGGTTTACGACAAGGTGCCGGGATTGCACGGCAAGAAGGTCTGCTGCCTGCTTTCCGGCGGCAACATCGACGTGAACATCCTGAGCAGGGTGATTTACCGCGGCTTGCTGGCGAGCGGTCGGCGGACAAGCCTGAAGCTGTCGCTGCCGGACAAGCCGGGGCAGCTCGCCATCGTGGCGGGCATCGTCTCGAAGTGCGGCGGCAACGTGATCAACGTGAGCTATGGGCCGTCGGGGGTGGACACGGCGTTGGCGAGCTGCGTGCTGAATCTGGAGCTGGAGACGCGCGACTTCACGCAAATCGGCGAGATCCACGGCGCGTTGGAGGCGGCCGGCTATCATCTGTTGAGGGAGTGAGCGGTGCTAACGCTGAGCGACGCGACCTTTCAGTACGCCGCCGGGCGCGGCATCGCGGGGGCGACCTTGCGCGTGACGCCCGGGGAGGTCGTGGGCGTGGTGGGGGCCAACGGCGCCGGCAAGAGCACGCTTTTGGGTTTGGTCGCGGCGGCGTTGGTGCCGCAGGCCGGGAGCGTGACGTTGGCGCTCACGGATTTGGCCGGGCGGACGCGGCGTTTCCGCTCGGACTCCGGCATCGGTTATCGGCGGCATGTGGGGTATCTGACCGAATTGGCGCCGGTCTATGGGGAGATGCGGGTGAAGACCTACCTTCGGTTCCGGGCGACGCTGAAGGGCGTTGGCTTCATGCGCGTTCGGGGGCGCGTGCGCGAGGCCATCCGGCGGTGCGGGCTGGGCGGGGTGCAGAAGCGGACGATCGGGACGCTGTCGCTGGGGATGCGGCGCCGGGTGGCCTTGGCGGAGGCGTTGCTGACGCTGCCCTCCGTGTTGGTGCTGGACGATCCTTTCGCGGGGATCGACGCGACGCTGCGGGCGGAGTTCGCGGAGGTGATCCGTGAGGTGGCGGCCAAGGCCCATGTGCTGATCAGCGGGCATGACCCGCAGATGCTGGCGGCCTGCTGCGGGCGTTTCGCGCTGGTCGAAAAGGGGCGGCTGACGGAGGCGGCGTTGGACGCGCCGTCGGCGTTGGCGCGTCTGTTGGCGGCGTCGGATCCGGCACGGAAGGAGAGGGCCTGAGCGATGGTGTTTTGGACGATCCTGAGGCGGGAGGCCTTTCAGTTGATCCGCTCGGTGCACGGGCTGGCGCCGCTGTTCCTGGCGTTGGCGGGGGCGGGGGGACTGTTCGTGGTTTTCCTGTATCGGGCGGAGGGGACGGCGGAGACGTTGCCGGCGCTGTGGGGCTTGGCGACGTCCGTCGGCTTGCCGTTCCTGGCGGCGGTCGCGGCCTCGCGGGGGTTCACGCAGGATCGTGAGGTCGGCATGCTGCGCCTGATGTTCGCGACGCCGATCCGGGCGCGGTGGTGGGTCTTGGGCAAAGTGTTCGCGGCGTGGTCGCTGTGCATGCTGTATGTGGGGGGGATGGGGCTTTCGTGCTGGGTGCTGAAGCGTTGGCTGCTGCCGGTCGGCGCGCAGGTGCCGGGGTCTTGGCTCGGCTTCGCGCTGGCGGTCATGGCCTTGGCGGTGCAGGCGTTGCTGTGGTGCGGGGTGGGGACGATCGTCTCGCTCTTCCTGCGCAGCTCGGCCTCGACGTTCTTGCTTTCGCTGCTGATTTGTCTGCTGGCGCCGCCTCTGGTGTGGATGGCGCTGTCGACGGCGTTCGCCGGGCCGGTGGCGCAGTGGCCTTGGTTCCCGCTCCAGACGGTGGTCTATGATTGCGCGGGCGGGGTGGTGGATGTGCGCGCGCTGGTCGGGTGCGTCACGGGCGCGGGCGTGCTGATTTATGCCGCGGGGTTTGGGTTCGACGCGCTGCGTCTTTGCGCGACGGAGCGGTGAGGATGGCGGCGGACGAGACCATCCGCGCGAATCTTTCCCGCGCGTTTGAGGCTGGGCGGCCCGCGCAGGGCTATCTCATCGTGGGGCCGGTCCGCCATGAAGGGCGCGAGTTGGCGGAATGGATCGGCGCGCGCCTGCTCGGCGAGGGGCCGACCATCGCCGATCACGCGCATCCGGACATGCCGTGGTTCGAGCCGGAAAAGGTCAGCCGCGTCATCAGCGCGGAGATGATGCGCGGGCGGATCCTGCCGCTGGCGCAGCAGAGCGCGCTCTCCGGCGGCTGGAAGGTGATCGTCATCGTCTCGGCCGAGCGGATGCGGGCGGAGGCCGCCAACGCGTTCCTCAAGACGCTCGAGGAGCCGCCGCCACGGACGCTTTTCCTGTTGCTGGTGGATGCGTTGACGGACGTCTTGCCCACGATCGTCTCGCGTTGCCAAGTCATTCAGGCGGGGGGCGCGCGACGTCTGGACGAGCCGTGGCGCACGCGGGTCCTGGGGCTGTTGGCGGAGGTCGGCGAGAAATCCGTCCTCTTGGACACGGCGCGCGCGGACGTGCTCTGCGCCATCCTCGAGGACATGGAGGCGCGCGCCGAGAAGGAGGTGCGCGAGGAAAGCAAGGCCAATCGGTTCGTGGAGGAGGACGCGGACACGCTCAAGGCGCTTGTCGGCGCGAAGGCGAAGGCGTGGCGCAATGATTTGTTGCTGACGATCGAGCAGTGGATGCGCGATCTGATGTGCGTTCGCGCCGCAGGCGCGGGGGCGGAGCCGCCCCTTGCGTTCCCGGAGCACCGGGAGGCGCTGGCGCGGCGGGCGGCCGCGCACTCCTTGGCGCATTTGGAGGAGAATCTCTCGCTGCTGGGGATGTTGGCCGAACAGCTGGATCGCAATCTCTCGCCGGCCCACATCCTGCCGTATTGGATGGATCGTTTTTATCTCTGAAAGGTTTGTCATGAAATTGCTTCTGCTCAATGGCCCGAACCTGCGTTTGCTCGGCACGCGCGAGCCGGATATCTATGGTCGCTTCACGCTGGCCGACGCGGAGGCGTTGGCGCGCGAGACCGCGGAGCGCCTCGGGGCGACGCTGGATTGTTTCCAGAGCGACGTCGAGGGCGAGTTGGTCGCCAAGATCGGCGCCGCGCGCGGCGTCTATGACGGGCTTGTGATCAACCCCGCGGCCTACACGCACACGTCCGTGGCGCTTCGCGATGCGATCGCGGCAAGCGAACTGCCCGCCGTTGAGCTGCATATCTCCAACACGCACAAGCGCGAGGCTTTCCGCCACGTTTCCTACACCGCGCCGGTTTGCGTGGCGCAGCTGATGGGATTTGGGCTCACGGGCTATGCGCTTGCCGTGGAGGGGCTGGTCGCGCACATCCGGGGGCGGCAATGATCGCCTGTCTGTCCGATTCGCTCAATGCGCTGGCCGCGCTCACGTTGGCCTATCTGCTCGGCGCGATCCCTTTCGGGCTGCTTCTGGGGAAGGCCCGGGGCGTGGACGTGCGCACGGTCGGGAGCCGCAACATCGGCGCCACCAACGTCTTCCGCTGCGTCGGGGCGAAATGGGGGATCCTTGCCTTCGCGTGCGACATGCTGAAAGGGCTGGGCGGCGTCTGGTGTGCCGCGCTGCCGGCGCTCTGGGGGGCGGAGATCGGCGCCCATGGCGCGCTGTTGCTGCGCGTGCTGTGCGGCGCCGCGGCGATGTTGGGCCATATCTTCCCTGTCTGGCTGGGGTTCCGCGGCGGCAAGGGCGTCTCCACGGCGCTTGGGCTGTTGCTGGGGGTGGCGCCGCTGGCGGCGGGCGTCGGGCTGGGCGTGTGGGGGATTTGCTTCCTCGCCTCGCGCTATGTCTCCCTTTCCAGCTGCCTGGCGGCCGTCGTCGTGGGGGGGATGGTCTGGACGCCGCTTTACGCCGCGCACCCGCGCTGGTTCGCCATTCTCATCACGACGCTCGCCCTGTTGGCCATCATCAAGCATCGGGCCAATCTGGCACGGCTCTGCCGAGGGCAGGAGAATCGCTTCGCGTTCACCGCGGCCCAGCGCGCCAGACGGGACGCCAAACAGGAGGAGAGGCCATGAGGATCGCCGTCATCGGGGATGGAGGCTGGGGCACCGCCATCGCCTTGCTCTTGGAGTCCCGCGGGCATCGCGTCACCGTGTGGGGGCCTTTCGCGGATTACATCGCGCAGATCCGTGCCACGCATCGCAACCCGCGTTATTTGCCGGGGCCGACGCTGCCGGAGGCCATCCGTTGGACCGCCGATCTGCGTGAGGCCGTCCCGGAGGCGGATGTTTTGGTGCTGGCCATCCCGTCCAAGTTCTACCGCTCCGTCTGCGCGCAAGTCGCGCCGCTTTTGGATGTGGGGCGCACGTTGGTCGTCAGCCTCACCAAGGGTGTCTGCCCTGAGACCCACCAGCGCATGAGCGAGGTGGCCGCCTCGGTTTTGGGGTCCGACCGCGTGGTCGTGCTTTCGGGCCCCTCCCATGCCGAGGAGGTCGCGCGCGGCGTCCCGACCGCCGTCACCTGCGCCTGCGCCAACCATGCCTTGGCGGTCGAGGCCCAACGGCTCTTCAACGGCCCCAGGTTCCGTGTTTACACCACCGACGACGTCCTCGGCGTCGAGATCGGCGGCGTGGTCAAGAACGTCTTGGCCATCGCCGTCGGTGCAAGCGACGGGTTCGGGTTCGGCGACAACACGCGGGCGGCGCTCATCACGCGCGGCTTGGCGGAGATGGTTCGCCTGGGGCTCAAAATGGGCGCCAAGCCACAGACGCTCAGCGGGCTGGCGGGCATCGGCGATCTGATCGTGACCTGCACCTCCAAGCACAGCCGCAACCACACCGTCGGCGAGCGTCTCGGGCGCGGGGAGTCCATCGCCGACATCCTCGCCTCGATGCAGATGGTGGCGGAAGGCGTCGACAACGCGCGCCTGTTGCACGACCTCGCGCAGGAATACGGCGTCGAGATGCCCATCGCCGAGGTCGTTTATCGGATTTGCCATCAGGGGCTTCCCGCCAAGGACGCCGTCCTTCTCCTCATGGAGCGCGCGGCCAAGCCCGAATAAAACGAAAGGGACCCTCATGGTCATTGGCGTCATCCCGTCGCGCTGGGGCAGTTCGCGTTTCCCCGGCAAACCGCTCACCCCGATCCTTGGCAAACCGCTCATTCGCTGGGTGGTCGAGGCCGCCAAGCGGGCAAAGCGCCTCGATCGCGTGCTCGTGGCCACCGACGACGCGCGCATCGCCGCCGCCGTCTCCCCGCTCTGCGAGGCCGTCATGACGCCCAGCGACCTCCCGTCCGGCACCGATCGCGTCGCCCGCGCCGCGCAGGCCGGCCCCGAGGACATCGTCGTCAACATCCAGGGCGACGAGCCCCTTATGGAGCCGGCGCTCATCGATGCCCTCGCCGAGCGGATGGCGCGCACCGGCGAGGAGATGGCGACCGCGGCCTGCCCCATCCGTTCGCAGGAGCAACTGTTCGCGCGCACCGTCGTCAAGGTCGTCCTCCGCAACGACGACTCCGCGCTTTACTTCTCCCGCCTCCCCATCCCCTGCCGCCGCGATGGTGACCCCGACCTCGCCTCCGGCCTCTATTGGCGGCACCTGGGGATTTATGCGTATCGGGGCGACTTCCTCGACCGCCTCATCCACACGCCGCCCTGCCCGCTTGAGACCACCGAATCGCTGGAGCAGCTCCGTGCGCTGTGGCTTGGCGGCCGGATCGGCGTCATCCGGCGCAATGACGAGGGGGTCGGGGTCGACACCCCCGCCGACGTCCCGATCGTTGAGAACCTGCTTCTTAGGAGGCTTTGACATGACCCAGGCCCATGCCCTTTTCACCGCCGTCCCCCGGAAACACAATTGCGCGCAAGCCGTCATGGCCGGCGCGGGCGGGACGGACGAGGCGGTCGCCGCGCTCGCCGGAAGCTCCGGCGGCCGGGCCCCGGGCGGCCTCTGCGGGGCCCTCCACGCGGCGCTCATCCTTTGCCCGGAGCGCGCGGAGGAAATCAAGGCCGCCTTCGCCCGGGAAGTCGGCGCGCTGACCTGCCATGACATCAAGACGCAGACCGGCACGCCTTGCCCTGTCTGCGTCGAGACCGCCGCCAAGCTCGTCGAACGGTTCGCCTGACCGGCATTCACAATCACCCCCAACAAAGGAAATCCCATGAAGACGCTCGCCACCGATCTCGCCCCCGCGGCCATCGGCCCCTATTCCCAGGCAATCGTCGCCAACGGCCTGCTGTTCGCCTCGGGGCAGATCCCCGTCGATCCGGCCACCGGCAAAATCCCCTCCGGCATCGCCGAACAGGCGGAGCAGGCCTGCCGCAACTGCGGCGCCATCCTCGCCGCCGCCGGGCTTGACTTCGGCAAGGTCATCAAGACCACCTGCTTTTTGGCCGACATCGCCGACTTCGCCGCCTTCAACGAGGTCTACGCCAAATACTTCGTCTCCAAGCCCGCCCGCTCCTGCGTCGCCGTCCGGGACATCCCCAAAGGCTGCCTCTGCGAGATCGAGATCCTGGCGCTCGCCGAGTGAGCGCCGGCGGAACCATGCGGCCGACGCCCCCTCAGCCGAAATGGCTTGACTGGGCGAAGGAACTGCAGTTCCTCGCCCAGGCCGGCCTGGCCTACACCTAAGCCCCCTTTGACCGCGAGCGCTTCCAGCGCATCCGCGACCTCGCCGCCGAGATGATGGCCGCGGGGAGCGGGGAGCCGCTCGCGCGCGTCAAAGGGCTTTTTTGCAACGAGATCGGGTTCCAGACGCCCAAGCTCGACACGCGCGCCGCGCTTTTCGACGCATCGGGGCGCATCCTCCTGGTCCACGAGCGCGACGGCCGCTGGGCGCTTCCCGGCGGCTGGGTCGATGTCGACCAAAGCGTCGCCGCCCACGCCCTCAAGGAAATCCGGGAGGAGGCCGGGCTTGAGGCCGAGTTCGTCCGCCTCGTCGCCCTCCATGACTGGAAGCGCCGCAACGCCCAGGTCTCCGCCTGGAACGTCTGCAAGGTCTTCCTTCTGTGCCGTCCGCTGGGCGGGACGTTCGCCCCCAACATCGAAACGCTCGGCATCGATTGGTTCCCCGCCGATTCGCTGCCGCCGCTTGCCCACGAAAAGAACACCGAGGAGCAAATCGCACTCTGCTTCGCCGCGCACGCCGACCCCGGCTGGCGGCCGATCGTGGACTGAGCGCCGAGAAACCGAAGCCCCCGACCTCCGCTTGCGAGGCCGGGGGCTTTTTTATCGCCTCATCTGGCGGGGCGGAGACGGAGCAGCGCGCCCCCGCCGGAGAGAAGCGGGCACGTAAGCGTCTCCGACGCCGAGAGGCGGGCTTGGCGGCGGGTCAGCTTCCGGCGGTCGGGGGCGCCGTCCTCCAGCGCGTCAAGCGTCCAGGCGCCGTCGCCGAGGAAGCCGAGCGGGAGGGTGAGCGTGCGCGGCTCGACGCCGTTGAGGATGGCGACCCACCACTCCTCCCCGTGGCGGCGGGCAAGGACGGCGAGTTGCCCGATCGCGCTGGGGTCGAGGACGCGCGTCTCATCCCACGTCACGGGCAAATCCCGGAAGAAGTCGGCGGCCGGCTGGCGCGACAAATCCTGCGGGTCCGCGGCGAGGATGAGCATGGGCGAGGTGAAGGCGACCGCCGTGGCGGCCTGATGGGCGAAGGTCGTGGAGGCGGGGCACTTCCTGCGGAAGCAGACGGGGGTGTAGTCGGCCGGCCCCGCAAGCCAGCGGGTGAAGGGGAGCGTCGCGTCGTGGACGGGCCACGGCGCCATGTTGCGCTCCCCCCAGCCGACGCATTCAAGCCCGGAGACCGCCTCCTTGGCAAGGAGGTTCGGCCAGGTGAAGGCGTCGCCCGTGGGTTTGTTCACGCCGTGGAAGACGACCATGAGCCGACGTTTCGCCGCGTCGGCGAGGATGGCCTCCATCGCCTGGACGGTCGGGAGGTTCTCGCGGTGGAAGAAGTCGACCTTGAGCCCGCTGACGCCGGCCTTGACGCAGGCGTCCATGAAGGCCGCGCGCTCGGCGGGGTCGAGGAGCTGCCAGTCGTCTTTGTGGCGCGGCGCGCCGGGGCGCCACACCCAGACCATTACGCCGCGCTCGCGCGCGGTGGCGCAGAGTTTGGCGAGCATGCCCCACTTGTCGAGGCCCTTGACCCGCGGGTTCTTGGCCTCGCGCTGCGGCCAGCGCTCCCAGCCCTCGTCGATGACAAGGGCCTCGTAGCCGAGCGCCTTGGCTTCGTCGATGAGCGTCAGGCAATTGTCGAAGCCCTGCCGGTTGGGACGCTCCAGCAGCCAGGTCCAGACTGCGCGGGCCGGCCGAATCCAAGGCTCGCGCCCGCCGTTGGGGAAGAGCGCCGGGTCGGGCTTGTCGGCGACGCGGGCGAGGATGCCGTTGTTCACGAGCCCGTCGAGGTCGCGCGCGACCATCAGGATGCGCCACGGCGTGACGATCTCGTTCGTGCCGCGCTTGGGGATCGCCTGCCAAGGGCGATTGCGCACCACGGTGTTGCGGTCTTTCTTGGGCATCCCGACGGCGAGGCCCTCGTCCAGCGCGCCTTTGCACTCGGCGAACAGCACGGAGACGACGTTGGGCGCCGTCCCCTCGAACGCGCAGCCGTGGAAGTCGCGCAGGTTGCCCTCCGTGAGCGCCGCGTAAATCCCGCTGGGCAGACGGAACGTGGCGGGCGGCGCGAGGATTTCGCCCGCGATGGCGTCGGTCTTGCGCTCCTGATAACGCTGGGTGTAGCCATATTGGAAGACGGCCGAGGCGTACCACGCGGTGGTCCCGGAGGGGAAGGTGAAGGCGGTCGTCTCGCGCGAGACGGTGGCGGGGCCCTGGGCCGGGATCCGGTAACGCACGGCCACGCCGTCCGGGAACGCGCGCGCCTCCACCGTCCAGATACGCCCGGATGCGTTGCGGAGCGTCAGCGTGGTGAGGCCGTCGGCCAGCGTGCGCGACACCTCGGTCTCGCGTTCGCCGAGCGCGACGCCGTCAAGGATGATCCCCAACGGCGAGGGCGCGACGATCTCCTCCCCGTCGAGGGTCACGCGCTGGCGGAGCGCGCCCTCCGGGGTGAGCGTCAGCGCGATTTCGGGGCCGGTGGCGAAAACGCCCCAGGCCACGCATGAAAACACCGCGGTTGCCAAGCCTCTTTTCATCTCGCATGCTCCTTTGGTTTCCTCTGACGGCACCCCCAACATACCACAAGGCGCAGGGAGGCGACGGGCCGGACGGCGCGTTTTCGCGCGCCGCGGCCAAGCGTATGCGGACGATCCCGTCAGCTGATGAGGAGGTCGAGCGCGGTGCGCCGCGGCCCGGGGGGCAGATCGAGGTGGGCGGAGAGGAAGACGCCCAGGAAGCGGCGCAGCCCGAAGACCCCGGGGAAAGGCTCGGGGCGCCCCAGATCGTCGCGGCGGTCGGCGGCCCGCGCCTCGGCGAGCAAGCGGGCGAGGGGCCGTCCGAGGAAATGGCGGTGGAGGGCGGGGATGTCGTCGTGCAGCGTCAGGGTGGGGGGCGTCCGCAGGCGCGAGGGATGGTGGGGGCAGACAAAACGCCCCTCCTCCACCGAGAAGAGGCGGCGCGGCGTGGCCGGGCACCGCGCGCAGGGCGTGAAATCCGGGCCCAGGCCGACGGCGTGCAGCAGGCGGCTCTCGAACCACAGCAAGGCCAGGGAGGCCTCGTGCGGGGAGCAATCGGGCAAGGTTTCGAGCAGTTCGCCCAAATCGCGGAACAGCGCGGGGTTGGCCATGCCGGGCTGGGCGGTCCGGAGCGTGAGGTCGCAGGCATAGTCGGCGGCCACCGCGGCGCGCCAATCCCCGCGCAGCCGCTCGCGCAGCGCCAGGGGCGTGCACTCCCGGATGTTGCGCACGCCCCCCCGCTCGCGGGCGTAGAGGACGACCTCGCAGAGGTACCCCACGTCGCAGCGCCCCAGGAAGGCGCCCTTGGGCCGTTGGGCGCCCTTGACGGGGGTGGTGACCAGCCCGTGCCGCGCGGTGAGCCACACGACCATCTGCGAGGTCTTGCCGAAGGGGCGGAGCGCCAGGCAGAGCGCCTCGTCCTTCAGCAGCGGCACGGCGCCCGCGGCCTCAGCCCTGGTTGCGGAAGTCACGCCGGTAAATCCCCAGCCACTCGGCGAAGGCGCGGTCCAGATAGTCCGGCGAGAAGGCCGAGGCGTGCGGCAGCAGGTAACAGCGCGGCGCCCGGCGCAAAGGGCCGTCGGCGGGGTAGGGCTCCTCCTTCATCACGTCGAGGAAGGCGGCGTGGAGGTCGCCCCGCCCAAGCGCGCCGGCGAGGGCCTCCTCGTCCAACGCGTTGCCGCGCCCCACATTGACGAGCACGGCGTGGCGCGGCAGGAGGGCGAGCCGCCGGGCGTCCAGGAGGTTGTCCGTCTCGGCGGTGGCGGGCAAGGCGAGGAAAAGGGCGTCGGTCTGCGCAAGGAGCGCGTCCAGCTCGCCCAGGTTGGCGTGGGTCACGCCCGTCACGGCCACGCCGAGGGCCTTGAGTTTCGCGCCGATGGCCTTGCCGATGTGCCCGTAGCCCACGATCGTGGCGCGGCTCCCGGCGATGGCGCAGCGCCCTGGGAGCGTCTTGGGCCAAGGGGCCTCCGGCCCGCAGAGCCCGAGCCCCGGCAGGAGGCCCCGCCGCACGGCGAGCAGCATCCCCACCGCCGTCTCCGCCATCAGCGCGCCGTGGAAGGTGCCGTGCGTCAGGCGGATGCGGTCGGGGATACGCGCCCCCAGGAGTTCGCGCCCGGCTGCCGGGGTGGCCATCCATTTCACGCGGTAGGTCAGGGGCAGCCACGCCTCCGAGAAGCGGAAGGTCATCACGTAGGTGGCCTTGGAGAGGTTGCGCACGAAGGCCTCCTGGCTCTCCGCGAAGACCACCTCCAGCTCGGGCACCTCTTCGGCCCAACGCGCCACCTGCCCGCGCGTGGCGGTGAAGTCCGCCACCTCGCGGAAGGCAAGCCAGATCAGCAGGATCGGTTTCATGTCTCGTCCTTTGTTTGCGGGGCGGCCCTGCGCCGCTCCCTCGTGGAAGGGATGCCCAGCTGTTCCCGGTATTTCGCCACCGTGCGCCGCGCCAAGGCGATGCCCCGCGCCGTCAGCGCCTCCGCCAGGGCTTGGTCGGAAAGGGGGCGCGCGGGGGATTCGCCCGCCACCAGATCCCGCAGCGCGCTTTTCGCCTGCTGCTCCGAGACCCCCTCCGCCTCGCGCGCGGAAGTCCCCGGGCCCGGCACGGCGTGCGTGAAGAAGGCCTTGAGCGGGATGAGCCTGCGGCTCGTCGCCACGCGGACGGCCTTGTCCTTGACGGCGCGGGAGACGATGCTTTCGTCGAGCCCCACCGTCTGGGCCACCTCGCGTTGGAGCAGGGGGCGGAGCGCCGCGGGTTCGCCCCCGCCGTCGAGGAAGGCCCCTTGGCGGTCGAAGATGGCCTGCGCCACGCGCCGAAGCGTGTCGTTGCGTTCCCGGAAAGCCTCCGTCTCCACGCGCGCGCGCCCCTCGAGATCCGAGACGCAGGCCCGTTCGGCGGGGGAGCGCGCGGCCGCCTTGGCGGCCTCCACCGCGCGCTCGTCCACGCGGAAAAGCGGGAAGCGCCGTTCGTCGCACAGCGCCCGCCAACGGCCGTCCGGCTCCCGGATGGCGACGATCTCCGGGCTTTCCGGCGGCTCGGCGGGGGCGAAGGCGCGCCCCGGGAAGGGATTGAGGGTGCGCAGATAGGCCAAGGCCCCCGCCAGCTCGCCCGGCGTGCAGCGCAAGGCGCGCGCCAGCCGCTCGGGAGGCTCGCGGAGGAGGCTCCCCAATCGGTCGCAGAGCCGCAGATAGAGCCCGCGGTCGGGCAGCGTGCGCGGGTCGGCCCGCGTCTGAAGCGCCAGGCACTCCGCCAGCGAGCGCGCCCCAACGCCCACGGGGTCGAAGGTCTGCACCGTGCGGATGGCCGCCTCCACGTCGCGCTCCGAGAAGTCCTGGGGCGGGTGGCCGCCGTTCGCCTGCCACCAATCGGCCAGCAGCGTGTGGGCGTCCGTGCGCAGGTAACCGTCGGCGTCGAGGGCGTCGCAGACAAGCAGGGTCAGGTCGCGCCGCGGGCCGGGGGGCAGTTGCTGGAGCGCCTGCCGCTCCAAGTGGCGGAAGAGCGTCTCGGGCGCCGTCTGCGTCTGGAGCACCCACTCGTGCCGGCGCGCGGCCTCCGCCAACGCCTCGGGGTCGGCCTGGTCGCCGAAGCCCTCCAGGGAGGCGTTGAGGTAATCGAGATCCTCCGTCTCGTCCGCCTCGCGGGCGAGGTCCTCCGCCGCCGCGTCGAGGGAGAGCGTCTCGCCGGGCGGGTCGTCGTATTCCAAAAAAGGGTTCTGCGCCGCCTGTTGGCGCAGCTGCGCCCGCAGGGCCTGCAACGGCAGGGGCAGGAGGCGCAGCCGCTGGCGCGCCTGAAGCGACAGCCGCGTCTCCTGCGTCTGCCGCTGACGCTGCGCCGCCCCCAGCCGTTGGGTCAGCCCGGGCACGGGGGCCTCAAGCCTCCAGCAGCGCGTCCGCGAAGGTCTTGCGCGCCGCCTCCTCGCCCGCCACGCGGACGATGATCGCCCGCGCGAAGTCGGCGAAGCGCCCCGGCCCCTCGGCGGTGATGAGGTTCCTCTCCGTCACGGCGGGCGCGCGGACGTAACTTTCGCCCAAGGCCGCCACGAAATCCGGCGCCGGGTAGCAGGTGGCCCTGCGCGCGCCGGGCAGCAGCCCCGCCGCCGTCAGCACCAGCGCGGGGGCCGCGCAGATGGCCGCGATCAGCTTGCCCTGCGCGTCATAGTCGCGGAGCAGCTCCAGCACGCCCTGGGTCGCCGCTAGGGCCTCCGCGCCCCCGAGCCCGCCCGGCAGGATGACGCCCTCGAAGGCCGTGCTGTCCAGCTCCGTCAGGCACAGCTCCGCCTCCACGGCGATCCCGTGGGCGCCCAAGGTCAGCGGCGTGCGGTTCAGCGTGCACGTCCGCGTCTCCACGCCGGCCCGCCGGAGCAGATCCAACGTGCCAAGCGCCTCGATTTCCTCAAAGCCGTTCGCCAACAACATCAACAGAGCCATGTCGGTTCCTCCTTGTCTCGGCACACTATACCAAATCGGCGCGCGGCGGGAACCGCGAAAAGGGCCTTGACCAAATGGGTGGTGGTGGTGGTATTCTATGGGTGGTTGGGCGGCAACCGACTGCCGCCCGCAGCGAAAGGAATGACAGATGAAACTGATGATGATTGCGGCGGCGGCCTGTGCGGCCTGTCTCGCCCAAGCGGTGACGATCGATTGGCAGGGGCAACCCATGGGCGCCGGCGCGACCTCCGGGTTCTCTGCGTTCGGGGACGTGCCGACTACGGGGGCGACGTATTCGGCGGCCTTTGTCTTTACGTTGGACGCGGCGCCCGCGAGCGGCCCGCGGCTGACGCTCACCTCCTCGGCCAACTCGGGCGCGTATCTCGGCGTCGGCGCGGCGGGGAACGGTTGGCAGGGCCGCCTTTACAGGAACGGCGCGGGTACGTTTTATTCGCGAGGGGCGCTCCACGAAGGGCTGAACGTGGTCGGGATCGTCTTTACCGTGGAGAACAATACGCTGATGTTCAACTCCTTTGACATCAACGGCGAGACGTTCGGGGTGTCGGAGATCGGCGGCGGCGAGGAGGGGATCTATTGGACTGGATGGCAGGGCCCACAGATAACGCTTGACACGCTCGCGTTCACGACGGCCACTGACGGCACGCTTTATCTGGCGGCGGGTGCGGCGACGGGCGCGGACTTCGCCCTCTTGCCCGAGCCGACGGCGCTGGCGGTGCTGGCGTTGGGCGTGGCGGGGGCGGCGCTTCGGCGCAGGGTGGCGTGAACCGGGGGTGCGTCCTCCCGTCGGCATCGGCGCGGGGGACGCGTTTTCCGTTGCCGCCCGGCGAGGCGCGTGATACATTTTTTGGATTGAGGAGCGGTCAATGCGCGGACTTGGGCTCATTCTGGTTTCGTTCGCCGCGTCGCTGGTTTCGGCGACGGAGGTGCTGGTGTGGCATGACGAGTTCGAGGGGGCGGCGCTGGATGCCGCGCGGTGGACGGCGGAGCAGGGGTTGGTCCGGAACGACCGCGCGGCGCAGCTCTATCGCGCCGGCCCGGCAAACCTCACGGTCGCGGACGGCGTGCTGCGGCTGACGGCGACCTTTGACGAGGCCGGGTATTCCAATCCCTTCTACGGGCGGAACGGCTGGGAGGATTGGAGGAGTTACACCAAGTCCAAGCCCTACGCCTCGGGGTCGGTGAACTCCTTCGGCAAGTTCTCCATGCGCTATGGGCGGGTGGCGGTTCGGGCGCGCTTCAGCGTCGCCTCGGGGGCGTGGCCGGCCATCTGGATGCTGGGCACGACGCAGACCCCGCCGGGGGATCTCGGCGACGCCGAAGCGTTCTGGCGGGCGGTCTCCACCGTCCCGTGGCCGCAGTGCGGCGAGATCGACCTGATGGAGTACGCGACGCGCGACGGCGACGGCGCGGAGGCCGCCGCGCAGGCGCGCCAAACCATCCATTCCACCCTGCATTGGGGCGATTCGTGGACGGGCGCGGCCTACAAGATGGACGGCGAGACGCTCCTGTGCGAGGATTTGGACCAAGCGGATCTCGCGGACGCGGCCTGGCATGAGTATGGGTTGGAGTGGACGCCCGAACGCCTGGCCATCACCTTCGACGGGGAACCGGTGCTTGTGCGCGACCCCGGCGCGCTCGTGGCCCCGCAGAGCGGCGAGACGCCCTTCGCGGACAATCTTTTCCACTTCGTGCTGAACCTGGCGCTGGGGAGCATGGCCAACGACCCGCCGACGGATGGCGCGGGCTATCCCATCGCCCACGAGATCGATTACGTGCGCGTGTGGCAGGATCCCGAGGTGGCGGGCAACCGTCTGCTCATCGAGGGGAAGGCACCCGCCTTCGCGGGCTTCGCGTGCGACGACCCGGACGCGGCGCCGCTCATCCCCGCGGACGCGACGGTCGGGGCGGATGGCGGGCTGACCTTGGCGGGCGGGCCGTTGGCCGTCGGCGGCTTCGCGCCGACGACGGCCTTCACGCTGACGGCCGAGGTGACGGTGCCCGAGGGGGCGACGGGAACGCTCCTGGGTTTCCGCTCCGGCACGCACGAGGTGCGCTTCGCCTGCCGGGAGGCGGGGGAACTCTCGGCCTTTTACGATGGCTGGTCGCAGGTGGCCCAAACCGTGGCGCTCGCGCCGGGCCGACACCGCATCCGCCTGACCTATGACTCCGAGCGGCCGAACGTGGGGGGCGCGGCGCGCGATTCGGCCACCTCGGGCACGCGGGTCTGGGTGGACGGGGCCCTGGCCTACGCCTCGCCCGGGTTGGTCTGGGCGGGGACGGCGGTACCGTTCCTCACCTTTGGCAACGACGCCTCGGACGCGCCCGATTCGCCGATGGCGGGGCTGACGGTCCACGCCGCGACGCTGCGCCTGGGCGTCGCGGAGAGCCCCTTTGTCTGCACGGACGCGGCGGCGCGCTGGGTGTTGCCCGCCGCGCCGGTCTGCGAGCCGGAGTTGGTCTTGTCGGGCGGGCCGCTCCGCCTTTCCGGTTTCGGCGTGGGCCATGCGGCGGTGGCCGTGACGGTGGACGCGACGTTGCCCGAGGGCGCCACGGGCGCGCTCGTGGGGTGGGAGGTGACGCGCGGCGACGGGGAGGTCTTCACGGCGCAGGCCGAGGCGTGCGCGGCGGGCCACCCCATCCGCCACAGCGGCTCCATGGAGCATGTTGCGACCGTGACGTATGGCCGTCCCGCCGCGGGGCGCCATCTCTGGACGCTCGTCTATTCCACCGCCGGCGGCGCGGCGCTGTGGGAGGATGGCCGCCTTTTGGCCGAGGCCCCGGGCATCAAGTGGAGCGACGCGCCGCTCTCGGCGGTCACGATCGGGGCGGCGGCGACGGGCGCGCTGCCGCTCGCGGGGCTGCGCGTCCATGCCGCGCGGGTGGACTTCGCGGAAACGGCCGTGCCCGACAACCCCGTCGCCGCGCTTTACGACGTGCCCGAGGCGCTGCGCGGGCTGGGTGTTGGTCCGTTGCTGCATCTACTTCGGGTGCGCGGCGCCCTGACCGTGCCGGAGGTCTCGGTGAACGGCGAGCGGCTGGGCGACCGCGACGCCGCGTTGGCGCTGTGGGCGTTCGGGATGGACGGGGGCGGCGCGGCGGAGGTCGCCGTCGGGCGGCTGGAGGTCGGCGACCGCGTGTCGGTGACGCTTTCGGACGGGACGCCGGCCTTGCGCAACGGCGCGCTTTCCCTGTTGGGCGCGCGGACGCTCGATGGCGCGTGGGAGCGGTTGGCCGCCTTCCCCGCGCCGGTCGCGGCGGGGGCGACGCTTGAGGCGACGGCGCCGGGCTTCCCCTTCCTCAAGGTCCGCGCCGAGGAAACGGCCGGCGCGCCGGGCCCTTTGGCCGACCTGCGGCCCGCCGCGCCCGCGGAGCGTCCCCTCGCGGCCGGCTCGGGTACGGCCACGCTTTTGGGTTTCGCCTTCGCGGGGGATCCGGCGGATCTTGGCGCCGCGGGGCGGACGACGCTGACGCTGACCCTTTCCGGCACGGGCCTTGTCCCCGGCGGGCTCTATACGCTGACGATCGACGGCGTGGCCCATGCCGCACGTCTCGAGACGCCCGAGGGCGCGGCGGCCACGGGCACGCTCACCTTCACGGGGCTTGCCGTGACGGACGGCGCGCAGGTCACCCTCGCGGGCCCGACCGACGTCAACGGCTCGGTCTCCGTGGCCGCGGGCACGTGGGGCGGCACGGGCACGACCGCGCATATCGCCGCCGTGGTGGCGGACAATTTGGTGAAGGATGGCTTCGTGCCCGCGGACAGCGCCCTGGCCGCGGAGGGAGATGGCGCCACGATTTACCGTATCCCCGCCCTGGCCACCGACGGCGCGGGCGGGGTGGTGGCGGTCTATGACGTCCGTTACGGCGGCGGCGACCTGGGGGATTCCCGCCTCAGCGGCATCGATCTGGGCGAGTCCTTCAGCGCGGACTTCGGCCGCACGTGGGGCAAGCCGCGCCTGGCCGTGGACGTGGACAACTTCCGCGCCAACGACGGTTCCTATCCCTTGGGTGCCGACCGGGCCCGGATTACCAAGGAAATGGATATCGGCGATGCCGCCCTCCTCTTCGACCCCGAGGGGGAACGTTACTGGCTGATGGCCATCACCGGCGGCGGGCTTTCTTACGCCGGCACGGACAGCGCGCGCAACGACTGCGTGCTTTACTCCCGCGGCGCCGACCCCGACGCGCCGTGGGAGGGGCGGCGTTCCGTCAAGGCCGATATCCTCGCGGGCATCGGCAAGTCGGCCCACCCCGGGCGCGGCGTCCTCGCGGGCCCGGGGCATGGCATGGTCACGCGGATTGGCCGCGCGGGGATGCCGCGGGGGACGCTCGTCTTCCCCGTCCAGGCCTTCGTGAACAACGGTACCGGCGACGCGCAGTGCTGCGCCGCCTATTCCACCGACGGCGGCGAAACCTGGCGGACGACGGGCCTCACCCCCATGCCGCCCGGCAACGCGCAGGAGAATTGCATCCTCGAATTGGACGATGGCTCGTGGCTCATGATGTCCAAGGGCGGCTCATGGGGGGCCGGGAACGGCCGCAGGCTCTTTTTCCGAACCACCGACTTTGAGACCTGGAAGCCGCTCGCCGACATCCCCAACGTCATCCACGTCCAAGGCTCGTGCCTGCGCATCGGCACGGGCGCCGACGGGGTGGGGCGTTATGTGCTGGCCCACCAGCTCGACCCCGACACCCGCGCCAAGCTGGCGCTTGTCTTCGGGCGCGATCTCACCGCGGACAACCCGGACGCCGGGCAGGAGGGCGTGGCCTGGGATCTGGAGAATCCCCTCGTGATCCACGCCGGGGCGACCGGCGGGCAGGGTTATGTCTCGCTCTGCCTGCTTGACGAGACGACACTGGGCGTCCTTTACGAGGCCAACAACCAAATCCGTTTCGAGCGGATCGACCTTGCGCCTTATCTGCGCTGAAGGGAGGAGTTCCCATGAGATTGCTTGCCGCCGTGTTGCTTGCGCTGTCCGCCGCCGTCCTTGGGCGCGGCGCCGAGGAGCGGCTGCCGGACACGCTTGTCTGGATGCCGATGGGCGACTCCATCACCGAGGGCGAGCGGGACATGGGCCACCCCGACCGCGGCGACGTCGCCACGCGCGGCGGCTATCGCTACCAACTTTGGCGCCAGCTCACCGAGGCCGGGCAGCCCGTCCGCTGCGTGGGGTTCCGGACCGGCCACCAGGGCACCGAGGAGGTCGAGGACAATCCGGCTTGGGCTTGGCATTGCGGGATTTATGGCGGGCTCATCCGCCCCGTTTCCGGCAACCAATACGGCGCGCATCGCTTCAATGCCGAGAGCGCGCTTGAGCACGCCGGCCATCCCGACGTCATCACCCTCATGCTCGGCATCAACGATCTTTCGTTCCTTCCCTCCGACGACGCGGCCGGCATTGAGGCGGTCTTCGCGGGCTGGGTGGAGCTGGCCTCGCGTTTGGTCGACCTGCGCCCCCACAGCCAAGTGCTCGTCTCCACCTTGCTGCCCGTCGTCCCCGGCAACAAATCCGACGGTCGCTTCGGGCCGTTCAACGACCTCATCCGCGCCGCGGCGGAGGCCAAGGCCGCGCCCTTCGACCGCCCGAACGTCCGCCTCGCCGATGTCTGCCGCCAAGCCTTCGGCGACGCCTTCGACGCGACGCTTTACAAGGCGGACGGCGTCCACCCGAACGAACAGGGAAGCATTCGCGTCGCCGCCGCTTGGCGCGAGGCCTTCGCCGAGGCGATCCGGGCGCTGAACGCCGCGCCGCCAGCCATCGTCCATCTCCACAACGGCGTCGCTGGGGAGGTGCGTGTGCGCCTCAATCGACCAGCGGGGGCGTTCGTCGGAGGCACGCTTGCCCTGACGGGCGGCCCGACCCTCTCCGGCGGGCGGCTTGACCCGGAGGATCCGCGCGTCCTAGTCTTCCCCTGCGACCGGGCCTTCCGGAATGGCGAGGTCTCCGCCGCCGCCCTCGTTTGCGGCGATCTGCGCGCCGAGGCCGACGCGGCGGCCATCGAGCTGCTTGGCTTCGGCGCGGAGGCGAACGTGCCGGAAATGTTCCGCGAGGGCTTTGTGCGGCTGAGCGCGACCGATTTGGCCACGGGCGCGCGGACGGCGGGGGAGGCCGTTCCCGGGGCGATCGCCCGCGTGGGGTACTATCTGGAGCTCAAGCGGCCCGGGCTGCCCGCGCAGTTCGTCTGGGTCTCGATGGACGCGCGGGCGTTTGGCAACGACCCCGCGCAGACGGGCATCCCGGCGGCCGGCGGTCCCGCGCGCAAGGCCATCGTCGAGAGGCTCGCCGTCTTCGGGAACCGCGGCAACTTCGCCAAGTCCGTGACCGGGGGCCGCGGCGTCATCGAGTTCTCGCCCTACACCTACACGGCCGCCGACCAGCCGGGCTTCCCCGCCGAGGCCCATGCCGGCGCCTTTGGCTGGAACGACACGCTGGCCTCCGGGGGCGGGCTTTGGGGCTGCATGCAGGTGGCCCGAATCCGCGAGGGCGCAGCCGGGGATTGGACCGACCCCGCCGCGGAAATGCTGTTTGCCTACAATGGCTTTTTGGGTGCCGACCCAGGGGCCGAGGAAATCGGCATCGGCTCTTTCAGCACGCACCGCGACAACTTAGGCAATCAGATCGACGCCGTGTATGACTGGACACATCTCTCCCGCCTCACGCGCTACGTCGCCTACGCCCCGGACGCCTACGAACGCCGCGTGCTGGAGGTGTGGGCGGAGCCGCAGGCGCCCGGCCAGGCGGAGGGGCCGTGGGCGCTTTGGACGGATTTCTCCGACGCGACGTCCGGGGCGTCGCTGCCGCCGCAGACCGCCTTTGACGTCGGCGGCGTCGACGCCGCCGCTTGGCGGCTCGGCGGGGGCCAAGCGGAGGGGAAGGCCCTGCGCACCGGGGGCGGCGCCGCGCCGACGCTCACCTTCGGCGGGCGGGCCCTGGGCGTGGGTTACGACTCCGCCGACGCCCTGACCGTCGTGGCCGTGGTACGCGGCGTGCCGTGGCGCGAGGCGGACGGCAAGCCGCTGATCCATGTCGGCGACGGGAAGACGGGCGTGGGGTGCGCGCTCCGCGTGGCGAATGGCAGGCCCACTCTGGCGGGCACGTGGGGCAACGGCGTCTGGGGCGGCTGCAACGTCTTCCCGCCGGCCGACGCACTCGACGGCGAGGGGAGCGTGTGCGTGGCCTTCACCACGGGCACACGGCCTGTGCGCATGACCGTCTTCCCCTGCGAGGGCGGCACGCCCGCGTGGACCGCGGTCACGGGGCTTCAGGGGACGGGGCTCGGCGCCGACCGAATCTGCTTCGGCAACTTCGTGGGCGCGACGGCGGGCGGGCTTGATTTTACCCTTGAGCGGGTGGCCGTCTTCCGCGGCGAGGCCTCCGACGCGGCCATCGTCGCGTTCGCCCGCGACGGCATGGCGCGGTGCGGCGCGGGCGCCGTGTGCACGCGTTTTGACGCGGCGCGGACGCGGTTGGGCTTGGACACGGGAGCGCTGGCGCTTGCCCCCGTCGGTTCGCGAGCGGTGCTTACGCTTCCCGAGGACGGCGCGGCGGATTGGGAGGCTGTTTGGGAGGCGCTCGTCGATTGGTCGGAGGCGTGCCCGCCCGCGCTCACCCTCAGCGTCTTGGGCAATCGGCTCCTGGCCACCGTCCGCCGCGCCGAGGCCAACCTGACCGTCTTGCCGATGGGCGATTCCATCACGCATGGCTCCTCCAATGGCGCGAACTGGCGGCGGCCGCTCTTCGATGGCTTCGCGGCGGACGCCTGGTCTGTCCGTTCGGCAGGCTTTTGGGAGAATCTCTACTCCGACGCGCTCGCCGCGGCCAACGCGCCGACCTTGCCGGAGTGCCGCAGGCACAACGGCATCAGCGGGCAGCGCATCCATACCGGCGGCAATCGCGCCGGTTATCTGGAAGGGGTCGCCAATTTCCTGGATGCCGCCGGCCACCCTGACGTCATCACCCTCATGATCGGCACGAACGACGCGGGCGGCGACCCCGCGGCGGCCTTTGCGCAATGGCGGGCGTTGGTGCGGCGCCTCGTGGCGTTGCGCCCGGACGCCTGGGTGATCGTCTCCCCCATCATCGCCACGCGTGGCCAGACCGAAGAGGATTACAAGGCCGACGCCTTCCGCCCCGCCTACAACGAAGCCATCCTCAGCCTTTTCGACATCTCCGAGCGGACGGTCGAGGCGGACGGCGCGGCGGTGCCCTGCGTGCTCGGCGTCCCCAACGCCGCCGGGCGCGCGGCTTTCGGCGAAACGGCCAAGGTGCGCTTGGCCAGCATGTTGGACGCGATCGGTTTCGCCGAGCGGGGGGCGGCCAATCCTTGGTTCCTCGACAACCTCCATCCGAACCAGGCCGGCTACAACCGCATGGCGGCGGTGTGGCGCGCGGCCATCGAGCAAATCGCCGCCCGGGAGGAGGGGCTCCGGGAAGCGCTCGCCGTCGTCGCGGCCTGGTCGCCGGAGGGGGATTGCGCGCGGGTCGCCGTCGCGCTCAACCACAACGTCGTGCCCGACGGGCTCCGCCTTACGGTCGCAGGGCAGGAGGCCGAGGGACTGACGCTCTCCGAGGACGGGCGTGTCCTCACGGGCGCCCTCCCACAGCCGCTTGCCGCCGGGCGGGAGGTCGCGCTGAGCCTCACCGCCCGCCGCGCCGGGCAGGCCGCGGCCGAGACGGCCGAGGCCGCGTTCGCGCCGGCCGGGCTTGGCGCCAAGGCGAACATCCCGGAGGCCGAGGGTTACATCCGTGTCCGGTGGACGCCGGAGGGGCTTCGTTCCGCCGCCGTGCGCGACGAGGCGGAGGCCGCGTTGGAGAAGGACACGGTCCCGGATTTTGACCGTGTGGCCTATTATTTGGAGCTGGCCCGTCCCGGCGGCCCCGTCCGGACGGTCTGGGTCTCCGCGGCGGCCGCGCCGGGCGCGTTGCCTTTGGGGCTGCCAGACGCCGTGCTTCAGGCAGACCTGAGAGACGCGCACGTCTTCGGCAACGCCTTCCCCGAGGCCGCCGGCCCCGCCGCGTGCTTTGTGGCCTTCGCGCCCGGGAGCGCGGGCTCGGCGGACGGCGCGTCCGGGCTTCCCGCCGGTCTCGCCGGATGGTATGACTGGAACGACACCCTCAACGCCACGGGCGCCTACGGCATTTTCCAGTTTTGGCTTCGCACGGCCGAGGCCGCCACCCCGGCGACGCTGCTTTTCGCCTACAACCGTTGGGGCTCCGACAGTGGGGAGGATGAGGTGCTCATCGGGGATCTGGCCACCCACACCAGCGGTCGGACGCCTTCCGTCAACGGGGTTTTCCTTGATGAATTCGCCGAGGCCTTCACCTTTGGCGCTTACGCCGTCCGAAACCTGGAGATCTGGGTGCGTCCCACGCCGCCGCCCAAGCCCAATGGCGCCGACGACGACGCCTCCGCCTATTCTCCCGCCGCCGCGGCCACGCTCACGCGCGTCAACGGCAATGTCGTCCCTTCTGCCGTTCGGGCGTTGGGCAACGGGAGGCCACTTGACGCGGCGGCGACTTCCGAGGCGTTGGCGTGTCTGGATGGGATCGCGCACGCGGATGGGGAGGGCGGCGTGGAGGTGTGCTATGACTTTGCCGTCACGGATCTGACGTTTGACGGGGGGCGCCTCGCGGTCGCCGCCGCGCTGCGTGCGCCGGTCGGGGCCAGTTTCGTCCCTGGCACGACGTTCCGTCTCCGCTCCGTCTCGGACGACCGAGTCTTGGGCGTCTCGGAGGCCGTGGGGCCTGATGGGCGGAGCGTCACCATCACGGCGCCGCAGGAATCGGATGGGGGACTTTTCCGCGTCGAGGCCTGCCGTTCGGCGTCCCCCTTGGCCGCCGAGGCGGCACAGGGCGGCTGATCGCTCCTTGCGCTTGTTTCGGCGAGGCGGCGTTTTGTGTTATACTGGGGGCGTTGTACGAACTCCTGACGAGGAATGAGCCATGACGATTGAGCATTTCGACGAGTCGTCCTTCGACGCCGCGGTGGCCTCGGGCGTGACGTTGGTGGATTTCTGGGCCACGTGGTGCGGTCCCTGCAAAATGCAGGGGGCGATCTTGGACAAGCTGGCCCTCCCGCCGGAGCTGGAGGGGAAGGTGCGCGTCGGCAAGGTGGATATTGACAAGGCCCCCGCGCTGGCGGTGCGTTTCGGCGTGCAGACCATCCCCACGCTGATCGTCTTCAAGGACGGCCAGGCGGTCGACACGACGGTGGGCGTGACGCGCGCGGACGTCCTGCTCGAGAAACTCGCCCAGGCGGCGGCGCGCTGAGCGGGGCGGGCGCCATGCGGACGTTCCTTGCGCTCGCGGCGGCGGCGTTGCTGGCGGCGGCGGCCCCGGCCCAGCGGGCCGTGGGCTCGGCCTACGCCCAGCAGGCCCAGGCGCTGCGCGAGCTTCAGTATCAGGTGCAGACCTTGGCGGCGCGCTTCGACGCCATCGAGCAGCGGCAGTCTTCCCTGGCGGCGCGGATCGCGGCTCTGGAGCGCGGTTCGGGGGATTCGGGGCTGGCGTCGAAGGACGAGGTGGCCGCGCTCCGTTCCGACCTTGCCGCCGTGCGTTCCGCGCAGGGGCGCCTGCGGGACGAGATTGTGGAAGACCTCTCCGCGCGGATCTCGGCCATCGCCAAGCGCCAGGAGCAGGCCCGGGCGGCCGAGGCGCGGGAGCGGCAGGCGGAGCGGCAGCGTTCGGGCTACAGCCACACGGTGGAGGCGGGGCAGACGCTCTCGGCGATCGCCTTGGCCTACAAGGTGTCGGTGAAGGCGATCATGCAGGCCAACAATATCACCGACCCCACCAAACTGCGCGTGGGGCAGACGTTGTTCATCCCCGACCCATAAGGTTCTCATCAGGGGCGAAGGCGCGTGCCGGTCGCCCCTTTTTTGTGCCCGTCTTCGGCGGGAGTGTTAGGTTTTCGCAAGGAGAATGTTAGGATGTTGGCGGCAATCGCGGCATTGGCGGGGAGGTTCCCCGTGTTGGAGACGGAGCTCAGCGCGGCGGCGATTGTCGCCTGTCTGCTGGGGGGCCTGGGCGTCTTTCTGTTGGGGATGAAGCAGATCTCCGAGGGGCTCCAGGGCGTGGCGGGGCCGCGAATGCGCAAGCTGGTGGCGGCGGCGACGACGAACCGCCTGGCGGGGGTGGCCACCGGCACGATCGTCACCGCCATCATCCAGAGTTCGTCCGTGACGACGGTGATGGTGGTGGGCATGGTGACCTCGGGCATCATGACGCTGCTCCAGGCCATCAACGTGATCATCGGGGCGAACATCGGCACGACAGCGACGGCGTGGCTCGTGGCGGCCTTCCCGAAGATCGGCATCACGGCCATCATGTGGCTGATCGGCGTGGCCTCGCTGGTCTACCTTTTCGCGACGCGCGAGCGGTGGAAGTTCGTGGGGCTCATCTTCCTGGGGCTGGGGCTGATCTTCTTCGGGCTGGAGTTCATGAGCGGGGCGCTGAAGCCCATCTCCGACTCGGCGGGGATGCGCGAGGCCATGAGCCTCTTTTCCGCCACGGGCGCGGACGGCGCCTTCTCGGTGTGGGGGATGGCCAAGTGCATCGTGGTGGGGGCGGTGGCCACGGCCATCGTGCAGAGTTCCTCGGCCACCACGGGCATCGCCATCATCTTGGTGCAGATGGGGAGCATCGACTTCAACACGGCGGCCTCTTTGGTGCTGGGCATGAACATCGGCACAACCGTCACGGCGTGGCTGGCGGCCATCGGCGCGCCCACCAACGCCCGCCGCGCCGCGCTGGCGCACTCGCTTTTCAACGTCATCGGCGTGCTTATCATGGCGCCGCTCTTCCCGCTCTTCCTTCCGGTGGCGGTGCGTTTCTTCGGCATCGACGCGATGGAGGGGAGCAGCCTGCTCTTCGCCGTGGCCGGGGTCCACACCGCCTTCAACCTCATCAACACCTGCATCTTCCTGCCCTTCACCAAGCCTTTCGCCTGGCTCATCACCCATATCATCCCCGACCCCAAGGTGCGCGAACTGCCGCGCCTGGCCGTCCTCAACCCCCTCAAGCTCGCCCCCGTCGTGGCCGTGGAGCAGGCCCGCAGGGAGGTCGAGCACATGAGCCACCGCTGCGAGGGCCTGATCGACGACTTCCGCAAGGTGCTCCTCGGGCAGAACGACGAGGCGCTCGAGAACGGCATCTTCCACGCCGAGGAGGAGCTCGACGTGGTGCAGCATGAGGTCTCCTCCTTCCTCGGCGCCATCATGTCCGCCAACCTTCCCTCCGATGTCGCCTACCGCGCCCGGATGCTCCTGCGCGTGGCCGACGAGTACGAGTCCGTCTCCGACGAGGTCGCCGCGCTCCTGAAGCAGTTCATCCGCATGCGGCGCGGGGGCCTGCGCCTCTCCGCCCAGGGGCGCGACGAGCTGCTGAGCCTCCACGACCTTTGCCGGGCCTTCGCCGCCACCGTCTCCGAGGCCTTCCGTCAAGGCAAGACCCACGCGCCCGACCTGCTCGCCCACATGCGCTCCGACGCCGCCGCCATCTCCGCCCGCGTCAAGCAGATCCGCAAGGCGCAGATGGCCCGCCTGGCCGGGCAAGACCCTTCCATCGACCCGCTCTGCGTCGTCATCGTCCTCGACGTCCTCAACCTCTATCGCCGCCTCAAGGAAGACTGCCTCAACATCGGCGAGGCCATGCTCGACGAGACCCGCTGAGGCGCCTCTCGCGCCCTCCTTTGCCCGTCCCGCGCCGCGGGGCGGGCTTTTCGCGTTCGCCGCGCCAACAAAAAAGCCCCCGCTTCCGCGGGGGCTTTCCCAAACGTCAAGGCCGGGGTCAGGGCGCGTAGAGCGTGCCGGGGGCTTTGGAGGTGTCGGGGTTGAGGTAGAACTCCTGGCCGGTGGCGTCGAGGACGGACGACCAGAGGTTGGAGGTGAG
This sequence comes from uncultured Kiritimatiellota bacterium, assembly GCA_944391055.1. GTDB lineage: Bacteria > Verrucomicrobiota > Kiritimatiellia > RFP12 > DVOR01 > Spyradenecus. Next base: position 63,968 of record CALXSF010000004.1, on the reverse strand, counting down.
CTCGACCTTGCGGCGCTCGATGGTGGCCAAGGGGATGGGCACCAGGGAGTAATCGTCGTTGAGGCGGCCGACGACGCAGTTGGTGCGGCCGGCCATGGCGGCATGGGCGGCCATGCGGGCGAGGCGGTAGCAGAGCACGGCGTCGGAGGCGTCGGCGGGGCAGGAGCGGATGGTGTAGGAGGGGTCGATGTACTTGACCGTCACATCCTCCTTGCGGGCCTTGAAGTGCTCGGTGATGCGGTTCTTGAGGAACTCGCCGATGTCCTTCTTGAGGATGTTGCCGGAGGCGTCCTTGCGCACCTCGCCCTCCATGAGGTCTTGGCCGGCGCCCTCGGCGACGACGATGACGGCGTGGCTCTTGCCGGAGGCGAAGCGCCGCTCCAGCGCCGCGAGCAGGCCGTGCTCGCCCTCGACGGTGAAGGGCTGCTCGGGGATAAGGCAGAAGTTGACGACGGGGTTGGCGAGCGTGGCGTAGGCGGCGATGAAGCCGGAGTCGCGCCCCATGAGCTTGACGAGGCCGATGCCATAGTGGGCGCCGAGCGCCTCGGAGTGCGCGGAGCGGATGGCCGGGACGGCCGCGGCGACGGCGGTCTCGAAGCCGAAGGTCCGCCCGACGAAGTGCAGGTCGTTGTCGATGGTCTTGGGGATGCCGACGACGGAGATCTTGAGACCGCGGCGGCGGCATTCGTTGGAGACGTCGCGGGCGCAGCGCAGCGAGCCGTCACCGCCGATGGCGAAGAAGACGTTGATGCCCATGCGCTCGAGGGTGTCGACCATCCGCGCGGTGTCCTGCTGGCCGCGGGAGGAGCCCAGGAGGGTGCCGCCCCATTCGTGGATGGTGTCGACCTTGTCGGGGGTGAGCAGCATGGGCTCGTAGCCGAACTCGGGGATGAGCCCGGCGTAGCCGTAGCGGAAGCCGTAGATGGTCTTGATGCCGTAGCCGAAGGTGAGCACCTCGACGAGGCCCTTGATGACGTTGTTGAGCCCGGGGCAGAGGCCGCCGGCGGTGACGATGGCGGCGCGGGTGGCGGAGGGGTCGTGGAAGATCTTGCGGTGGGGGCCGGCGCTCTCGAGCTTGGGCACGGCACCGTATTTCTTGACGAAATCGTGGACGTAGCCGGCGCGGACGCTCAGCAGGGAGTGCATGTCTTCGTCACGGACGAAATTGGTGTTGCGGACCGGGGAGTCGACCTTGCACTCGCCGAGGTTCTCGGTGATGAACGTGAACTTGGACGGATCCTCGAAGATGCGCTCGAACAGCGAAGCCATAACGTGTGTCCTCTCGTGTGCCCTCGCCCCAATGCGGGTGAGTTGGGGCGTTATTATACGGTTTCCCGGACAGGCCGTCAAATCCGCGCGCGCCTCATCACGCGCCGGGCAGGATGGGCTTGACAGCCCGGGACGCCTCATGATAAATTGAAACCGTTGCGTTTGCGGCGGCGACGAGCCTCGGTCGTGGAGCGCTTGGCGTCGCTTAAACACTTGGAAATGCCTCTGCCGCCAATCCCAACCGGAAGACTGGAAGGAAGAATGACATGGAAATCCTGATGGACGTGATCGTCTTCTTCGCATTCATCGCGTGCGTGCTGTTCGTCGGCTTCTTCAAAAGCCGCAGGACGAAGGCGGCGGAGGCGAACGCGGAGGACTACTTCTTGGCCGGGCGCGGCCTCAAATGGTGGCTCATCGGCTTCTCGCTCATCGCCGCCAACATCTCCGCCGAGCAATTCGTCGGCATGAGCGGCCAGGGCGCCGGCCTCGAGGGTATCTCCTGTGCCTCTTGGGAATGGACCGCCGCCATCACGCTCGTCGTCGTCGCCTTCTGTTTCCTGCCTTACTTCCTGAAGACGGGCATCACCACGATGCCCGAGTTCATCGAGATGCGCTTCAACCATGTGGCGCGTACGCTCATGACCCTTTCGATGATCGGCATCCTCGTCGTCGCCTCCCTCATCGGCGTCACCTACGCCGGTTCGTTGGTGATGTGGCAGCTCTTCAACGAGTTTGGCGTCGCCATCGGCTTCTCCACCTGTTGCGTCATCATGTCGTGCATCGCCGGCGCGTATGTGCTCTTCGGCGGTCTCAAGGCCTGTGCGTGGGCCGACCTCATCCAAGGCGCGGCCCTCATCGTCGGCGGCGCCCTCATCGCCTGGATCGCCTGCCGCGCGTTGGGCGAGGCCTCCGTCGCCACGTCCTTCGCGGAGCAGGGCAAGCAAATCGCCCTTGACCCGGACATGGGCTTCCTTGAGCGGTTCAGCCTTCTCAACGAGCCCAAGATGCACATGGGCCCGGCCAACACCACCGCCATGACTTGGACCGTGCTGATCATGGGCATCTGGATCCCCCATTTCTATTACTGGGGCCTCAACCAATACATCACCCAGCGCCTGCTCGGCTCCGGTTCCCTCGCCGAGGGTCAGAAGGGCATCGTGCTGGCCGCCGCGCTCAAGCTCCTCATCCCGTTCATCATCGTCATCCCCGGCGTCATCGCCTTCAACCTCTTCGCCCCCGACATGGCCGGCCTCCAGGCCCAAAAGGTCCAGCAATCCATCCAAGTCTCCGCGGATGCCACCGTCAAGATCCGCGGCGTCCAGCCGTATCGGGCGAACGACCTCATCCTCTTTGAGTCCGGCGTCGACAAAGGCACGTGGACCGAATGGGCCGTGAAGACGGACGGCTCCAAGGAGCGCGTCACCAAGCGGCTCACGCCGGCGGACTTCGCGTGGATCGCCAAGCACAACGCCCCCATCCTGGCCCGCCTTAAAGCGGCCTATCCCGACGCCCGGCTCATGGACGGCGCGGCCATCGACGCCGCGACCATCGACGCGCTCGCCAAGGCCTCCGGCAAGCCTGGCGAGATCGCGATGGCGGATGGCAACATCACGGTCGTCAAGAACACCTACAAATACGACGGCGCCCTTGGCCTGCTCATGAAGACCGTCCGCGACTGGTGCCCGCCCGGCGTGCTGGGCTTCATCCTCGCCGCCCTCCTTGGCGCCATCGTCTCCTCCTTGGCCGCGGTGCTGAACGCCACCTCCACCCTCTTCACGATGGACATCTATCAGCGCTATCTCGCGCCTCGGGCCACGCAAGGCAACCTTGTCTTTGTCGGGCGTGCCGTCACCGTGCTCCTCGTGATCGTCGGCTGTGTCGCCGCCGCCGCGCTGAACAGCGATTCGATTTTCGCCTACATCCAAAGCGTCCAATGCTACGTCTCGCCCGGCGTGTTCGCGGTCTTCGCCTTCGGCATGCTCAACCGCAGCGCCGGGCGTTGGGCGGGGACGTTCGGACTGGTTGCCGCGCCCATCCTCTATTATTGCTTCTCCACCTTCGGCTGGCATTGCTTCCCCGACTTCGTGGTCACGTGGTTCCAGAGCTTTGGGTGCGCGAAGGGGGAGATGCACTACCTGATCGCCGCCTCCTACACACTCTGCGTCACGCTGGCCCTCATGTGCGTCTATAGCCTTCTCTTCAAGATGCCGGTGAAGGTCACGTTTGAGCAGAAGACGACGCTCGACATGACGATGTCCAAGCCGGCCTTGGTCTTCGGCCTGGTCGTCTGCGTCGCGACCGTCGCCCTGTACGTCATCTTCTGGTGAGCGACGGCCAAGCGACGCGACGCGGCCCCGCCGGTTGGCGGGGCCGCGTTCGTTTGATGACAGGGATCAGGCGGAAGGCAGGGCGCGGAGGATCTCCGCCGCGATGCGCGGCGTGACCCCGCGGCGCCCCTCGACGGCGGCGGAGGCGCGGACGCCCAGGGCCTTGGCGGTCCCCGGATCGGCGAGAAGCGCCAACAGGTGCGCCTCGGTGGCGGCGGGGTCTGCGCCTTGGAGCACGGCGTCCTGGGCGAGCAGGTCGCTCATCACGGGCCGGAAGTTCTCGGTGTGGGGGCCGACGACGGTGGCGCAGCCGCAGAGGCAAGGCTCGATCATGTTCTGCCCGCCCGCCTCAAAGAGGCTCTTCCCCACGAAAACGACGTCCGCCAACCCGTAAAAGCCCATGAGCTCCCCCGTGGTGTCGGCCACGAGCACGGCGTCCTGTGGCTGGCGTTCGGGATTTTGCGCACGGGATTTGCGCAGGCAGGGGAACCCCGCCGTCCGGACGGCCATCTCGACGTCGTCGGCCTTCTCGAAATGGCGCGGCACGAGGATCAGGCGCAGACGCGGGTTCTTGGCCAAGGCCTTCCTGTAAACGGCCAAGAGGAAGGCGTCCTCCCCCGGCCACGTGGAGCCGCCGAGCAGGATGGGCGCGTCGGGCGAAAACCCGGCGGCGGTGAGATAGGCGCGGAGGGCGGCCTCCTTTTCGGGGACGCGGTGGGCGACGTCGAACTTCATCGTGCCGGTGACGGCGATGCGCCCTGCGTCGCACCCGGCTTCCTCCAAGCGCCGCGCGTCAAGATCCGACTGCGCGTAAATCCGCGTCAGCAGATTGAGCACGGGGCCGAACCAACACCGCAGCCGACGATAACCCGGCGCGCTGCGATCGGAGATCCGGGCGTTCACCAAAAAGACCGGCGCGCCGCGCCGCGCCGTTTGGCGGATGACGTTGGGCCAAAGCTCGGTCTCGGTGATGACGTAGGCCAAAGGCGCCACGGCGCGCACCGCGCGGCGCACGCACCCGGGATAGTCCAAGGGGCCGTAGATCAGCACGTCGTCGGCGCCGATCTGCCGCTGCGCCTGCGTCCATCCCGTGCTGCTGGTGACGGAAAGGACGAAGGCGATGTCGGGCCGTTGGCGCCGAAGCTCGTCCATCAGCTGCCCGGCCACCGCCACTTCGCCGACTGAGACGGCATGGATCCACACGCGCGGCCGCCCATCGCCCAGCCGCTCCGCCACATCCCGCGGATAACGCCCGAAACGGTCGGCGAAGCGGTTGGCGTAACCGCCGCGCCGCGCCATGTGCACGAGGAACTTGGGCATCAACGCCACATAGGCGACGGCGAAGAGCAGATTATAAAGCGTCCATTTCATGGGAGGGTGGGGGCTCAGCGGTCAATCAGACGGATGGCGAGGCGGCCCAAGGCGGGCGTCAATTCGGCCTGCAGGCGGGGCAACCAAAGCCGTCCCGCGAGGAGGCGGTCGGCGCGGCGCGCCAGCGAAAGCGTCAGCAGGCCGTCGGCGAAGGCCTCCGCCGCCAGGCGATGGCGGTCGGCGGGCGGCAGGAGCCGATCCAGCGCCGCGTTCACCTCCGCCAAGGGATCCGCGCGGAACCGTTCGGTCAGGGCGTTGAGGGAGGGCTCCACGCTGTCCGCCAGCGGCGGCACCTCATAGGCGCCGACTGCGCCGGCCATGCCCCAATCGCGCGGCAGATCGGCCGGCGAAAGCGCGGCGCTCAGGGGGGCAGGGGAGGGGGCGGGGAGAGGTTCCGACGCCTCCCCCGCTTGGTCGCGGCGCGGCATCGGCGTGCCGCGCGTGACGTACTCCCCGCCCTTTTTCATTGCGCCGCGGCGGACATCTCGGCGCGGATGGCCATGGCGGCGGCCACGGGATCGGACGCCTCCAGGATGGGGCGGCCCACCACCAGATGGGTGGCGCCGTCGCGCACGGCCCCGGCGGGGGTGGCCACGCGCTTCTGATCGCCCACCGACGCGCCGGCCGGGCGCACGCCGGGCGTGACGAACACGACGGGGCGTCCCTGCGCCGCGGGGATAAGCGCCCGGTTCATCGCCGCCACCTCCTTGGGCGAGCAGACGATGCCGTCCGCGCCGTTGGCGACGGCCAGAAGGCCGAGCGCCTCCACTTGGTCGGGCATGGCCCGGGCGACGCCGAAGTCATCGAGATCGCCTTGGTCCAGGGAGGTGAGGCAGGTGACGGCAAGGATTTTGGGCGCCGAGGCGCCAAAGGTGGCGGCGGCGTCGGCGGCGGCGCGGATCATGGCCCGCCCCCCGCTTGCATGGATGGTGGCCAGCTCCACGCCCAGGCGCCCGATGGAATGCACGGCGCGCTCGACGGTGCGGGGGATGTCGTGCAGCTTCAGGTCAAGGAAGACGCGCTTGCCGGCGTCCTTCACCAGGCGCACCACGTCGGGCCCCTCGGCGGAGAAGAGCTCCAGGCCGATTTTGTAGAAGTCCACCGCGTCGCCCAAGCGCCGGAGGGTCGCCGCGACCTCCGCCCGGCTGGGCACATCCAACGCCACAATCAGTTCTGCCATTGTCCGATTCCTTTCTTTTGATGGGTCATTTGCCGTCGTCCGCGTCGCTGAAACAGTCGATCGGCCGGTTGCCGCCCAGCGCGAACAGGCGGGTGTGGGCGTGCAGCTCCGCGAACGCCTCCAGGAAGCGCGCCGTCTGGGCGGCGTCGAAGGGCAGACGGAACTCGCAGAGCGCACAGAAAAGCGCCGCCGCCAGCGGATCCTCGGTCAATGTCGTGTGCGCGATGGAAAGGCAGGCGCCGAACAACGCCTCGCGCCTCCAAGGCGGCACCCCCATCGTCGGGTCCGCCAGCAGGGCGCGCAGGGCGTCCGCCGCCGAGGCCGGTTCGCAGAGTGAGGGATCCTTCGTCGTCAGCAAGTCGACGTTGTCCGCCACCGCCTCCGGCAATGTTTCCGGCAGGTAAGGGCTGTCGTACAGGGCTTCGTAATCCAACCACGCCTCGATGGTGTCGTCGTCGATGTCGCCTTGTGTGGTGAGCAGCCGGGGATGGAGCATCGCGAGATCTTCCTCTCCAGTTTCGCCTTCCTCCTCGATGGTCTCGTAGGATGGCGGCAGAGGAGCAATCGCGCCAAGTCGCTCAAAGCCCGCGAAAAACTTGCGGATTTGCTCGGTCGGTATCTTCAGATCCGGCTCCCACCGAGGGAGCCATCGGCAAAAATCCTTCAAGCGGACGATGCCATGGAGACTCAGCAAGGAGAAGAGGATGGTTCCCATGCGACTCATCGCGCCCGACGAGGGTGTGTCGGCCTCCTGCGTTTCGTCCTCGCCGCAATCCTCGGGCTCCTCCAACGGCGGCGTCTCGTCCTCCTCCGGTTCCGGGGCCGTCAGCTTGGCCGTCAGGCGATTGCCCAGCAGATCGCGGCGGCGGACGCATTGGAGCGCGTCGTGGAAACTTTCCGCGAAGGCCGTCTGCGCCTCTTCGCCCACGACTTGGACGCCCGCGGCGTAGGCCATGTCCAACAGGTCAAGCGTCGTCAGGCTTCCGACAATCGGGAGCGGTGCCTGGAAAAGAAGATTCGTGAAGGCCCCATCCGCCGTCAACCCCTCGCGGAGGCGCACCTCGGGCCGCGACAGAAAGGCCCGGAAGGCCTCCGTCTCGGCCGTCGGCTCATAGACGGCCTCCGTTTCTTCATAAAGGGCCAACTCGTCCGGCTCGACGTCCAAATCCGCCTCACATCGCCAGAGCAACTGACGCCACAGCAGCAAGGAGAGGGCGGAGGTCTCCCACTCGGTCGGCGTCTTCTGGGCCACCAGCGAACGATTGACCAAGATGCGATCCCGGGCCGTTAGGGGCGATGCGTGCGCCAACAGATTGCCGTGACATTCCTGAAGCGAGAGCAAGACGAAACGGTAGCGGTCGTCCAAATCATGCCGCAGGACGCGCATGAACTCGAAAAACTGCTTTTCCGTGAGCAGGCCGGGGCGGTGCCGCCGCAGCCACTCCCAAATCTCGCGCACGCCGATGGCGCCATACAGATTGGTCATCGCGTTCAGCGTGCGGCGCAGCCCCTCGCGCATCGTCTCGTCGAGCTGCAACTTCGCGTAGAGACGCGTCAGCCGTTTTTGCTTGTAGGCCTCGGGCGGCATGATTGTCGGGAACCCTTCGTCGCAGGGGGGCAAGCCGCGCGCGCGTAGAATGCATTGCAACACCCCGCGCACGTTCTCCGGGAGATCGTCTAGCCGGGCCATCAGGCTTTCCCGGGCCTCCTCGGAGAGATTGGCGAAATCCCGCTCCCAAATGAACGCGCGATCCTGCAAGGTGGCCTGCCATTGCGCCTCGGCCTCTTGATCTAGGTAAGCTTCCTGCTCGTCCTCCCACTCGGATGACGCCGCGTCCGTCCATTTGCCATAATCCATGCCGATAGTATACCACAGCGGCGGCCGGCCGGTTTCGCGATCGGCAAGCCGCCGGCACGGGGAGGGCGGTGATGGCCCCCTGCGGCGAGGTGCTTCTGACGCTCTCGCCGCCCCCCGGGAAAGACGGGGTGGGGGGCCGCGCCCAAACGCAATTGCGCGGCTCATTCTTCGGATCCGCCCGCATCGCCCCCCCAAGTCCGCCGCAAGTCACCTCGGGCCCCGCCCCACTTTCCGTTTTGGTTGGGTCACCGCCCGCCACCTTTTCCTCCCTCAGCCCTTCTTCCGCGCGACCGCGCAAATCGCATTGCGGAGCGCCGTTTGCAAGCAAAATGGGCCAAGGGTTCAGGAAAGACTGAGAAAAGCTTCATGGGCGGAGAGTCCTTTCAGGGATTTGAATCGGGAGATGGCGTTGAGGCGGTTTTGGACAAGGATGATTTCCGCAGGGAGACCTTGGAGAAAGTCGGTGCCCTTTGGGAACCAAAAGCGGGATCAATTGCAACACCCGATTGAACGTCTCATGGCTCGGTATTCCGGGCAATGCGATCCATTTCTCTATTCACTTCCGTCTCGTCCTCGTGACAAGTTCCATTTCCGTGAACGTCGTCGCCCCTGAGGGCATCGCCACCACGGTGCAAAAGAGAATTTGCGGCAGTTCATACACCCGTGTCCGCGCCACTCGGGGCACTTTGACTGCCAACATCAAACGAAACAAAACATGATTCTCATTCATCCCTTTATCGTTACCAAAATTAGATGCGTTTGCCCTGCGTGTAAGGGTGATTGGGTTGACTTCATCGTTCATATTCATTAATATGAAAAGTATGGATGTGCATGAAAAGTATGGATGTGTTTGTTCGTCTCGTTGCTTGTTTCGTCTTTCTGTCATCAATTGCCAGGAGTGGGTTGCTTTTGGCAGAAGATACGTCTGCTGTTCAGGGAAATGTCGTGGGAGGATCTGGCGAGGGGCAAACCGTGCTGGATATGTTCGCCTATACGGACGATGTGATGGCCTATGTGGGGTATGATTGGAGCGACTGGAATGCGCGGGTGCGCGCATGGTATGACGGAATCGGTTCGCGGACGCCGCTTTATCCGCCGACGCCAGAGGGATACCGCTTTTCAATCCCGATGGGCGTCGAGGAACTCGCGCCGCCTTTCACGGCGGTCGCCGAACGGGTCGCGCCCATCTTTCTTGAAGGCATCCCGACTTGGACGGCGCACGTTTGGGAATCGGTGGCGGAGGATGGGTCGCGGCTGTTTACGACGGTCGTTGGGCCTTCCTGCTGCCATCAATTTCCCGTGTCGCAGTTTTTCGATCAGGCGGCCTGGGTGTTGCGTTGGTATGGGGAGGGTGGGGCGCTGCCGCGTTGGCTCGCACAGGAAAGTGAGGAAACGATCCAACGTTGGTATGGGGAGCGGGGGCGTGAACGGTTTGGGTTCTCGGTCACGTTTGTCCCCCAGGGGATGCTTGGGGACTATCGGACGGCCGTCGCCCGGGCGGCGGAGCGTCAACGCCAGGCCGAGACGGCCGAGGCGGAGCCAAAGCCGCCAAAGCCTGTGCGGTTCACCGCGATGGCGCACGCGCCAGGGGAATTGGCGCTTTCCTTTCACAATGCGACTGGGGCGCGGCTTGGGCTTGTCACGGCGCAAACGTTGGGGCAGCCTGCGTGGGATTTTTGGGGGGAGGTCGCGCAAGAGGATGAAGAGGATGGAATCGGGAGCACCGTCGTCTTTTTGGGCGAGGAGGGGGACGCCGCGCCGCATTTCTTTCGTCTGGTCGATCTTCAGACGGATTCCGATGGTGACCGATTGCCGGATTTGCTTGAGCGGTATGTTTACAAGACGGATCCGCTCAAATGGGACTCCTCTGGAAGCGGGATGAGTGACTGGGAGAAAATCTTTGTCCATGGGTTGGACACTGCCGTGGACGACGGGGATGGGGATGGCCTTCTTGATGGCGAAGAGGTGTGGTTGGGGACAAGTCCGCTTCGGGCAGACACGGATGGGGATGGGCTGCTTGACGGCGAGGAGGCGGCGCCCATCGCCGTTCGCGAAGGTGAGGCCGCGAGGTGGTTCGAAAGTGACACTTGGACGGAACATTATCCCGCGGGGGCAAATTCCCCGCTTGATTCCAAGACGTATGCCATTGTGTGCAAGGCGTTTCCGATCATTCTTGGGGGAGCGGCCTATTCCGAGCTCATCATTGACGTCGACGGGTGTGTGACGTTGCGCGATCCGAGCAGCAATGAACGAATAGACGCGCAGGGGAACAATAGGGCGTTGCTTGGTTCGTGGCAGTATGAGAAACATCCGCTCATTGCCGGCTATTGGGATGATTTGGCGGCCGATGTGGCGCATGATTCCAAAATTCGCCATGCGATTGTCGTCGAAGACGGAGACGAATACCTTGTCATCGATTATCGCAATCTGTGCCCTTATTCGCGCCGCGACGCTTCGGTCGCGGATTGGCGACTCTCCTTTCAGATCGCGTTTCGGAAGGCACGTGAGGGCGAGAACGTCTCATCCGTCTTTTTCAATTATAAGGATGTGGGTGGGAATGTCCGAGGGGGTTCCGCGACCATTGGCATCCAGAATCCCGCGCGAAAGCAGGTTTGGCAATATGCGTGCAACCAAGATGACGCCATCGATTCCGCGATGTCCATTGTGTGCGTCCCGGGGACTCAGACGGATCCGCTCTCGAAAGATGGCGATGGGGATGGCCTCACGGACAAAGAGGAGTATTTTGGCTCACGTTACAAGACCGATCCCAATCGGTTCGATACGGATGGGGATGGTTTGGGTGATGGAGAAGAGATTTTGGGTGTTCTGCTCACGGGGAATCATCGGTGCTATCTTGATCCGCTTCAACCGGATTGTGATGGGGATGGTTTGCCCGATGGCTGGGAGGTGCGCCATGGCCTTCAACCTCTCAATGCCGTTGGTGACTATGGGGCGGAGGGCGATTTTGACCATGACGGCTTACCCAACCTTCAAGAATATCTGTTTGGGACCCAACCCAACATTGCCGACACCGATGAGGATGGCCTCTTGGATGGCGCAATCGTTGGCCTTGCGCAAAAGATTCCTTTGAAAGAGCCGGAAGCGATCTCTCTTTTTGGCTTGGCCTTCGCGGTCGGGACAAACATTGACGATTCGGTCGCGAGGACAACACTGCCGAGGCCTGTCACGCTCGCCGGGAGGACATACACCTCCGTTGTCATCGATGTCAATGGGGTGGCGCATTTCTTGCGAGCGTCTCAGGCGGAGGATGAAATCGCCTCGGAATGTGACAATGAACCGTTGGATGAATGGGATGAGGACAGGGCATATTTGAGCGTCGCTTTGTATTGGGATGACTTGAAGATTGTTGCGGCGAAACCTGGGAACATCCAATATGGAGAATGCATCTATGAAGGGAAGCCGTGTTTTCTCCTTTCCTACATGGGGCTTTACACATCACACGGCGATGGCAGTGTCTATATGAGGTTGATTGTCCCGTATGACACCGATGACACCATTATCGTTCAGTACCCGTCTTTGTATACGGGGTTTGACTGCGCCTCTGCGACGATTGGTGTGCGTCAGCCCGATGCGTTCCTCCCGATTCAGTTTGCGTATAACACAGCCAACGCGCTTGTTTCGGGGGAGGCCTTGCACTACACATTGCGTATGCAGACGGATCCATGCCTTGCGGATAGCGATGGGGACGGATTGTCGGACAAGGAAGAGGTACTGTCGATCAAGACGGATCCGCTCTCGAAAGATGGCGATGGGGATGGCCTCACGGACAAAGAAGAAGTCCGAATGTATCATACCGATCCCAATGTCATCGACAGCGATGGCGATGGGATGGCCGATGGCTTGGAGATCCGCTATGGCTTGCCTCCTTTGGACAACGGTTCCTCCAACCCTTCCGCATCCCCATCGGGGGATTGGGATGGGGATGGGCTCACGAACGAGCAGGAGGTCGCGCAAGGTCTCAATCCGGGCAATCCCGACAGTGATGAGGACGGTCTTCCCGATGGGGACGAGGTGGAGCGCGGGACAAATCCCCTTCATCCCGACTCGGACGGCGACCATCTCATTGACGGATGGGAGAGCAATTATGGGTTTGAGCCGCTCATGGCCGATGGCGCGGATGTCACGGAGGCAGACCCTGACAGCGATGGACTGAGCAATTGGGAGGAGTCCATCAACGGGACAAGCCCCCATGACGCAGACACAGACAATGATGGGGTTTCGGACTGGCAGGAGACGGAGCAGGGTACCGACCCGACAGACCCCTTGGACTACGAGCCGCTGCCGGATTCCGAACTTGTGCAAATGGCATTTTCGATTGCCGGGGACTACGCGGCTTGGGAGATGCGCATCCAAGGACTCGGACAAGGGGAGGGGACTCTTTCGGACAGCCGACTCCTGAAGCATCATATGCGAACCCCAGGCTCTCAAGAGGAGTCGGTGTTTCAACTGCGCAAAGGATGTTCCTATAAAGTCACCATGCATTGGCTGGAAACAAAGGCGGGGGAAGATGAAGAATGGTATTGTTGGAGTGCGCAAGTGAATGGGCAGCCTTCGCAGCAAACCTATGCGAATTACAGTCCCGAGCGGAAGGAAGACGTGGCGACGCTTGTCTTTGGCGAAGGCTTTTGGGCGGAGAACGACGATGGGTTATTATGTGGGCACACGCATATGAGGGAAAGCGAGGGTGGGAATGTCGCAGGCGGCTTGAGCGCGGTCGTGCATATCCCCGACATCGCCAGTGCGCTTGTCCCGGATTATCAACGAGACCTCATGATTGACGCACAAGATGTGTTTTTGGCGACCAATGGTTTGCCGTTCCGGTTGTGGATAAATGACGACGATGACAGCGTGAACAAAGACTATTCGGAAAAGGATGAGGATATCCCGGCCGCCACCCTTTTTGTGGATGCGAGCAACGGTTCCGTGGATGGGGTCTGCGACTTTTTGGATTTCTTTCCCATCCATGTCGATGCGCAGGCGCTCTTGGGATTTTTGGGGAGCAGGGAGGACATAAGGGCCGCGTATGAGGCTGGTGATCTTACGATCAAACTGTGTCAGGCCGACAGCGCCATCAAAATTGTCTGGACGTCCTTGGAGCGAGGTCAGAGTGGGGCGTATCTCACTGAAAACTGTGCGGGATGTGATGACAATCTCGACAAACGGCTGCTTGATGCCTCCACGTATACGGTCACGGATGACGGACTTGAGCTTCCACAGAAGTTTGTGAAACTCATCCGCGGCAACCCGAATCAGGGTGTTATCCTTGCAGAAGGAATACGCCGTTCAAGCGCGCCCCTCACGCTTGGCCTCTATCACGATGACCTGTGCGTGTGGAAAACCGAACTTCCGCTCAACGTCCTTCCTGTCGAAGAAATGTATGGGCGCATCGATCTGCGCAGTGTCGAATCCGGCTCTCGGACGGAGGCGACGCTTGCGCACAACCCCTCCGTCCCCAACGTGCTCTTCCTGCATGGTTTCAATGTCTCGGAGGATGCAGCCCGAGGCTGGCACGCCGAGATGTATAAACGGCTTTACCAATCCGGGCTTGACATGAACTTTTATGGCGTCACGTGGCGCGGAGACGAGGCGCTCTCCGAACTTGTTGGCCTTCCCGCGTTGCACTACCATCTCAATGTCTATAACGCCTTCAAGACCGCCAAAGCGTTTGCCGCGGCCGCCAAACAACTGCCTCAAGCCTCGCAAACCTCGGTGATCGCCCACAGCCTTGGAAACATTGTCGTTTCGGAAGCGATTTGCTCTTATGGGTTCAAGCCCGACAATTATGTTTTCCTCAACGCCGCCATCCCCGCAGAGGCCTTCGACGCCTCGCTGCAAGACGCCACGGCCAATCAAGCCACTCTCGTCCCCCAGGATTGGCGCGATTATGACCCCCGCACCTATGCCTCCCGCTGGAACGAACTCTTCTCTGCCTCCGAACCACAGTCCCAAATGAGATGGGCCGGACTTTTCGAGGACATCGCCCAAAAATCCCCGACGACGAAGTTCTATAACTTTTATTCGGAAGAAGATGAGGTCTTCGAACTTCGCACCGATATTGAGGATGGTCTCTTTCCGCCGCAATATCGTGGTGTTCTGCGATGGCAATTCGAGGGATGGCCTCCTTGGGACCTTTTGGCGAGCCTTGTTCCCGAAACATCGTTTGGTCGTTACGCATGGCAAAAACAGGAGTTCCTCAAAGGCACGAACGTCGTCTTCGGAACGGCTGACGGCGGATGGGCGTTTGCGGAGAAATGGGTGTCCGACGCCTCATCTGGGGAGGAGAAGGTGGTCCCCCTTTATAGCGCCCAAGAAGCCAACGCCATCGTCACGAACGCGGCTAATCGCCTTATTCTGAGGCAAGCGCCGGTCTTCAGTGCGACGGCCGCGATGTTGTCTCCCGACCCAGACCCAGAAAAACAACGTGACGAACGCTACGAAATCCTCGCCTATCGTATCCCCGCACTTTCCCCCGTAATGGGAAGGACTGGGACTCTCAGAAATTCTTTAGAAGGGGTAATGACAATGTCTCCGTTGAATGCTTCAACTACGAATTGGGGGCGAAGGAGTGGTTCGCTTTCGGGAAAATGGCTACATAGCGACATTAAGAATATGGCATTTTATTACGTGTGGCAAGAGTTCATTGAGTTGTCCTCTTTCATTTCACAGTAAAGTGAGGTTTTATGAAATATTCCATAGCGTTATTGTTGCAGGTGTTTTTTTTCTGGGCTACCGGTTGCTTTGCCCGACCCCCGGTTGCAAAGATTACGCTTCATGTTGTCAATCAAAATAATATTCCTGTGACAGATGTCGAGGTTTCGGCTTCTTTTTGGGGAGGCCGTCAAAATATAATAAAAAAACCTAATAAAGACGGGTACATTTCATATTCCAGCCCTGTTCTTGGAGATGCTGTCTTTGGCAATATTATTCACAAGACTGTGCACAACCCTGCCGCAATAGATAAATATTATGCAACGTATTTACGTCGCGATTACTTGTCTCCCTCTAGAAACGCAAAAGAAGGAAGATGGGAGCCGTGGAATCCAATCGTCGAAATGCCATTGAAAGAGTATATTAATCCAATTCCGATGTATGCGACAGGAATGCGCAATCGTGTAGAACTTCCCATTTTAAATCAATGGCTTGCCTTTGACTTAGAGAAAAATGATTGGGTCGCGCCTTGGGGCGCTGGACGCTTTTGTGACTTAGAGGTCAGGGGGGCTTGGAATGGGATAAAAGGAGAATCCTTTGAGGGCTATCAAATAGAGTTTCGAATCCGTCAGCCTCATGCGGGAATGTATCTCTTTGAGCGAGATAAAACATCGGGGTTGCAATCGCCATATCGTGCTGACATTTATGCAGACTATCGACATCACGTTGCATTTTACAAGAAAAAGGATGAGGCGAGCAATCGGGTTGTCTCCGCAGAATTCGACTCAACAAAAGGCCTCATTTTCAGAACACGAACAAAGGTTGATAACAATGGACGGTTAAAATCTGCTCGATATGGGAAATTGTACGGAGTTGATGGGCGACTTCTTCAACCTATTCCTGGAAAACCAAGAATGAGTATAACGTTATCCTATTATTTCAATCCTACGGAGAATGACACCAATCTTGAGTTTGACCCCGAACGCAACCTCCTCAAAAATGTTCGTGGTTATGTTGATCCATAATGGGTTCCATGAAAAAGGTACGAACGTCGTCTTCGGAACGGCTGACGGCGGATGGGCGTTTGCGGAGAAATGGGTTTCCGACGCCTCATCTGGGGAGGAGAAGGTGGTCCCCCTTTATAGCGCCCAAGAGGCCAACGCCATCGTCACGAACGCGGCTAATCGCCTTATTCTGAGGCAAGCGCCGGTCTTCAGTGCGACGGCCACGATGTTGTCTCCCGACCCAGACCCAGAAAAACAACGTGACGAACGCTACGAAATCCTCGCCTATCGTATCCCCGCACTCTCCCCAGCAATGGGCGAACGTGATGTAAATATTAATAAATTTACGATGATGTCGCTTGATATAACACCTAACTGGCCAAGGTCTTCAGGAGGGTATGCGCATCGTTGGTTGCATAGTGACATTAAAAACATGTCTTTTCTCCACACTTTTAACGCATTCGTTCAATTAAGAATCATTTTTCAATGCAGAAAACCTGAAGGTGACCTATGAAATTATTAAATGTAGTTTGTTACTATGTCGCTGTTATAATGACTTCAGGATGGTTGGTACAACATCCACAGGCGAAGATTACGCTTCGTGTCGTAAACCAAAATGAAAAACCTGTAACAGATACAGAAATAACGGCTTCGTTTGAAAATGGTAAAGCAGACATAAGAAAAAAACCAGATGAAAATGGCTATGTTACGTTTTCTAGTCCTGTTATGGGCAGTGCAATCTTTAGTAATGTTGTTTACAAGACAGTGCGTAACCCTAATGGATTCAATAAGTATTACAATACAATTTTCCGCTATGACTATGATTCACCCTCTGAAAACGTAAAAGATGGGAAGTGGCAACCGTGGAATCCCGTACTTACAATCGTACTCAAGGAACGCGTGAATCCCATTCCAATGTATGCCAATGGCCGTCAGCATGACAACCCAATTCCAGTGCGGAATGAATGGATTGGGTTTGATATGACAAAGAATGACTGGCTTTCTCCTTATGGCAAAGGCAGTCATGCCGATGTTGAGATTATTCATGAGTGGGATGGGAAAGATGGACGCGAATACACTGGCTCAACGCTAAGAATACGATTCCCTGATAAAGATGCCGGATATTATGCGTTTCACTATGAACCCCGTAAAATGTATGATTCTGTTAGGTATAAGGCTCCGTATCACGCGATACCCGCCAAAATGTATCAGAAAGAGATGACATTCTCTGAGCGGATTAATTCGCAAACAAAGAAATTGGAGAGGAAACTATTCCCAGAAGGGACGGGTTATGTCTTTAGAACTCGTACCCGATTTGATGGCAGTGGGCGTCTGGTAGGTGCACATTATGGAAAGATTTACCAGCCTCATGCCTCGATTTTCAACTTTTGGCACGGGTGTTCCCGTATACGTCTTCCATTCTATTTGAATCCCACGGAGAATGACACCAATCTTGAGTTTGACCCCGAGCACAATCTACTCAAAGACGTCCATGGTTATGTTGAACCGTAATATGCACCATAAAAGGGTATGAACGTCGTCTTCGGAACGGCTGACGGCGGATGGGCGTTTGCGGAGAAATGGGTTTCCGACGCCTCATCTGGGGAGGAGAAGGTGGTCCCCCTTTATAGCGCCCAAGAGGCCAACGCCATCGTCACGAACGCGGCTGGCCGCCTTATTCTGAGGCAAGCGCCGGTCTTCAGTGCGACGCCAGCGATGCTGTCCCCCGACCAAGACCTGGAGAAGCGGCGAGACGAACGCTACGAAATCCTCGCCTATCGTATCCCCGCACTCTCCCCAGCAATGGGAATCACTGATACGCATTCGTCTAAAATATCTCCTTTTTCGTTCCGGTTCGCGGCCGGCCCCCCTAGGGGGGGCCTAGGGGCCTTTCGCTTCCTCTTGGAAAATTCACGGCCTAATCTTACAACGTGCCATCGCATTGCGGAGGATTCATTCTTTTGCGTTGCGTGAGGGAATCGGATATAATAGTGGGAGATTTCAAGGAGCAGACATGAGTGTGACGATTGAGGAAATCCGACATAGCGCGGCGCATTTGGTGGCGTCTGCGGTGTGTTCGTTGTTTGACGATGTAAAGATTGATATTGGGCCGGCGACCGACGATGGTTTTTATTATGATTTTGACTTGGATCACCGTCTGAGCGCGGAGGATTTCCCGGCGATCGAGAAGGCCGTTCGCAAACTGATCGGGGCGAAGCTGCCTTTCGTGCGTGAAGAGTTGACGCGGGAGGAGGCGCAGGAGCTTTTCAAGGACCAGCCTTATAAGTTGGAGCGTTTGGCGGACATCCCGGAGGGGGAGCCAATCTCCATCTACAGAACCGGCGACTACGTGGATTTGTGCCGGGGGCCGCATGTGCCGCACAGCGGCTGCGTGGGGGCGGTGAAATTGGTGAGCGTGGCTGGCAGTTATTATCGTGGGGACGAGCATAACAAAATGCTTCAGCGCCTTTATGGCATCGCGGCCTCTTCGCAGAAGGAATTGGATGCGATCGTGCAACGTATCGAGGAGGCCAAACGGCGCGACCATCGCAAACTCGGCAAGGAGCTTGAGCTCTTTACGATCACCGAAAGTGTTGGGCCGGGGTTGGCGCATTGGCTGCCGAAGGGGGCGCGCATCCGGGTGGCCATCGAGGATTATTGGCGGCGGGAACATTTTCGCCACGGTTACGAGATGTTGTTTACGCCCCATATCGGACGGTCGAACCTGTGGGAGACATCCGGGCACTTGGGGTTCTATAAAGACAGCATGTTCCCGGCGATGGATGTAACGGAGGGGGACGGCGACAGGGTCTCGCACGAAACCTATTATGTCAAGCCGATGAATTGTCCTTTCCATATTCAGGCTTACCTTTTCAAGAAATACAGTTATCGCGATTTGCCTTTGCGGTGGGCGGAGTTGGGGACGGTTTATCGGTACGAGAAGGATGGCGTGCGCCACGGCCTTTTCCGGGTTCGCGGATTCACGCAAGACGACGCGCACATTTTCTGCGCGCCCGAAACCATCGAGGACGAAATCCGCTTCACCGTGCGTTTTTGCCTCAAGATATTGCGGCGTTTTGGCTTTACCGACATTTCTGCCTATCTTTCCACCAAGCCGGAAAAGGCGGTCGGCGATCCCGCAAAGTGGAATCAGGCCACGGCTTCCCTGCGCCAGGCGTTGGAGGCGGAGGGCCTCGCCTATGAGGTCGACGAAGGCGGCGGCGCATTCTACGGCCCCAAAATCGACATGAAAATCAAAGATGCCTTGGGCCGTGAATGGCAATTGGGCACGATTCAGTTCGATTTCAATCTTCCCGAGCGTTTCCACCTCACGTACACGGGGGAGGATGGCAAGGAACATCAGCCCTATATGGTGCATCGTGCCCTGCTCGGCTCGTTGGAACGCTTTTTTGGCATTCTCATCGAGCATTATGCGGGCGCTTTCCCGACATGGCTCGCCCCCGTTCAAGCAAAAGTGCTCAACATCACCGACGCCCAGCTCCCTGCGGCTAAGGCGATCCTCGCCAAACTGCAAGCGGCCGAACTCCGTTGCGAGGGCGATTGGTCGGGTGACAAAATCGGCGCCAAGATTCGCAGGGCCACCTTGTCCAAGATCCCGTATATGCTTGTCATCGGCGGCCGTGAGGCAGAGGCCGGCGTCGTCGCGGTGCGCAGTCGCGAGGCCGGGGACTTGGGAACCATGACACCGGAAGCTTTCATCGCGTTGGTCCGTGAAGAGACCGCCGAAAAACCCTGAGAACAAACCGAAAAGGAGTTGCCGCCTTGGCACTTATCCCCAAACCCCGGCAAGACCAGAACAGCCGCAAGAACGCGTCGTTCATCCGCACAAACTTCAAAATTCGCGTGCCTGAGGTGCGTGTGGTTGACGCCACCGGGAAAATGCTCGGTGTGATGCCCACCCGCAAGGCACAGGCGCTTGCCGATTCGGCAGGCTTGGATTTGGTGGAGATCACCCCCACCGCCCAGCCGCCCCTCTGCAAAATCATGGATTACGGGAAGTTTCGGTACGAGGAAAGCATTCGTCAGAAACAGGCCCGTAAGAACGCCAAGGCCACTCAGGTCAAGGAGATTAAGTTCCATTCCGGGACCGATGTCGGCGATCTTACCCGCAAGGTCAAGGAAATCCTTGGTTTCATCGAGCAGGGCAACAAGGTTAAAATCTCCCTCAAGTTCCGCGGGCGCGAAAACGCCCACCGTGAGTTGGGGGTGGAGATGATCGAGCGCGTCATTGAGATGTGCGCGGAGAAAACCTCCGTTGAGCAGGCTCCCAAACTTGTCGGACGCGATCTTTCGGCATTGTTGGCCCCGAAATCCTCCAAAGGCGGGGCGCGCAAGTCCGCCGTGGCCGAGAGCGCGAACGCCAAACCCGCCGCCGGGCTGAGCCCAACGCGTTCAGGGGAGGCCAAGCCGACTTTGGGCCTCAGTTCCACGCCCCCAGTGACAGGCCTTCACCCTACACAGCTCTAACGGGATTTTGTCCGGCTTGCTATCACCTCTGCCGCATAGGATTGATGTGATGCAGGCAAGCGTGGGGCGTTGATCGTAACGGAAACGGCAAGGGGTGGTGTGGCACATCCCCAATCGCCTTGCCCTTATAACAACAACGAATGCATCTAACGTTGGTCGGCCCAGGACGCATTGGCATTGGATTGCTCCCAATGCTTCAGTCGGAAGGCCATCAGGTCACCGTACTCTCCCGCAACGAGTACGGTGATTTCTTGGCGCCGACATACGCCCCCAGCGATGCGGTTTCCCAATTGACCACTTGCGATGCCGCGTTGATCCTAGCCGGGTGCTTCGAATTGAATGCCGCTTTCGCGCGTATGGTTCAGGTCAACGCATTGGGCCCCGCTCGCGTGGCCAACGCCATTCATGGCCGTTTCCCATACGCCCACATCATCACCTTTCTGGATTCCAGAATTGGGAGGCCGAAAACGGCGTTGCCTCCCCCGATTCGCGCTTACTTGGCGAGCAAACGCCGTTTGGCGCATTGGACGCTTGCCGCGGCACGATGCTGGGGCCGAAAAACCGGCACACGGGTGAATGCCATCGCTCCGGGCCCGGTTCTGCCCCCTCCCAACCCCGACCATCGCGAAAAGGCCGGCCCCTGTCTTACGCCTCGCCCCTCCGTGATCGACATTCATTCGGCGGTGGCATTCCTGCTTCGCACGCCATCCGTCACCGGGCAGATTCTTTATGTCGATGCGGGGCAGCATCTCCTTCAAGACTGAACACGCCTCTCCGCCCCCTTCCACACGCACAGAATCGTTTTGACGCCGACAGTCATTTTGATGACTGTTGAATAGAAAAGACCCAGCCGAACGAAGTCCGGCTGGGTTGGATTATATCTTATTGGGTGGGGTTGTGTCTGTGTCTGTGTGTGTAGGAGATGTCTGACTAACGTGCTTATTATAACACAACCGTTTTGCGGAAAACAATTGTTTTGTTTGATTCCCGATAAAAATCTATAACTACGGTGATGGGAAGCGAGGCGTGAGTGAATAGGAGTCTGAGGACTTATTGATTCATGGGCGGCGGCGTTTTGGCGATTTCCCAAAAGGCGGGGTGGGGGATGTGCTATGATACGGCCATGAAAACGCTACTGATGTTGTTGGGGCTTGGCGCGATGGCGGTTTGCGGGTGCGTGAACCAGAGCATCGCCACCAGGCGGTCGGACATCCCGTGGAACCAGCCTTCGCGGGCAGAGGCGACCGGCGCGTTGCCGTCGTCGCTGGTGGATCAGTATGACTGAGCCCGAGGCGGAGGACGCCCGCTGGCTGGCGCGCGCGGCGGCGTTGGCCGAGGCCCAGGTGGGCCGCACGGCGCCGAACCCGGCGGTGGGCGCGGTCTGCGTCCGCGCGGGGCGCGTGTTGGGCGAGGGCGCGCACCTGCGCGCGGGCGGCCCGCACGCGGAGGTGAATTGCCTGGCGGCCTGCTCGGAGGATCCGGCGGGGGCCACGCTCTATGTGTCGCTGGAGCCGTGCTCGACGACGGGGCGAACGCCGCCGTGCTGCGACCTGATCCGCGCCAAGCGCCTGGGGCGGGTGGTGATCGGTTGCCTGGACCCCAACCCGCGCCACGCGGGGCGGGCGGTGGGGCTGCTGCGCGGGGCGGGCATCGCCGTCACGGTGGCGGAGGGGGAGGCCGCGGCGCGCTGCCGCGCGCTCATCGCGCCCTTCGCCAAGGCGATCACGCAGGGGTTGCCGTATGTGCGGCTGAAATTGGCGATGACCCTCGACGGCTTCATCGCCGACGGCGCGGGCGCGTCGCGCTGGGTCACGGGGCCGGAGGCGCGGGCGTGGGTGCAGCGTCTCCGCGCGCGGGTGGACGCGGTGATGGTGGGCGCGGGCACGGTCCGGGCCGACCACCCGAGTTTGCAGCCCCATCTCCCGGACGCCCCGCGAAAGTGGCGCGTGTTGGTGGATCGCGGCACGCCGCCGGACGCGGCGGACGTGGACGCGCGGACGTTGGTGGCCACGCGCGATCTGGGTTACGACGGGTGCGACCTCCGCGCGATGCTTCGCGCTCTTTGTGCGCGCGGCGTGAACGACGTGCTGTGCGAGGGCGGCGGGGTCTTGGCGGGGGCGTTGCTGGACGCGGGGTTGGTCGACGAGCTGGATGTGCTTTACGCGCCGAAGATTTTGGGCGACCCGGCGGCGCGCCGGGGGCTGGTCATCGCGCCGCGCCCGCTGGCGCGGGCGCTCACGCTGACGCCCTTCGCGCGGGAGGCGCTCGGGGCGGACACGCTGATTCGGTTTCGTTTGGGCTGAGGGGGCGGCGGCCGCGCGCCGACCTCAGAGGTCGGCGGGGGACCAGGCGTCCTTCCAGTTGAGGACGGGCTTGCCGTCCTCCCACTCGATGGGGAGCCAAATATAGCGGCTGTCGATTTGGTTTTTGGGGTTCCAGCGGTCGGCGCAGAAGATGAAGCGGCCGGGTTTCGCGGGGACCGGCAGCACATAGGTGCTTTGCGAGAAGTGGGTCTTGCCCGCGTTCTCGCCGCGGGCGGGGTTGCCCAGTTCGGTCCAGGGGCCCCAGATGGAGTCGGCGACGGCGGAGCGCGCAGCGTTGGGGGCCCAGCCGGTGCAGCCCGAGCCGATGAACCAGTATTTGCCGTCCTTCTTGAAGAGGGCGGGGGCCTCCATGAAGCGGCCCTCGAAGAGGCGGGCGTAGCGGCCGGTGTGGCGGGTGTAGGTGTCGTCGAGCTCGGCGATCTGGAGCGTCCCGTTGTCCTCGGAGGCGTAGATGTGGTAGGCGACGCCGTCGTCGTCCACGAAGATCGTCATGTCCCGCGCCATCTGGCCGCCCGCGAAGTCGCGGTAATAGATCGCCGCCTTGTCCATGCCCTCCGGGAAGGCGCTGGAGGAGAGGCGCTTGGCCGCCGGGGCGTCGGCAAGGGTGCGCTTCTCGGCGGGGATGTTCTGCGCCCAGACGCCGGGGTTGACGCGCCCGGATCGGAGGAAGGTATAGGGGCCCTCGACCCGGTCGGCCACGGCCACGCCGTAGCGGGCGGCGGCGTAGCCCTGCCCTTTGAGCTCGAGATGGAACCACATGACGAACTTGCCCGTCTTGGCGTTGTAGACCACTTTGGGGCGTTCGAGGATGCAGCCTTTGGCGATGTAGCTCTTCGGGTCGTCGGAGACGCGCAGGGCGATGCCTTCGTCGCGCCAGTTCACCAAGTCGTCGGCGGGCGAGGAATAGCAGTGGACGCCCACCCAGGCCTGGTTGCCGGCGGTCCCGGGCACCTTGTGCTCGCCGAACCACCAGACGCGGCCCTCGTGCAGGAGCAGGCCGCCGCCGTGGGCGTTGATGTGGTTGCCGTTGGCGTCCTCCCACAGCTCGCCGGGGCGGATCTGCGTTTGGCGGGGGCCGGGCGCGGCGAGGACGGGCAGGGCGACGAGAAGCGACAGGAGTGGCAGGATGGGCCTCATGGGGTTCCTTTGGTTGGGTTCGGCGCCTATTATCCACAAAGGGCAGGGGCGCGGGAAGGAGAAAGCGGCGTGCCCCCGTGCCTGTCTACGCCGGTACGCAGCAACGCCAACGCCGTGTATTGGCCTCGCGTATTCCGCGCCGGGGACTAAAATATGGGCGCATGAACACAGACAGACTTTTGCTTTCCGTCGTCCTCGCCCTCACCCTGACCGCGTCCGCCGCGGCCACGACCACGATGGCCGACCTTTCCCCCGCCGAACGCGCGCGCGTCGCCCAAGCGGCGCAGGTCCGCCCCGCCCCGCGCCAAGTGGCGTGGCAGCGGCTGGAGCTCACCGCCTTCGTCCACTTCGGCATCAACACCTTCACCGACCGCGAGTGGGGTACGGGCGCCGAGAGCCCCGCCCTCTTCAACCCCACCGCGCTCGACTGCCGCCAATGGGCCCGCGCCCTCAAGGAGGCCGGCTTCCGCCTCGCCATCCTCACCGCCAAGCACCACGACGGCTTCTGCCTCTGGCCCAGCAAACTCACCAAGCACACCGTCGCCGCCTCCCCATGGAAGGGCGGCCAGGGCGACGTCTGCCGCGAGTTCGCGGACGCCTGCCGCGCCGAGGGCCTCCGCGTCGGCTTTTACCTCTCCCCCTGGGATCGCCACGAGCCCACCTACGGCACGGAGGCCTACAACGACTTCTTCGTCGGCCAGCTCGCCGAGCTCTTCGACAACTACGGCCCCATCGACGAGATTTGGTTCGACGGCGCCTGCGGCGAGGGCCCCAACGGCAAAAAGCAGGTCTACGACTGGGCCCGCTACTACGCCCTCATCCGCGCCCGCAACCCCGCGTGCGTCATCGCCGTCTCCGGCCCGGACGTCCGCTGGGTCGGCAACGAATCCGGCCTCGCCCGCGACAGCGAGTGGAGCGTCGTCCCCGTCGAGGCCGTCAACAACGACGCCGTCCGCGACGGCTTCGCCCCCTTCCACTTCGACGGCAAGGACATCGCCGCCATGGCCAAGCGCCAACTCGCCAAAGCCCAGCTCTCCGCCAACTCCCCCACGCTCGGCGCCCTCGACGACATCCTCGCCTCCGACCGCTGGGTCTGGTATCCCGCCGAGTGCGACGTCTCCATCCGCCCCGGCTGGTTCTATCACGCCAGCCAGGACGGCCAGGTGAAGACCTTGGAGCAGCTGATGTCCATCTACGACCGCTCCGTCGGCCGCAACGCCGTCCTCCTCCTCAACATCCCCCCCACGCCCGAGGGACTCTTCCACGCCAACGACGTCGCCCGCCTCCGCGCCTTCGGCCAATGCCTCCGCGACACTTTCTCCAAGAACCTCCTCGGCGCGGTCAGGCCCGGCCAAACCGAGGCGCGCCTCCCCGCGCCCATCCGCTTCGACACCCTTGTCGCGCAGGAGGACATCACCCAAGGCCAGCGCGTCGAGCGCTTCCGCTTCGAGGCCCAACGCCCCGGCTCCGACGCCTGGGAGCCCATCGCCGCCGCCACCACCATCGGCCACAAGCGCATCCTCCGCCTGAAGGCCCCCATCGAGGCCGTCGCCCTCCGCCTCGTCGTTGAGGAAAGCCGCGCCGAGCCGCGCATCCTTTCCATCGGCGTCCACCTCAGCCCCTTAAAGACCGCCGATTGACGTGTTTGCGGGCCTCATCCCGCGGATCGCGCCGTAAGTCGCTTCGAGGCACGCCGCAAGTCCCCATGGACTGCGGCGTGTCGCTTTCCGTCTTCCCGTCGCGCCACGTCTGCGGCGGGGGTGGGGATTTGCTATCATGAGGACACGCGACGGGAAAGCCGTCGCCTTCACTTGCGCTTTGCGCAAACAGGTTGCTCCACTGAAACTTCGGAACTTTCAACATCGGGCAACGTGTTTTGCAAGGTGCGCCGTTCAGGCGCGCTTTCTTTGCACGTAATCGATGTGGGCTTCCGAAGGCCTCAGTGGAATACGGAAAGGAAAGCGTGCTTTATTATGGCCAATGAGGATGAGCGGGGGGTGCTCTTCGTGCTCGGCGTCTGGGACGTCGGGGGCGTGGAGCGCGTGACCGCGGCGCTGGGGAACGCGTTCGCCAGACGGGGATGGCGGGTGACGATCGTGGCGTTCCGCTTCGGCGACCGCGCGCTCCTAGAAGGGTTGGAGCCTTCGGTCATGGTGAAGGCGTTGGGCTTCCCCGTGGCGTCGGCGGCGAACGAGAAGGCGCTGCGGGCGCTGTTGCTGGCGCGGGGCGTCCTGGTTGTGGTGAACCAGTGGTGTCTGCCGTGGGGCGTGACGCGCCTCCTGCGGCGGGCCGGGCGCGGGCTTGGGGTGCGCTTGGTCTCCGTGTTGCACAACGTCCCGGACAACAACGGGCGCATCGCCGCCGCGACGGGGTTGCGGCGGTGGCTCTGGAGGTTGCTTTCGGGGCTGAGCCTGCGCTTGGTCTACGGGCAAAGCGACGCCTTCGTGGTGCTCTCGAAACGTTTTGAGCCGATCTTCCGGCGGATGACGGGGCTGGCCGCCGCGCCGCGTCTGTGCACCATCGGCAACCCGCTCACCCTCGCGCCCGTGCCCGCCCCCAAAGAAAATATCCTGCTCTACGTGGGGCGGCTGGAGGAGACGCAGAAGCGGGTCTCGCGCGTGCTCGCGATCTGGAGGCTCTTGGCCCCGCGCTTCCCCGATTGGCGACTGGAGGTGGTGGGCGACAGCCCCGACCGCGCGGCGCTGGAGGCGCAGGCGCAGGGCCTCCCGCGCGTGACCTTCCACGGCTTCCGCGACCCCGCGCCCTTTTACGCGCAGGCACGGCTGCTGCTCCTGACCTCGGACTTCGAGGGCTTCCCCTTGGTTTTGCCGGAGGCGATGGCCGCCGGCTGCGTGCCTGTCGCGCTTGGCAGTTACCCGGCGGTCTACGACGTCGTGCGCGGCACCAACGGGGTGGTCGTGGCGCCGCCGTTCGAGGCCGAGGGCTTCGCGCGGGACGTCGGCGACCTCATGGCCCATCCCGAGGTGGTCGCGGGGATGGCCGAGACCGCCCGCGCGAATGCCGCCGCCTATGGCGTGGAGGCCGTCGCCGACCGCTGGGAGGCCTTGTTCAAGGAAGTGTGCCATGATTGATCTGGGCCGTTACCGTGAGGCGAAACCGCGCCGCCTGCGCCTGCTGCTTTGGCGCGCGCTCAACGCCACGCTCTTCCCGCTGCTGCCCGCCGGCGGACGCAACCTGCTTTTGCGGGCCTTCGGCGCGGCCGTCGGGCGGAGCCTGATCTACCGTTCCGTACGTGTCTACGCGCCCTGGAACCTGCGCGTGGGCAATCTCTCCTGCGTCGGCCCCGGCGTGGAACTTTACTGCAAGGCTCCCATCGCCCTCGGCGACAACACGGTGATTTCGCAAGGCGCGTATCTGTGCACGGCCTCGCACGACGTCGCCTCGCCGGTGATGGCGCCGACCGCCGCGCCCATCGTCATCGGCAACGGCTGCTGGGTCGCCGCCCGCGCGGCGATCCTCCCCGGCGTCACCCTCGGCGACGGGGCGGTCGTCGGCCTTGGCGCGGTCGTAGCCCGCCCCGTGTCAGCCTTTGTCATCGTCGTGGGGAACCCCGCGCGCGTCGTCCGCCAGCGTGTCATCGGAAAGGAGTGAGAGGTCCCATGCGTTTGCGTCTCTTCTGTGTCGATCACCGCCCCGACGGGGCGATCAACCCGCTTGGGCTCACGACCGTCGGCGTCGGACAAAACCGTCAGCCCGGGATTTTGCATGACGACGTGGGCGAGAACATCGCCGCCCACAATCCTCACCTCAACGAAAGCACCGCGCTTTGGTGGCTTTGGCGTCACCCGGAGGTGCGTCGGGCGGACTTCGTGGGGCTGTGCCATTACCGTCGCTTCCTCCTTTTCCGCCCCCTGCCCGACAGGCGCGGGAAGGTGTCGTCGCGGTTGGGAGGCGTCTTCCTGAAACCGTCGTTGCAGGCGCTTCTGCCGCGCCTCCCCTGTTCCGAGGCGGACGCGGCCGCGGTCTTGGAGGGCGAGGGGACGGATGGGATTTTGCCCGTGAGCGGCTGGATTCATGCACGAGGCGGGCTCGCGCAGGCCATGTTGGACAATCGCTTCGCCTCCGAGCGCTGGATCGCCCATGCGCTCGGGCTGGTGCGGGAGATGGCGCCGGCGTGCGCGGATTTTTATGAGGCGATGTTTCGGCATGGCGATCGGTTCTATCCCTACAACACGTTCGTGGCGCGCACGGCGCTTTTCGAGCGGATGTGCGCGACGCTCCTGCCCATTTCCCTTTCTCTGTCCGAGGCGTGGCTGCGTGACCCGGGGGCCAAGGTCTCATGGCGGGAGCCCGGGTTCATCACGGAGTTTCTGGTCGGCACCTATTGGCGGTGGCTGGAGGAGACTGGGCAGGCGCGCTTTTCGCATTGCCAGTGCGTCGCCTTCCTGCGCAACGGGCATGGGCGATGGTATCTGCCTTTCAGCCGGTGGGGATTCCGTTATTTGCCGGATGGGTTGGCCGCGGTAGGCTCGCATTGCCATCGTTGGTTGGTCAAAGCGCGGCTGTTGCCGCATCCGTGAAGGGTTATGAAAGCGACGAGCGCCCAATATTTGCCTTCACTAATTCATGACGTGCGGCGCTTTGTGCTTGACGGGGGTTTGCGCGTTTGCGATACTGAGGCAGATTGATGTTGGGCCGCGGGCCCCATCGCCGCCGACAAAGGAGAGAACCTTATGGCACAGGACAAGAAGACGTTGACGCCGGAGTTGCGCGCTTTCATCGAGGAGTGGAAGCCAAAACCCGGCAATCTGATCATGGTTTTGCATCGCGTGCAGCAGACTTATGGGTATATGCCGCGCGAGATCGTGCTGGAGTTGGCGGATCTGCTGGAGGTGCCGTTGGCGAAGATTTACGGCGTCATCACCTTCTACAACTTCTTCAAGCTGAAGCAGCCGGGGCGCAACCTCATCCAGGTCTGCCTCGGGACGGCGTGCTACCTGAAGGGCGGCGACGACATCATGAAGGCGCTTGAGCAGGAGCTTGGCGTGGGCGTGAACACGGTGACGCCCGACGGCGAGTTCTCGACCGAGGCGGTGCGTTGCTTGGGGTGCTGCGGCTTGGCGCCGGTCATCGTCATCAACGGCGAGGTCTTCGGGAAGGTGACGAAAGCGGCGCTGCCGGGGATTTTGGACAAGTTCCGCGCGAAGCATTGAGAGAGAGGTGCCACATGGCTGAGAAACTTTCCCGTGAGGGTCTGGAAGCGCTGCGCGCGCGCCTGACGGCCGAGAACGAGAAGGCCGAGAAGGGTGGGCGGCAGTATGTGATGGTCTGCGGCGGCACGGCCTGCGACTCCAACGGCGGGCTGGCGCTTTACGCGGCGCTGACGAAGGCGGCGGAGTACGCCGGCGCGAATGTGCGCATCGTGCGCACGGGCTGCATGGGGTTCTGCGAGCGTGGGCCCATCGTCAAGGTGTTGCCCGACGACACTTTTTACGTGGACGTGAAGCCCGAGGACGCGGCGGCGATCATCAACGAGCATATCGTCGGCGGCCAGGTCGTGACGCGCCTGCTCTACGACAAATCCCAGGCCGAGGCCGGCCACGCCGGCCATGACATCGACTTTTACGCCAAGCAGCAGCGCATCGTGCTCCGCCATTGTGGCCTGATCGACCCGGAGAAGATCGAGGATTACATCGCGCACGACGGGTACGCGGGGTTGACGAAGGCGCTTTTCGAGATGACCCCGCAGGGCATCATCGACGAAATCCTGGCCTCCGGTCTGCGCGGCCGCGGCGGCGCGGGCTTCCCGACGGGCAAAAAGTGGCAGTTCTCGGCGGCCGTCGAGGCCGACCAGAAGTACATCGTCTGCAACGCGGACGAGGGCGACCCCGGGGCCTACATGGATCGTTCGACGCTCGAGGGCGACCCGCACGCCATCTTGGAGGCGATGATGATCGCCGGTCGGGCCACGGGCGCCACCAAGGGCTTCATCTACATCCGCGCGGAGTATCCGTTGGCCATCAAGCGCCTTCAGATTGCCATCGACCAGGCGCGCGAGTGGGGGCTGCTGGGATGCGCGAACATCTTGGGCAGCGATTTCACCTTTGACATCGAGCTGCGCTTCGGCGCCGGCGCGTTTGTCTGCGGCGAGGAGACGGCCTTGCTCGCCTCGATCGAGGGCAAGCGCGGGCAGCCGACGCCCCGGCCTCCCTTCCCGGCCGTGAAGGGGCTTTGGGGCAAGCCCACCATCATCAACAACGTGGAAACGTTGGCCAACGTGGCCGTCATCATCACCAAAGGCGCCAAGTGGTTCAGCTCCATCGGCACGGAGACGAGCAAGGGCACCAAGGTTTTCGCCCTCACCGGCAAGGTGCGCAATTCCGGCCTCATCGAGGTGCCGATGGGCATCACCCTGCGCGAAATCATCTTTGACATCGGCGGCGGCATCCCCAACGGCCGCAAGTTCAAGGCCGCGCAGACCGGCGGCCCTTCCGGCGGCATGATTCCGCCGGAGTATCTCGACATGCCCATCGACTATGAGTCCCTCGCCAAGATCGGCTCCATCGTCGGCTCCGGCGGGCTCATCGTCATGGACGACACCGACTGCATCGTGGATGTGGCCAAGTTCTACCTGGAGTTCACGGTCGACGAGAGCTGCGGCAAGTGTATGCCCTGCCGTATCGGCGGCCGCGCGCTGCTCAACGCCCTCACCCGGATTTCCGAGGGGCGCGGCGAGCCCGCGGACATCCAAAAGATGGAGGAGATTTGCCAGGCCATGGCCCGCGCCTCGCTGTGCGGCCTTGGGCAGACGGCCTCCAACCCCGTCCAAGCCATGCTCCGCTATTTCATGGACGAGGTTTTGGCGCACATCAACGACAAGCGCTGCCCGGCCGGCAAGTGCAAGAAATTGGTGCAATACCGCATCAACCCCGAACGTTGCGTGGGCTGCACCATGTGCGCGCGCGTCTGCCCCGTGGGCGCCATCTCCGGCAAGGTGCGCGAGAAGCACGTCATCGATCCCAAGAAGTGCGTGAAGTGCGGCCAGTGTTACAACACGTGCAAGCTGCACGCCATCGAGATTGCCTGAGGAGAGCGCCATGGAAAAGCTGATTCATCTTGAGATCAACGGCATCGCGGTGGAGGTCCCCGCCGGCACCACCATCCTCGAGGCGGCCAAGAAGGTGGCCGTCAAAATCCCCACGCTCTGCCATCACCCCGACGTCAAGGCTTGGGCGGCCTGCGGCATCTGCGTCGTCCGGAACGGCAACAGCCCCAAACTGCTGCGCGCCTGCTGCACGGAGGTGGCCGAGGGGATGAAGATCACCACGCATGACCCCGACATCGTGCAGATCCGGAAGACGGTCATCCAATTGATTCTCAGCACCCATCCGGCGGACTGCCTCAAATGCCCCCGTTCCGGGGTCTGCGAGCTTCAGCGCGTGGCCACCGATTTCGGCATCCGCGAGGCGCCGTTCCCGCGCCCGGCCATTGAGCACATCCAGCGCGACGA
This sequence comes from uncultured Kiritimatiellota bacterium, assembly GCA_944391055.1. Lineage (GTDB taxonomy): Bacteria > Verrucomicrobiota > Kiritimatiellia > RFP12 > DVOR01 > Spyradenecus. The sequence goes on along the minus strand of CALXSF010000004.1, from coordinate 32,870 downwards.
AAGCACGCCCTCCATCGTCCTCGACCCGGACAAGTGCATCAAGTGCGGGCGCTGCGCCATCGTCTGCCAAGAGATGCAGAACGTCTGGGCCCTTGAATTCATCGGCCGGGGTGAACGGATGCGGATCGCCCCCGCCGCCGGCGTGAGCCTCAACGATTCGCCCTGCATCAAATGCGGGCAATGCTCGGCCCATTGCCCTGTGGGCGCCATCTACGAACGCGACGAGACCGCCAAGGTCTGGGCCGCCCTGCGCGACACGCAGCGCTTCACCGCCGTGCAGATCGCCCCCGCGGTCCGCGTCGCGCTGGGCGAGGCGTTCGGCATGAAGCCGGGCGAGCTTGCCACCGGCAAAATCTACACCGCGCTCCGCCGCCTCGGGTTCCAGGCGGTCTTCGACACCAACTTCTCCGCCGACCTCACCATCATGGAGGAAGGCACCGAGTTCGTCCAGCGCTTCACGCAGGGCGGTGAGCTGCCGCTCATCACCTCGTGCTGTCCGTCGTGGACGGATTGGATGGAGAAGTACGCCGCGGACTTCATCCCCAACTTCTCCACCGCCAAGAGCCCGCAGCAAATGCTTGGCGTCATGGCCAAAACCTACTTCGCCGAGAAGATGGGGCTCGATCCCGCCCGCATCCACCTCACGTCCATCATGCCCTGCACGGCGAAGAAATACGAGATCACGCGTTCCGAGGAGATGCACGCCTCCAACTATCAGGACGTCGACGTCGTGCTCACCACGCGCGAGCTTGCCCGGATGATCAAGATCGCGGGGCTTGATTTCGCGAACCTCCCCGAGAGCGAGGCCGATTCCATCCTTGGCGAGTACACCGGCGCCGGCACCTTGTTCGGCGCCACCGGCGGCGTCATGGAGGCGGCGCTCCGCACCGCGTATTTCCTTATCACCAAGGAAGAGCTGGCCGACGTGAACTTCACCCAGGTGCGCGGCCTGAAGGGGGTCAAGGAAGCCGTCATCGACATCAAAGGCACCAAGGTCTCCATCGCGGTCGCCCACCAGATGGGCAACGTCGAGCAGGTGCTCGACGCCATCCGCGAGGATCGCAAGGCCGGCCGGCCGCCCCGTTGGCAGTTCATCGAGGTCATGGCCTGCCGCGGAGGCTGCGTCGGCGGCGGCGGTCAGCCGACCCTGGCCACCGACGAGGTGCGCAAGGCCCGCATGGAGGGGCTCTACAAAGACGACCGGGAGGCCGCCCGCCGTTGCTCCCACCAGAACCCGCAGATCCAGAAACTCTACGCCGACTTCCTCGGCGCCCCCTGCGGCGAGAAGGCGCACCACCTCCTTCACACCCATTACACCGCCAAGCCACTTTACACCGCCTGATGCGCGGTGCGCGCGAAACGCCGTGTCAGCCCCGCCCTGTGGCGGGGCTTTTTTGTGCCGTCCCAGGGCCGTCGGTTTCCGCTTGACTTGGAGTCCACACAAGGGTATACACTTCCCTTTTCTTTCATCCAGCACAAGGAGCAAGACCATGCCGTTGTCCTTCACCCAGGATTGGGACAAAACGTTTCCCAAAAGCGACCGTGTCGATCACCGCAAAGTCGCCATCCCCAATCGGTTTGGCATTCTGTTGGCCGCGGATCTCTACGCGCCGAAAGGCATGGGCGGGCCATTGCCCGCCATCGCCGTCAGCGGCCCCTTCGGCGCCGTCAAGGAGCAAGCCGCCGGCCTCTACGCGCAGCAGTTGGCCGAACGCGGGTTCCTGACCTTGGCCTTCGACCCCTCCTTCACCGGCGAGAGCGGCGGCCAGCCCCGTAATGTCGCCTCGCCCGACATCAACACCGAGGACTTCTCGGCGGCCGTGGACTTCCTTTCCGTCAATCCCGCCGCCGATCCGGAGCGCATCGGAATTCTCGGCATTTGCGGGTGGGGCGGCTTGGCGCTCAACGCCGCCATCGCCGACACCCGGATCAAGGCCACCGTCGCCGCGACGATGTACGACATGTGCCGGGTCACCGCGAACGGTTATTTCGACGCCGAGGCCTCCGCCGACGCCCGCCACGCCAAACGTGCCGCGCTCAGCGCCCAACGCTCGGAGGATTTCCGCTCCGGCTCCTATGCCCGTGCCGGCGGCCTGCCCGACGTCCTCCCGGATGACGCGCCCGGGTTCGTCAAGGACTACTTCGCCTATTACAAGACCAAACGCGGCTATCACCCCCGCTCCCTCAACTCCAACGGAGGGTGGAACGTCACCTCGTCCATCGCCTTCCTGAATCAGACCATTCTCGAACGCGCCGATGAGATCCGCTCCGCCGTCCTCATCGTCCATGGCGACAAGGCCCATTCCTGCTATTTCGGTAAGGACGCCTTCGCCAAGCTCAAGGGCGACAACAAGGAGTTGCTCCTTGTCCCCGGCGCCACCCACACCGACCTCTACGATCGCCTTGACCGCATCCCGTTCGAGCGCATCGCGGCCTTTTATCGGGAAAACCTCAAGCCCTGACTGTCCCTTTGCAAAAAAGCGCCCCCGGACCTCGCAGTCCGGGGGCGCTTTTTCGTCGCGCACGGCTCGGCGATCACGCCAGAAGCGTCCGCAGCCGCGCCTCCGTGCGCGCGGCCACCTGCGCGTAAAGGCTGTTGCCGTGCGCGTCCATCGCCACCGTCGCCGGGAAGGCGCGCACGCGCAGATGCCACATCGCCTCGGCGGGCCCGAAAGCGTCCAGGAAATCCACGCCCTCCACGCGCTCGACCGCGGCGGCGATCGAAGCCGCCGCGCCGCCGACGGCCTGAAGATAGACGCAGCCATGCTCCCGGCAGGCGGCGAGGGTCTTCGGCCCCATGCCGCCTTTGCCGATGATGACGCGCAGTCCGAAGCGGGCGATGACCTCCGCCTCATAAGGTTCCTCGCGCGAGGACGTGGTCGGGCCGCCGGCGACCATGCGCCAGCCCCCCTCGCCGTCGGGCACCATCACGGGGCCGCAATGGTAAAGCGCCGAGGTGCGCAAATCCACGCCCGGCGGCAAGGCCCCGCCCTCGTGCAGGTATTTGTGCAGACGGTCGCGCCCGGTGTGGGCCAGCCCCTCCAACGTGAGGGCCTGGCCCAACCGCAGCGCGCGCGGATCCAAGGTGGCGATGTCCATGGCGGTCACGCCAAACCGCCGCCGACGCCCGCGGCGGCCAGCGCGGCGGCGTTGGCCGTCATGCGCTGCTCGTCCTCGAGCAGGCCGTTGAGGGCATGGACGTAGGCGCGGATGGCGGCCTCGATGATGTCCTGCGCCACGCCGCGGCCAAGGTAGACCTTTTGGTTGTGGCGCACGCGCAGCTCGCACTCGCCCTGGGCGTCCACGTTGGCGGTGACGGCCGAGACGGCGAAGTTCTCGACCGTCACGTGCAGGTTGAGCATCTTGTTGATGGCGTTGAAGGAAGCCTCGATCGGGCCGCTGCCCATCGCCACCTCCTCGACGGTCTGGCCGTCGACCTTGAGGCGGACGGTGGAGACGTTGGCGTTGGTGTTGCCAGTGGCGGCGAGGAAGCGGTCGAAGACGAGCTTCTGCTGGCCGTCGTTGCGCATCTCAAGGCCGCGCGCGAGGGCCTCGATGTCCGCGTCGGTCACCACCTTCTTGGCGTCGGCCAAATCCTTGAAGCGCGCGAAGAGCTCCTGCAGCTGGTCGTCGTTGAGGGCGATGCCCAGCTGGGTCAGGCGATCCTTGAGCGCGTGCTTGCCGGAGTGCTTGCCCAGCACCATCTGGCTTTGGGTCAGGCCGATGGATTCCGGGGTCATGATCTCGTAGGTCTCGCGGTTGGCGAGCATCCCGTGCTGGTGGATGCCCGACTCGTGCGCGAAGGCGTTCTGCCCGACGATGGCCTTGTTGGCCTGCACGCGGCTGCCCGTCACCGAGCAGACGCAGCGGCTGGTGGCCATGATCTTGGTGGTGTCCACGCCGCACTCCAGGCCGGCGAAGACGTCATGCCGCGTCTTCAGCGCCATGACGATCTCCTCGAGCGCCGCGTTGCCCGCGCGCTCGCCGATGCCGTTGATGGTGCATTCCGCCTGGCCCGCGCCGTTGCGGAGGGCGGCCAAGGTGTTGGCGACCGCCAACCCGAGGTCGTTGTGGCAGTGCACCGCCAGCGTCGCTTGGCCCGCGTTGGGCACGTGCTCGAGCACGCGCGCGATGCGCTTGCCGAACTCGTCGGGGATCGCGTAGCCCACCGTGTCGGGCAGGTTCACCACCGCCGCGCCGGCCTTGATGACGCCCTCGATTACCCGCCAGGAGAACTCCTCGTCGGTGCGCGTGTAATCCTCCAGCGAGAACTGGACCTCGGGGCAGAGGCTGCGCGCGTAGGCCACCATCGTCGTCGCCTGCTGGAGCACCTGCTCCGGCGTCATCCTCAGCTTGTACTCCATGTGGACGGGGCTGGTCGCCAGGAAGACGTGGATGCGCGGGCGCGCCGCGCCCCTGACCGCCGCCCAGGCTTGGTCGATGTCGCCCTTCAGGCAGCGCGCCAGCGAGGCCACCGTGCAATCCTTCACATGGTTGGCGATGGCCTGGACGCTCTCGAAGTCGCCCGGCGAGGCGATGGCGAAGCCCGCCTCGATCACGTCCACCTTCAGCGCCTCCAGGTTGCCGGCCACCAGCAGTTTGTCATGCAGTTTCATGCTGCAGCCGGGGCTTTGCTCGCCGTCGCGCAGCGTTGTGTCGAAGATTGCGATCTTGCGTGTGCTCATCTGTGCTTCCTGTTCTTCGCTTCGGTCCCGTCGGGAAGGGCCTGATCCGGCAAAACAATGGCCTCCGCCGTCAAACCAACCCGCGGAGGCCATTTTTGTCTCGTCATGTCGCGCCGAGGTCTCACTCCGCGCCGACGGCCAACCGCGTCCCGCCGCCCAACAGCGGCAGGAGGCTAAGTCGAAGCAGTCGCGCGTCCCAACGTTTCATGATGGCCCCAAGCATACCACAATCCGCCTTCGCTCGCAAACCCTTTTTGCGGGCGAAGGGCGCGATCCTCACTCTTGGGCGGGGCTGGGGGCGATGGGGGCGAGGCGGGTTTGCCCGGAGGCGCCTTTGGCGAAGGCGGGGCGGCGGCCGCAGTAGTTGCCCCAGGCGAGGGCGGGATACCACCAGCCGTCGTTGACGACGAGGCGGGCGGTGACGCGGGGGCCTTCGGCGGGGAGGATCTCAAAGGCGTCGAGGACGACGCAGTCGGCATGGCCGCCGGCGGTCTCGACGCGGAGGGTGTGCTTGCCGGGGGGAAGGCCGGAGACGGTGTGGATGACGGATTGCTTGAGGTCGTTGCCGAGGTCGCTGTGGGTGTCGACGAGAGCGATTTCCTTGCCGTCGAGGATGAGGCGCATGAGGCCGACGTTGGCCTGTTTGGCGCCGATGAGGCGGATGCCGGCGCCCTCGAAGTCGAGCTCGGCCCAGGCGCCGCGCTTGGTGGAGTAGGTCTCGGTGCCGGCGTGATCCGCGCCGGAGGCGTAATGGGCCCAGCCATCGGGGGAAAGGCGGACGCGCGGGTCGCGGTCGTCGATGAGGGTCCGCTCGGCCGCGACGGAGACGCGGGCGGCCTGGGAGCGCCCGTCCGAGCGGACGCGGAGCGCGCCGCCGCCGGGGAGGAGGACGTCATAGGTGCGGATGGCCTCGCGCATGGCCTTGAAGTCGTTGGTGGCCAGGCCGTCGTTGGGGTCGTCGGCGGCGAAGACGAAGGCGTTGCGCATATCGTCCTTCCAGGGCCAGGCGGGGCGGACGCCGTAACGGTCGGGGGCCTCGGCGCAGCCGGGGCGGAGGCGGGGGGCGAAGCCCGAGGCGCGCCCGATGTGGTCGGCGGGGTACGCGCTGTGGAAGGCGGCGCGCTCCCAGCGAACGGCGTCGGCGCCGGGCAGGCGCCAAGCGAGGCCGACCTCGGAGGGGTTGGCGTTCTTGGGAGGGTCGGAGAGGAGCGTGTAACGGGCGTCGAGGCGGCCATCGTCGAGGAAGGCGAGGTCGAAACGGACCTCGAGCCCGCAGGCATAGGCGCCTTCGAGGACGACGTGGGCGCGGTTGCCCTCGACCTTGGCGGTGAGGGCGCGTCCTTGCCAGGCGCCGAGGGGCACGCCGGTGGCGACGAGGTCGGGGCCGCCGGTCAGCAGCGTTTTGCCATCCCAGACAAAGGCGCGCAGCCGGGCGGAGGCATGGTCGAAGGTGGCCTCGCCCTTGGCCATGCGGACGGTGAGCGTGCCGTCGCCCTCGACGACCGTTGGGGGACGCTCAGGCTCGGGGGGGATGGCCTCGACGGGCGTGGGGGCGAAGGCGAGGTTGATTTCCTCGACGACGATGCCGTCGGGGGTGCGGAAGCGGAGGTTGAGCGCCTTGGCGGCGGGGAGGCCTTGGAAGGTCAGGAGGCCCTTGGCCCGGGGCGCGAGCGCGGGGCAGGGAAGGCGGCGGGGCGCGTCGCCGTCGGCGGCGACCTCGACGGTCAGTTCGCGGAGGTCGGTGTGGTCGAAGCGGTTCTCGGCGGGAAGGGTGAGGGTGCCGTCCTTCAGCGTGGCGGCCCGTTCATCGAGGCGGACGGGGGAGTAGGCTTTTTTGGTGAGCCAGGCCTCAGGCTTGGGGCGGTGGTAGGCGTCCAAGACCGAGCCCCACTCGCCGTAGCCAGCGACGGGGCCGTCGGAGTGGCGGAGGTGGCGCTCGGGGACGTTCGCGGGGAGGTAGAAGACGTCGTCGATGCCGCCCCAAAGCGCGCCGCCGAGGGCGCCGTCGTCGCGGACGATGTGATTCCAAGCGTGCCAGACGCTCTCGCCCCAAAAGTTGCGGACGTTGGGGTCGCGGCGGAGTTCGGCGAGGTTGTAACAGGGGATGTGGGCGTATTCGTCATGGAGGCGGGGCATGTCCTTGCGGCCCATGTGGCCCATGACGTTGGCGTAGTGCTCGCTGTAGACGTCGAAGAAGCCTTTGGGCGAGCCGGTGTTGGGCCAGCTGAAGAGGACGGGGCGGGTGGGCTCATGGGCGCGGAGGTAGTCGCGGGCGTCCAAGAAGGGGTTGCGCGTGAGTTTCTTGCCGACGTTGGCGTAGTGGCTCTCGTTGGCGATGGACCAGAGGATGATGGAAGGGCGGTTCCGGTCGCGCTCGACCATCTCCACGAACTGCGCGGCGTAATCGTCGTAGACGCTGTCGACGGGGGCCCAGGGGCCTTGGAAGCAGACGGCGGCCTCTTGCTCGACGTAGATGCCGAGGCAGTCGCAGGCGTCGAGCAGGTGCTCGGAGGCCGGATAGTGAGAGGTGCGGATGAAGTTGATGTTGGCCTCCTTGTAGGCGCGGGCCTCGGCGAAGGCCTCGGCACGGGTCATGGAGCGGCCCAAGGTGGGGGAGACGTCGTGGCGGCAGGTGCCGCGGAGGCGGACGGGGCGGCCGTTGACGTAGATCTTGTTGGCGTCGGTGCCGTCGCGCCCGGCGAAGGTGATCTCCCGAAAGCCGAAGGGCAGCTCGTTCACCTGGAGCGTTTGGCCATCCTGGGCGAGGGTGGCGCGGAGGGTGTGGAGGTGGGGATGCTCGGCGTCCCAGAGGCGCGGGGCCTTGACGGGGAGGGCGAGGGTGGCGGGGGCCGCGCCGTCAAGGTCGGTCTGGGCGGAGGCGAGGAGGGCGTCGCCGTCGAGGACCTCGAGGCGGAGGGTGGCTTTGGGGGCGGTGGGGTTGAGGGCGGCGCGGACGGTGAGCGTGGCGTCGCGGAAGGCGGCGTCGAGGTCGGTCTCGAGCTCGATGTCGGCGAGATGGGTTTGCGGGAGGGCGACGAGGGCGACGTCGCGGAGGATGCCGCCGATGTTGTGGTGGGCGTATTCGGAGGCGTTGGAGGGGTTCTTGACGGGCTTGCCCTCGGGGTTCCAAAGGCCGACGTCCTTGGCCTGGAGATCCGCGACGCCGACGGTGAGGGTGAAGGGCTCGCCGGGGCGAACCAGTTCTGTGAGATCGCAATCCCACGTGGTGAACCCGCCGACGTGGTTGCGGACGTGGCGGGAACCGACCCAGACGCGGGCGTTGGAGTAGACGCCGTCGAAGCGAAGGAGGATGCGCCGCCCGGCCCAGTCCGCGGGGACGGTGACCTGGCGGCGGTAGTAGTATTCCTCGTTGTTCTTGATGTCGAAGCCCTGCATGGCCAATTCGCCGGGGACTTTGACCGGCCGCCAGTCGCGCCCCGCCCACGCCGCGAAGTCGAAGTCCTGCCAGCCCGCGTCGGGGCGGGGGATGCCGGAGGCCCGGAAGTCCGGCACATCCAAGAGGAAGGACCACGTGCCGTCGCCCGAGGTCTCGTTGAGCGAGAGCTCGGGTTGGGCGACGCCGGGGAGCTGGGTGGGCGCCGGGGGCAGCTGGATTTCCGGCCAGACGGGCGCGGCGAGGGCGGCCGGCGCGGCGAGGGCAAGGCAGAGTGTGTGCAGGGTTTTCATGGGCTGCTCCTGAACGGTCAGAGGCGGAAGGGAGAATCCTTGAGGAAGACCCGGCACTCCTTGGGCTGGCCGGGGGCGCCTTTCTCGGCGCGGGGGAGAATCCGCAGGCCGGTGGCCTGGATGTCGGCGCCGAGGTCAAGGACGATCGCGTGGGGGGCCTTCGCCTCGGGGGCGGTCTGCCAGAAGGTCGACTCCTGGAGGTCGTAGACCTTGTCGGCGGTGGCGTTGGCGGAGCGGGTCTCCTCGGAATCGGCGTAAAGCGCCCGCCATTCCTCGCGGGGCAGGGGCTTGCCGTCGGGGCCGAGCAGGTCGAGCTCGGCGATGGCGGCGGGCCCTTCTTTCCAGACGGAGCGGAGCTCGAGGCAGAGATAGCGGCCCTTGACGGGGGCGGGGAAGGCGAGGGTCTGCCAGCCGCCGCCCGCCTTGAGGGTGGCCTCGGCCACGGGGGCCTCGCCGGAGAGGTCGAGGGTTTGGCCGGGTTTGCGGTGGGTGTCGGAGAGGTTCCCGCGCAGTTGGTCGAGGATCGGCCTGTCCAGTCCGCGCAGGGTGGGGGAGCGGGGGCCTTTGAGGTCGAGGACGATGACCTCGTTGCGCCCCTTCCGGAGCCAGCAGCCGGGGAGGAAGAGGGTCTGCTGGGGGCCGATCTCCCAGAAGCGGCCGAGCGCGTGGCCATTGACCCAGACCATGCCCTTGCCCCAGTCGCGGAGGTCAAGGAAGGTGTCGCCGACGGCGTCGAGGGTGAAGGCGCCGACCCAATAGGCGGGGCCGGAGGGGTGCGCGCCGGGCTTGGCGGCCTTGGCGGCGGCGAAGGCGTGCTCGGGCGGGAGGTTGAAGACCTGCCAGCCGGTGAGGACGTCCTCGCCGAGGCGGACTTGGCGGGTGATGCCCTTGCGGTCGTGGATGGAGCCGCCGAAGTTCACGCGCCCCATCGCCTCGACGAGGATCTCGAGTTTCGTACCGGCGGGCAGGTCGGCGGGGAGGGTGAGGGCGAACTCTTTTTTGCGGCGGTCGAGGCGGGCGAGGAGGCGGCCGTCGGCGAAGACCTGGGCCCAGTCGTGCACCTCGTCGATGGCGAGGGTCTCGCTCTTCTTGGCGGCGCGGGGGAGGCGGGTGGCGTAGAGGATGGCCCCCCAGCCTTGGTCGAAGGCCTCCATGGGGCGGATGGCCTCGGAGGCCTTGGGCTCGGGGAGGGCGTCAAAGAGGGAGACGGCGCGGTCGAGGGCGAAGGTCGGCACGGTGACGACCGGGAACGGGGCGGGCGGCTCGGGGAGGGGCGCCTGGGCGTGGGATTGGAGGAGGGCGCGGAGTTTGTCGAACTTGGGGGTGACGTGGCCGGCCTCGCTGATGGGGGCGTCGTAGTCGTAGGAGGAGCACATGGCGGAGTAGGCGGGGTTGTTGGCGCCGCCCCACCAGCCGAAGGTAGTGCCGCCGTGGGTCATGTAGAGGCTGAAGGAGATGCCGCGCTCGAGCATGTCGCGGATGCCGCGCACCATGGCGTCGGCGTTCCGGGTCTCGTGGCGGCGGCCCCAGTGGTCGAACCAGCCGCTCCAAAACTCGCTGCACATGAGCGGGCTGTCGGGACGGGCGGCCTTGAGGGCCTTGAACTGGCTGTCGATGTCCGCGCCCGTGCCGAAGTTGATGGTCCAGAGCAGGTCGTCCAGGCCGTTGCGCTGGAAGGTGCTGCTCCAGTCGCACTGGAAGAGGGGGACGTCGGTGAAGCCGGCCTCGCGGACAAGGTCGCGGATCTTGGCGACGTGGGCCTTGTCGGTGGCGTAGGCGCCGTATTCGTTCTCCACCTGCACCATGATGATGTTGCCGCCGCGGGCGAGCTGGAGGGGGGCAAGCTCCTGCCCGAGGCGCTTGAGGAAGAGGCCCACGCGCTCAAGGTAGTAGGGGTCATTGGTGCGGAGGCGGATGCCCTCCTTCTTGAGGAGCCACCACGGCAGCCCGCCCATCTCCCATTCGGCGCAGACATAGGGGCCGGGCCGGACGATGACGTAGAGCCCGTGCTTCTGGGCCAGGCGGCAGAACTTGGCCACGTCGCCGTTGCCGGAGAAGTCGAAGTCGCCGGGCGTGCGCTCGTGAAAGTTCCAGAAGACGTAGAGGCAGAGCGTGTTCATGCCCAGGGCCTTGCACATCTGGATGCGGTGCTCCCAGTAGGCCTCGGGGATGCGCGGGTAATGGACCTCCGCGGCCTTGACGATGAAGGGTTTGCCGTTGAGCAGGAAGGCGCCTTTCCCGACCTCGAAGGTCTCGGCGGCGCGGACGGAGAGCGCCAGCAGGGCGGCGCAGAACAGGGTGGACAGCAGTTTCATGGGGTGTTTCCCTTTGAGTTTGACATCGGGCAGGATTGGTTTTGTCAGCGGAGACTGAGCACGGCGGCGGGCTCGGAGAAGGGCTCCGTGGCGCCCTCGGCGCCAATCGTCTCCAGAAGCGCCCCAGGGATCGTCAGCGTGTTGCCTTGGAGCGTCACCGATTGGGTGATGTCCTTGGCCGGGGCGGTCCCCATGAGGCTCTGTGCCCACAGCGTCCGCCCTTCGACTGGGGCCTCGAAGGTGAGCGTCAGCGTGTCGAAGACCCCGAAGACGCCGATGGGCGCCTCGGGGCGGCCGGTCTGGGCGGCCACGCGCGCACGTGCCTTCCGGTAGCCACTTTCCGGGGAGACGCGGCCATAGGCGCCGACGGCGGTGGCGCCGTTGGGGAAGCGGCAGACGGAGACGTAGGGGAGCGGCTCGTCGGGGTTCGTCTGGGTGACGACGGGGAGCGCCGTGCCGCGGGCGATGGCGGCGGGGGCGCGTTGGATGATGACTTTGCCGAACAGGGATTTGTCCCAGTTGTCGCCCTTCGAGAAGCGCCAACTGTCGGCCAAGACCGTGTCGGAGAGTTTGGTCTCGGAGGCATCCACGCGGAAGGGCGGGGCGATGCGCGCCCAAAGGACGGCGTGGCGCACCTCGTCGGCCATCTTGCGGAGGGGGCGCGTGGCGGTGTAGGCGTTGTCGCCGCCGCCGAAGAAGATGTTGGGGAGGCTGCCGGCGGGCTCGTCGCCGATGGGGTAACGCATGACCCCGAAGCAGAGGCCGAGCGCCGCGCAGAGGTGGACCTCGTCCTCGCCGTTGACCAGCCCCAGCTGTTTGCCGTCGGTGTGGCCGTGGGCCAACTGGGTGGCGACGCGATTGAAGGTGGTGGGGATGGAGAGCGCGGAGGTGACGTCGTAGGTGCGGTAGACGTCCGCGAAGCTGCCGCGCCGCGTGTTTTGCCGCACCTGCTCGTCGGTCAGGCGGCCTGTCGTCTTGGCGTTGTCGGTGGGGCCGAGGCCGGTGATGTGCTCGATGACGAGCACGGGGTGGATTTCATCGGCCAAGCGGGTGATCATCCGCCGCCACTCCTCGTCGCCGGAATGTTTGCCCCAGTCGATCTTCCAGTAGGCGACGCCCGCGTCGCGGCTCCATTCCAAGCGTTCGCGCCAGTAGGCCTCGTTGAGGCGGGGGCCTTTCGTGCCGGGTTTCTCGCTGGCGCAAATCCAGATGCCGCACCCTTTCCAGCCGGCGGCCTTCACGTTGCGCACCAAGGTCTTCAGGCGCTCGGCGGGGGTGTCGCCGTATCCGGGGAACTTGGAGGGGTGGACCTCCAGGCTGCCGAAGGTGTCGGTCTTGCCTTTGGGGAGGTCCCAGCCGTCGTCAAGCAGATAGATGAGGTCGCCGCGGAGGTCGGGATAGAAGGTCTTGGCCCATCCCTTTTCCCCGAAGAGCTGCTCGTGGTTGAGGGTGTCCCTTGGGGAAAAACCCTGCCCCTTCAGGCGGTTGTGGGCGTACCAGTCCTGACAGGCCCACGTGCAGACGTAGCTGGGCGAGGCCTGGTTGGGCTCGGAGGGGATGAGGTTGGGGGGGGCCGCGCCCCAGAGGGCTGGGGCGGCGGCCAGGCCGGCAAGGAAGGCGTGCGGTCTCATGGGCGTGTGGGCTCAGCGGGGGCTGAGGGTGAAACGATAGGAATAGTCCCGGCCGGACTTGGGCTTGACGTGGTCGAAGGGCTGGGCGCCCCAAGAGTTCACGCCGCCGGCGCCGAATTGCGTCAGGTCGATGTTCACGGTGTTGTAGGGCGCCTCGGCCCATTGGTAGGGGTGGGGCTTGGCGTCGTCGCAAAGCGTCTCCGCGGTCCACGGCCAGACATTGAAGCAGATGAGCGGGTCGCCGTGGACGGCCAGCCGGGCGCCGCCGCCGGAGAGGGCCACGCGGCGGACGTCGGTGCGGTAGCCGAGCTCGGTGTTTTGGACGTAGTGGGAGTCGTTGAGCGCGGCGATCCCCATCGCGTAATGGCCGACGTAGGCGCTTTCTTTCCGGTCAGGCATGTTCTCGTGGGGGCCGCGGCCAAACCATTCGACCGTGTCCATCGCCTTGGGCACGCCGAAGGTGACGCCGATGCGCGGGATGTCGGGCAGGCCCGCGGCCGCCGTGAAGGCGAAGTCCACGGTCACGAGCCCGTTCGTGGCGAACGTGTAGGTCAGGCGGAGGGTGGAGGGGGCGCCGTCCTTGCCTTTGGCGGGGAGCTCGAAGGCGGTGGCGACGGTGGCGGCGCCGCTGGGCTCGGCCTTGGCCTCGAAGGCGACGCACTTGGCGTCGCGGCCGGCGTCGCGCCAGACGCCCATGCGCTTGGCCATGTTGAAGCCGCGGTCGTTGTCCGTCGGCGGACGCCAAAAGTTGGGGCGCAGGGGCTCGACGATGACGGGCTTGCCGCCGAGGGTGAGGGCTGTGAGCAGGCCGCTGGCCTTGTCGAAGGCGGCCTGCGCACCGGCGGCGGAGAGCGTGACCGTGCCGTCGGCCCCGTCGGCGACCTGCCAGCGGCGAAGCATCCGGTCGGTCATGATGGGGAGCGCCTGGGGCTGGGCCTTGGCGAACTGCGCGTCGGCCACCTGGACGGGCTTCTCGACGGGCGCAGGCGCATCGAAGAGGCGCAGCGTGACGAAGCGTTCGCCGGGGCCATCGGCCTTCGTGGCGTCCCAACCCTGGAGGGCGACGGTGGCGGAGGCGCCGGGGGCGATGGCGCCGGGGGCGAGCGCGCCCTTGGCGAGCGTGCCGTGCGGGCCGACGAGCTCCCAGGCGCCGGTCATGGCGGCGGTGTCGCGGAAGGCGAACTCGCTGGCGATCCGGACGGTGCCCTTGGCCCAATCGAAGGCGGAGAAGTGGAGATTCTGGTAGACGGTGCGGACGTCGTAGGCGCCGGGGTGCCACTGGCGGTCGGCGGCGACGAGGCCGTTGCAGTTGAAGTTGTCGTCGTTGGGTTTGTCGCCGTAGTCGCCGCCATAGGCGAGGAACTTGCCTTTGCCGTCGGGGCGCGCCTTCCACTGAGCTTGGTCGCGCCAGTCCCAGATGAAGCCGCCTTGCAGGCAGGGATACTTGCGTATCAAGTCCCAGTAGGCCCTCAGGTCGCCCGTGGAGTTGCCCATCGCGTGGGCGTACTCCTGCTGCACGTAGGGCTTCTTGGGGTTGCCCTTGGCGTATTTCTCCATGTTCCCCGGCCAGACATACATTGGGCAGATGATGTCGGAGCAGTCGCCCCAGGTGCGCTCATACTGCGTTGGCCGCGTGGGGTCGAGCGCCTTGTTGGCGGCATAGACGGCCTCAAAGTTGGCGCCGAAGCCGGATTCGTTGCCCATCGACCAGACCAGGACGCTCGGGTGGTTGCGGTCGCGCAGGATCATGCGCGTGCTGCGCTCCAGATGGTGAAGGCGGAAGTCGGGGGCCTTCGCGATGGCCTCGTTCCCGTGGGCCTCGATGTTCGCGTCGCACACCAGGTAAAGGCCGTACTTATCGCAGAGGTCATACCAATCGGTGGCGTTGGGGTAGTGGCTGGTGCGCACGGCGTTGATGTTCATGGCCTTCATCTCGCGGATCTCGGCGATCATCTCGTCGCGGGTGATGACATAGCCGCAGGTGGGGCCGACCTCGTGGCGGTTGACGCCCTTGAGCAGGATGCGTTTGCCGTTCACCTTCAGCAGGCCGTCCGCGATCGCCACGGTTCGGAAGCCGACGGGGCGGGCGATGTATTCCGTCTTGCCGGCGGAGGTGACGGCGAAGAGGAGGGTGTAGAGGTGGGGCGTCTCGGCGGTCCAGGGCTTGACGTCCCGCACGGTGAGGACGCCGTCCTTCAGATCGCCCACCTTGGCGCCACCGTCGTAGAGGCTCATGGACACCTGCGCGCCGCCGTCGATCTCGGGCCGCACGGTGAGGACGCCGTCGGCCCCCGCGAGGTCGATGGTCGCCACGTAGTCACGCAGGCCGGCGGGCTTCTCGGCGTAGAGCCAGACGGAGCGGTGGATGCCGCTCATGCGCCAGAAGTCCTGATCCTCCAGATAGGAGCCGTCGCTCCAACGGTAGACCTCCACGGCCAGGACGTTGCGTCCCGGACGCACCGCCGCCGTGACGTCGAACTCCGCGGGGAGCTTCGAGTCCTCGGTGTAGCCGACCCGGCGACCGTTCACCCAAACGTAGGCCGCCGAGCCGACGCCGTCGAAGTGCAGCACGATGCGCCGCCCCTGCCACGCCGTCGGCAGCTCGAAGTCGCGCCGGTAGCTGCCCACGGGGTTGCGATAGACAAAGGCGGTGTAATCCTTGGGAGGATCCGCCATGATGTAAGGCGGTTTGTTCGCGTGCGGGTAGCGGCTGTTGGTGTAGATCGGCGGGTCGTAGTCGCCCTGGACCTGCCAGCACCCCGGAACCGCGATGTCCGCCCAACCAGAGACGTCGAAGTCGGGCTTCCAGAAATCCTTGGCGCGCTCCTCCGGCCGCTTGGCCCATCCGAACTTCCACGTGCCGTCGAGCATCCGGATGTAGGGCGAGCGGTCGCGCCCAATCTCCAGCGCCGCGTTGCGGAGCGCCTCCTCGGCCGTGTCGAAGGGCGTCAGCACGGCGCGCGACGGCAGGCGGTCGATCTGCGTCACGTAGGGGTTCTCCCAGTCAGGCGCGTCCCGATAGGCCTCCGGCCCGCGGTTCTGGGCGAAAAGCCCGCCTGTCAGGCCAAGCGCCGCCACTGTCGTCGCAACGAGGATTTTCATGCGGTTCTCCCGTTTGTCATGTCGCTTCTTCCGCGGGACGCCCCGCGCACGGTGTCAGTATACCATGCCCGCGGCGCCGTCACTCAAGCGCAATGAGTGGGACAAAACTGTTGTATACAGGGACGATTCTGCTGCGTACCGAAGGCCCCACCCGGCGCTTTCGCGCCTTTTCGCCCTTTTCGGGCCGCGAAGGGATGTTACAATGATTCTACTATGGCAGTCGTTATCCAAAGTTCCCGAACCGTCTTCCCGCAAATCATCGGCGGGCATTACCATATCTTCCCGAACCAAGGCTATTTCGTGGAGCGCCCGGAGGGGCGCGACGACTGGCTGTTGCTGATTACGCTCGGCGGCTTTGGGCGCATCCACGCCGGCGAGCGCCCGTTCCGGCTGGAGCGGGAGGCCGTGGCGCTCTTCCCGCCCGGCGTCACGCAAGGCTATCGCGCCTGGCCGGGCGAGACGTGGGATTTCCTGTGGGTTCACTTCTTCCCCGCGAACGATTGGTTCAGGCGCGGCTTGTTGGAGCTGCCCCCCGCCGACTTCGGGCGCGGCGTGCGCCTGTTGGATTTGCGGGAGGCGGTCTTGCCGACGCGCCGGCGCGTCCGCCAAACACTTTTGGAGTGCGTCGATTGGGCCGCGCAGGACAACGCCTTCGGCGACACGATGGCCATGAACCTGCTGGAGCGCGCGCTCCTTTTTTGCTCGCGCGAGGCGCGCGGGGAGGGGCTGACCCCAAAGGACGACGGCTTCGTGCGGGAGGCGCGCGCCTTCCTGGCCAGCCAGTGCGACCGCCCCCTCACCACGGAGGCGCTCGCCGCGCATTTCCATATGTCCGTCTCGCACTTCTCCCATCGTTTCCGAGCCGCCTTTGGCATGGCGCCGATGGCCTATGTGGAGCATTGCCGCCTGGAACGCGCCAAGCGCCTGATCCTTGCCGGGCTCTGCGCCACGGTCAAGGCCGCGGCGCTCGACGCCGGTTTCGCGGATCCCGGCTATTTCTCCCGGCGCTTTCGGAAACGCTACGGCGTCGCGCCCAGCGACTTCATCGCCAAACAGGCCGCCGAGGCCCGGAAAACCTCCTAAGCGCCAGCGGCAGCCGCAAAGCATTGCGCCCCGCCGGAATCCCGGCGGGGCGCAATGCTTGCTGTCCGTGCGGGGACGGCTTACAGCCGCTTCTCGCCGTCGACGAAGACGGCCTTGACGGAGAAGTCCTCGTCGTCCAAGACCGTGATGTCGGCCACGTAGCCCGGCTCGATGCAGCCCAGCGTGTCCTCCAGCCCATGCTCCAGGGCCTGGTTGTAGGAGGTCGTCTTCACCAGCACGTTCAGCGGCATCCCGGTGACCTCCCAGACGTTCTTGAGGGCCACGTTCATCCGCAGGATGGAGCCGGCCAAGGCGCCGTTCGAGGCCAGGCGCGCGGCGCCGTCCTTCACGATCACGTCCAATCCGCCCAGGCTCGAGGGGCCGTCGGGCATATGGCTGGCGCGCATGGAGTCGGTGATGAGGAGGATGGACTCGATGTCCTTGGTGTTGAAGGCCAGCTCGATCATCTCCGGGCAGAGGTGGATCTTGTCGCAGATCATCTCGGTGCGCAGGTCGTCGAGCAGGAGCCCGGCGCCCACCAGGCCGATGTCGCGATGGTGGAGCGGCGTCATCTGGTTGCAGAAGTGCGTCAGGTGGCGCAGCCCCGCCGCGTAGACGGCCTTGAACTCCTTGTAGGAGCACTTCGTGTGGCCGGCGGAGGGGACGATGCCCATCTCCAGGCACTCGCGCGCGAACTTCGCGCCCTCGCCCACCTCGCTCTCCGGGGCGTAGGTGATCTGGCAGACAGGCGAGATGGCGTTCAGGCGCTTCACCTCCTCGATGTCGGGCTTGCGCAGGAAGGCGGGGTTCTGGGCGCCGCAGCACGCGGGGTTGATGAAGGGGCCCTCCAGGTGGACGCCCAGCACCTTCGCGTACTTCGCGTTCTTGCGGTAGGCCGCCACATGGCCGAGCGCCTTCTCCAGATCCTCGGAGGCCACGGTCAGCGTCGTCGGGCACCACGAGGTGCACCCCTCCTCCAGCTTGGCCTTGGCGATCGTCTCGATGGCCGTGGGGTCATCCGCGTCGCAGACGTCCACGCCCGCCGCGCCATGGGTGTGCACGTCGATGAAGCCCGGCATCACCAGGTTCCCCTCCGCGTCATAGACCCAGTCCGCGTCCGTCGGCAACGGCGTCCCCGGCTGAAGGACCTTCGCGATCTTGCCGTCCTCGATGACAATCGCACCGCCGTCGAACTCGTAGCCCGGGCTGACGATGTAAGCGTTCTTGATGAGACCTTTGGCCATGATTGCTCTCCTTGATGGATGACTGTTGGGGATAGTGTACCGCTTCCCCTTGCGCTTTGCAACCGCGCGGCCGGCCGCCCAAGCTTCAGGGGCGCCCCGCGCGGCGGGTTTGCGCGGCCTGGGGTGGGGGAGGCGCCGCGAGCGCGCGCAGAAGGTCGGCGGCAAGCAGCAGCCCGGCCGTCGCGGTGACAGGCATGAACGAACCCAACGGCGCCTCCTCGGGGCATGGGAGCGGCGCCTCGCACGACCAAACGCACCGCACGCCGCGCGTAAAACCCGCCGCACGGAGCCCTTGGCGCACGCGACGGGCCAGAGGGCAGACCTGCGTCTCGGAAATGTCGCCCACGCGCAGCGCCGAAGGGTCGAGCTTCCGCGCGGCGCCCATCGCCGACCACACGGGAAGGCCGCGGCGGAGGCATTCGCCAAGGAGGGCGAGTTTGGCGGGCACGTCGTCGATGGCGTCGACCACCGCGTCAGGGTGCGCGCGGTCAAGGAGGGCGGGGAGATTGGCGGCGGTCACGCGGAGACGTTCGGCGTGAGCGGCGCAGGCGGGGGCGATCGCACGTAGGCGTTGCAGGGTGACGTCGGCCTTGGGTTGCCCCAAGACAGGGTAGGAGGCGAAAGGCTGGCGATTGAGGTTGGTCTCCTCAAACGCGTCGCCGTCGACCAGCCAAAGGCGCCCCACGCCGCTCCGGGCGATTGCCTCAACGCAGGCGCCTCCCACCGCTCCCAACCCCACCACCAAGACATTGGAGGCCTGCAACCGCGCCATCGCCGCCGTCCCCAAAAGCGCCTCCGTTCGGGTCAATGAGCCAATATGGAAAGATGGGGTGGGGGCGTTCATGGCGGCGTATTATAAAGGAAGGCCGTTCCCCGGGCAAGGCTTTTGACGCAGAAGGCACGGAGAAGTCGCACAATGGAACGGATCCAGAAAAGAAGGGACCCGCTGTGCGCCTCTCGAGACAACGGGACGAGCCGGTCGTTGGGCAAACCAAAGGCATGGTGCACACCGTTCGGTTTTACATAATTCGCATTATGCGACCACTCTTTTACGCCCGTACGCCAACCTGCGCGCCAGCCCCTTCAGGATGTGCTGGGCCGTCATCGCGTACGCGCGCTCCCCCTGCTTCGTCAGCCGAAGCGGCACCGCCGCGCCCGTGTACGTCCCCCACTCCCACAGTTCCTTGCGCCCCTGCTGCGTCTCCTTGTCAAAGCCCGCGTCAATCTCACGCACGATGCGCTCGGCCAGCGTCCCCACGTCATCCTCCGAAAGCGCCGCCTGCTCGACGCGCGCCATCAGGTCGAACCCCAGCACGCCCTGCAACTCCGCGAACGACATCCCGCGCTCGCGCTCCAACGCACGCTTGCGCGCGTCCTTCAACGCCTGCTGCTCCCGCGTCTCGCGCATTCTGTCGCGCAACGTCCGCACCTTCATCTCCATCAGGTGCTTCATCTTCGCCTCGTAGTAACGCGACAGCAGGCGCTCCTCCGCCAACTGCCACGCCACGTTGGCCGACGTCTCACGCTCACGCGCCAGCGCCCGCTCCGCCGCCTCCGCCCGGTTGCGCTCCGCCGTCGCCGCCTTCTTCGCCTCGCGCGTCTGCGCCTTCGCCTCGCCCACCGCTTCGGCGGCCTTCGCACGCTCGCGCTCCCGCGTCGCGCGCACCTCGTTCTGCGCCTCGGCCAGCAACCAGCGCGTCAGCAAATCCCTGTCCGCGTCGATGAAGCGCTGACGCGCCCGCTCCCGGCGCAGACGCTCCCGCGCACGGTCGCGCCCACGCTCCGCAGTCCGCCGCGCCTCGTCCGCCTCCCGACGCTCCGCACGCACCGCCGACAACTTGTCCTCGTACTCCGAGCGCAGTTCCGCCAACGCCGATTCGTTCGCCTCGCGCATGAGTTGCATGGCGAACTCCCGGCCCATCAGGTAGCACTTCTGCCCGTAGTCCGTCGCCCGCGCCTCAACGATGCGCCGCACGTACCACCCCACAGCCTCCCGCTCACTGCGCTCGTAACGCTTCGCGATTTGCTCCGCCAGCCCCCCGCCCAGCAGGTTCCCCGCGCGCACCGCCGACAGCGCCTCGTACGCCGTCCCCACCACGTCCAGCCAGTTCTCCGCGCTCCCCGCCTCGCGCACCAGTTCCCGCAGCTCCTCACCGCCCGGCCGCCCGAACTGGAACGCCCGGAACTTCTCCTCCTTCGCCAGCCCCTCCGCCGTGTCCGGCAGGCTCTCCGCGCCGTTCGCCCCCGCGCTCGCCACGCGGTTCCACTTCCCCACCGTCGCGTTGCCGCCCTGCTCCAGCGCCCCCTCGACCGCCGCGTTCCCAAACGCCAAGTCCTCCTGATGGCGGATGAGGTTGTCCACCAGCCGCGCCACCACGCGCCTGCCCGCCTCCGTCTCCGAAAAGTGCGGCCCCCCGCCCACGGCCTCCGTGCTCCACCGCACGTCCTGCCTATCAGCGTCAAACCGCTCCGAAAGCGGCACAACGCCCCCCGCGTCGTCATAAGTCACCGGGTCAAGGCTCTTCACCTGCTCGGGAGAAAACGCGACGTAAACCGTATCGTAATCATACGCAAGATTGGGAGCCACTGCGCCAACGTCATGAACGTTTCTGATGATGACGCCATCGTATCCGTTTCGTTTCGCGTAATCCGCAAGTTGCCTTGTCGTTTGGGCCGTGTTCCCTTCGTCATCCTTGAAACCTAATCTGTCCCACCTGCTGTTCTGAGCGTCAAAAACAAGCGGGTTGTCGAAACGCAAACCGACGCCGTAATTCCCCGCCGCCTTTTCGCCAAGGCCATTGCGAATGTCTTTGAGCGAAAGGTCGGAGAACTCCATGCTCGCGTCCACTCTGTCGACAATTAGGGACATCGGGACATTGGCGACAACTTCTTTCGTGTCATCGTCAATAAGCTCGTAATACTCCTCTCCGTCTTCCTCTTCAACATGATTGGAATGGAAACCTTCAACCCTGTCAAACGCGGAAACGACTTCCTCCCAGTCGCCGACATCCTCAAGTTCTTTTGCAATCCGAGAATATTTGTCGCCTCGCCCAATCTCGCGAACGCCCGACACGCCCGAATAACTCTCGGCTGTTCCGGTATCCCCGGCGAAAAAGAGCGAAATCCCATCGTCGCTCTTCTCCGGGTCAAACACCGTGAAGCCGAACTGCCCCGTCCCGTGGTAAGCCCTAGTCGTGTACCCGGCCTTCCGCGCCGCATCCTCCACCATGCGCCCGGCGTTCTCCATGTCCCCTTCCGCCACGGCTTTCAGATACGCCGCGTCCTCCTCCGGCGAGACGGCCTCCGTGGAAAACGAACGGCCTTGCCTCGCGGCGCGGTTGTTTGCTACTATCTTTTTGAGCGCGGCAACCACCTCATCCGAGCTGACGTGAGGATTTGGTGCGTATCCTTCGGGCCGTCGATGAGCACCCGAAGCGTCCCGCTCTTCAATATCTTCTTGGATGTCGTATCCCGTAATAATCGGAATAGTATCACCGCCTGTTGCGATAATGGCGCGATAGCCGTTCTTGTCAAACCACTTCGTGTTGTACATCTTGCGGTCTACGGGGACGGTCTCCGTCCCACGGGCCGCGCTTTCGCCAACGCGAAGGGCAATCTCCACCGCCTCGTCGAGCGTGTGACCCTGCGCCATGCGCCGCTCCACGATATGCAGGAAGCCCATGCCGCCCTTGCCAGTCTTGCCGAACGGGTACAGCACCTCCCCCAGCGCCTCGCTATGGAGCATCGCGTCTTCCCCGCGCGCCAACGTGTCCATCGCGTCCAGCACGTCGTCCCCTACTTCCTCCGTCGAGAACTTCCGCCCTCTTCTCTGCGCGATTTTGGTCAGCAGTTCCCGCCGCCTGTCCGCACGCAAGGGGACGGGCCGCGCGTCATCTCGCTCCACGTTTTCAGAAGGCGGCACAGTTCCCTGTTGTCCCCCGTCTTGCTTGCCTCCATTGTTTTCCCCATCAGTTCCATCAGTACGATTAGTTCGCTCACTTTCGCCATCTTGCTCACCTCCCACGTCCTTCATCTCATCGACCGGCACGCCCGAGCGGCGCATCCCGTCCTCGACCTCCTGACCCACCGGCGTCTCGCGCACCAGCGCGTCCACCGCGCCAGCCGCGTCCGTGGGCGTTCTGACGGCCCCTCCGCGCGTCCTGCGCACCGCCTCGACAATCCGTGCCACCCAGCCCGCCAACGCGTCCAAAAGCCTCACAACCGCGTTGTCGGGCGTCTCCGCCAATTCCCTCTGCCCCACCACGAAAGCCCGGCGCAACCTGTCGCCGAACGCGTCCGCGAAAGCCTCCTCGTCGAAGGCCCCGTCCTTGGTGGCGAAACGCTCGCGCAACGCCGCCTCCCGCTCCGGGGTCAGCGTCCCGGTGCGGCGCATGACGTCGAGCAGGTTGTGCGCCAGTTCGTGCCCCAGCACGAACGTGGTTCCCGCCATGCTCTGCTCGCGGATTTCGATGAGGTCATCCACGACCTGCGTCGCGTCCACCCCCTCGCCGCCCTCCGCGTTCCGCACCTCGACGCTCGCAAACGACCCGCGCCGTGCCCTACCCTCTCTGCGGGATTGGGCGGGATGTGCTATCCTATGCCATTATGCGTGAGCGAGGGCAAACCTTTTTCGACCGGATGGATCGTCTGGCCTTTTGGGCCGCGACGGGGGTTGCCTTTGTCGTCTACGCGTTGTCGCTGGGACCTTCGGTGGGGTTGGAGGACGCGGGGGAGTTGGCGACGGCGGCGGATGTGCTGGGGGTGCCGCATCCGCCGGGCTATCCGCTGTGGACGATGGCGTCGTGGGTCTTTTGCCGGCTTTTCGGGTGGGTGACGTGGCAGGGGTGGCCGAACCCGGCGTGGGCGGTGGCGTTCGCCTCGGCGGTGGCGGGGGCGTTGGCGGCGGGGGTGACGGCGCTGTTGGTGGCGCGTTCCGGGCGGGATCTGCTGGCGGAGGCAACGGGGCGGCGCGACGCGGGGACGGACGCGGCGGGCTGGTGCGGCGGCGTGGCGGCGGCGCTGGCCTTCGCCTTCTCGCCGGTGATGTGGTCGCAGGCGGTGATCGTGGAGGTCTATGCGCTGGGGGCGCTTTTCCTGGCGCTGACGTTGCTGCTGACCTACAAATGGATGCGGCGGCCGCGGACGGGGACGCTGGCGTGGCTGGGGCTGGTCTTCGGGTTGGGGCTGACGAATTATCAGGTGCTGCTCTTGGCGGCGCTGCCGTTGGCGGCGTTGGTCTTCCTGCGGCGTTGGCGGCTGGGGCTCTCCTTCGTGGCGGCGGCGGTGCCGCTGGGGCTGACGGCCTATGTGCTGGTCTTGGGGGCCTTGCCGGCGGCGGACGCGCTGTCCACGCCCGGCGCGCCGGTGATCGCGCGCCCCGACGGAATGATGGCCGACTATCTGCCGACGGCGATCGCGCCGGGTTGGGCGTATGCGGCGATCGGGGCGGCGCTCTCGGCGGCGGTGGGGCTGCTGGCCTTTCGGCGGACGTGGCGGTGGGCGGCGCTCCCGGCGGCGGCGACCGTCGGTTTGCTGATCTGGTCGGGGTTGGCTTGGGCGGCGGAGGGGCCTCCGGCGGACTTCGCCGGGACGCTCTATGATTTCCGACGGGCGTGGGCGGTGCATTTGGCGGGTTTCGGCGTGCTGTGGGGGATTTGCTGGCGTTTCCGGCGGTCGCGGCGCTTCGCGGCGGCGGTGACGTTGGTGCAGGCGACGGCGTTGGTTTTGGTGCAGCAGGGACTGTTGTTGGGGCTGACGGACCCGAATCTGTGGTGGTTCTGGTGGCCGATCGCGTGGAATGTCATCGTCTTGGCGCTGGCGTGGCGGTTGCTGCTGCGGGGGAAGTGCGTGGCGCTGACGGCGTTGGCGGCGGAGCTGGGGGTCTCGGTCTACGCCTACATGCCGATCGCCTCGGAGGGGAACCCGGCGATGAACTGGGGGTACGCGCGGACGTGGGAGGGGTTCAAGCACGCGCTCTCGCGTGGGCAGTATGAGGCCATCGCGCCCTCTTCCTTCTTCTCCGCGCGGTATCTGACGCAATTGGCGGATTACCTGCGCGACCTGCGGATGCAGTTCTCGCTTCCGGTGGCGCTTTTGGCGATGGGTGGCACGGCGGCGGTGGGCTGGGGCCTGGTGCGGCGGCGGGCCTGGCGCGCCCTGGCGTGGCTGGGATGCACGGCGGGTTTCTTCTTGGTGATGTCGGCGTTGCTGGTGGCGTTGGCGAACCCGGCGGGGGACATCCAGGACGGCTTCATCCAGAAGGTCAAGTTCATCTCCTCGCACGGGGTCTTCGCGCTCTGGATCGGTTACGGGCTGACCGCCCTACTCTTCTTGCTTCGCCGTCGGCGTTGGGCTTGGGCGGCCGGGCTGGCCATGGCCACGGCGGTGCCGCTGACGCCGCTGTGCGAGAACTTCCTGAGCGCGCGTTTGGTGCGCGAGATGGGGGCCTCGGAGCAGACGGGGCATGACTTCGGCTGGCAGTTCGGCGCGTACATGCTCGGCGGCGCGCCGACCATCCGCGCGGAGTTGGCGGAGGACGAGGAGCCGCTGCCGGATCCCTTTTGGCCGCCGCCGATGGAGCAGGACGCCGTTTTCTTCGGCGGCACGGATCCGGGGCGGTTCGTGCCCACCTACATGGTCTGCGCGGTCGGGTTCAGGCCGGACGTCCACGTGCTGACGCAGAACGCCTTGGCCGACCCCACGTACATGAACGTGGAACGCGACCTCTATGGCGAGCGGCTTTGGGTGCCTTCGGCGGACGACGTGCGCACGGCCTTCACCGATTACGTGGAGGCGGTGCAGGCGGGCAAACGGACCACGCGCGGCGCCATCACCGAGGTCAACGGGCGGATGCAGATCTCCGGCGCCGCCGCCGTGATGGACATCAACGCCGATTTGGCGCGGGACATCTTCGACCGCAACCCCGCCCATGCCTTTTACGTGGAGGAGAGTTATCCCGTGCCGTGGATGGATGCCTTCCTCGAACCCGCGGGGCTGGCCATGCGCCTGCGCCGCGAGGGACGCGACTTGGAGGCCCTCGCGGCGCGCGACGGGGACTTTTGGGATTGGATGACGCGCCGCTTGGTGACGCGCCGCGCCTACAGACGTGATTTCGCCGCGCAGAAGAGTTTCTCCAAGCTGCGTTCGGCGCAGGCGGGGGTCTACGCGCGCAATGGGTTGCGGCAGATTGCCGAGCGGGCCTATCAGGAGGCGACGGCGCTCTACCCCCTCTCGCCGGAGGTCGTCTTCTCCGTCATCCGCGAATGTCTCATCCCCACCTATCGCTTCGAGGCCGCACTGCGGCTTCTTGGCGGATACCGGCGCGCCGACCCCGGCAACGCGAAGGCCGATTATCTGTGGCAGAGACTGGAGACCTTGGCAGAGGCCTATGACCGTTTCGAGACGCTCACGGCGAAGGTGCGCGCCAAGACCGCCAGCACCGCCGACGTCTGCGCGTTGGCGCGTGCCTGCGAGGACTTGGCCCTGCGCGATCAGGCCGCGGATTACTGGACGCAGGTGACGGCCGCCGACGACCTGACGGCGGACGACGCGCGGGACGGCTGCATCGCGCTTCAGCGTCTCGGCCGCCAAACGGAGGCGATGGCGCTCCTGAGGCGTGTGCCGGAAGCCGTCTGGCCCACCCTTTCCGAGGTGGAGTTGGTGGCGTGCGGCGGGTTGGCGCAGGCGCAGGGCGAGAATGCCTTGGCGTTGCGGCTCTTCCAAGAGGCCTTGCGGCAGGCGCCCCAATCCGGCCGCGTCTGGCTGGGGGTGGCGTTGTATTACTATGGGATAGGGAACGAGGCCCAGGCCTATGACTGCATGCGCACGGCGGTGCGGTACGGCGCCTCGCCTCTGATCGAGGAGGATCCCGCCGTGACGGAGGTCTTCCTGCGCTTGGCGCGGCGCTTCGGTCCGCGGAAAGGAGCGGTGCCATGATTCGCGTGGTCTTCATGGGCTCGGCCGACCTCTCGGCCACAATGCTTGAGCGTCTAACGCGCGAGCGCGACGCGGTGCAGGTGGTTGGGTGCGTGACCCAGCCGGACAAGCCCGCCGGGCGCAGCAAGAAACTGCGCCCCTGCGCGTGCAAGGCCTTCGTGGACGCGGTGGGCATCCCCTGCCTCACCCCCGAACGCGTGAACACCCCCGAGAGCCTCGCGCAGATCGCCGCTTGGCTGCCGGACGTCATCGTGGTGGTCGCCTACGGCCAATTCCTCTCACGCCGCCTGCTGGACATCCCGACGCTCGGCTGCATCAACATCCATCTCTCCCTGCTGCCGCGCTACCGCGGCGCCTCCCCCATCCACGCCGCCCTCCTTCACGGCGACCGCGTCACCGGCGCCACCGCCATGCTCATGGACGAAGGCATGGATTCCGGCCCCATCCTTGACGAGGTCGAGACGCCCATCTACGAGAACGACACCCTCGAGACGCTCCATGACCGCCTCGCTGACCTCGGTGGCGACCTCTTGGCCCGCGTCCTGCCCCAGTGGGCCTACTTCAAGATCCGCGCAAAACCGCAGGACCCCGCGCAGGTCTCGATGGCCTACAAAATACGCAAGGCCGACGGTCTGCTGCATTGGAGCGACCCCACCGACCTCAGCCTCCGCAAACTCCGCGCCTACACGCCTTGGCCCTCCTGCTTCACGTATATGCCCCAAGGCACCCGGGAGGCCGGCAAGATGCTCAAGATCCTTGCCGCGTGCGCGGAGCCCGTCTCCGTCGAATTGGAGCGTGTCGCGCCGGGGACGATCCTCTCCGCCGACAAGGCTGGCGTGGTCGTGCGCACCGCCGACGGCGCGCTCCGCCTCCTGCGCGTCCAGCCCGAGGGTGGCAAACCGATGGATGTCGCCGCTTGGCTCTGCGGCCGCGCCCTTGTCCCGGGGGAATGTTTCTTCACGCCGCCCGCCCCCGCCGCCAAACCACCCGTCGCCTTCAGCCGCAGCTGACCCTCCCCCACCCTGTCCCGAGGAACGCCCATGAGCGACCACCTCCGCAAAACCATCGTCATCGGCCATCGCAACCCCGACACCGACTCCATCGTCTCGGCCATCGCCTACGCCGAGCTCAAGCGCCAGCAAGGCTGGGTGCGCTGCGTACCCGCCCGCGCGGGCCGCCTCACCCCGCAGACCGAATATATCCTCCGCCGCTTCGGCGTGGAGGCCCCCGAGTTCATCCCCGACATGCTCCCCAAGGTCATCCACTGCATGACCGAGGGCGCCCCCATCACGGTCTCCGCCGACACCGCGCTCTGGGACGCCTTGGCGCTGATGGACAAAAACCGCCTCCAGGCCATCCCCGTGGTCGGGAAAGACGGGCGTTACCGCGCTTACCTCACCCACAACACCTTCACCGAGAACATCGTCCACAAGGCCGACCCGCACCGCAAGGCCATCATCCCCACCAGCGTCAGCCTCTTGGCCAGGACCCTCCGCGCCCAGCCCTTGCTCACCTTCGACGCCGACGCCGTCGTCAAGAGCCGCCTGCTCGTCGCCGGCTCCACCGCCGCCACCTTCGAGCAAGCCCTCAAGACCGAGGTGCCCACCAACGCCATCGCCATCGTCGAGAACCGCGCCTCCATCCTCGAGCTTTGCGTCAGCCACAAGATCCGCGCCATCATCCTCGCCAACGGCCAGACCCTCTCCAAAGAGATCTTCCAGCGCGCCTCCGAGGCCCGCATCTCCGTCCTCATCTCCCCCTACGACATCGCCTCCACCGTCTACCTCACCCTTTACTCCATGCCCGTCGGCTCCCTTCATGCCGCCGCCGTCCAAGCCGTCCGGGCCGACGACCTTGTGCGCGACGTCCTCCCCGCCGTCCAAGCCTCCCCCGCCCGCTCGCTCCCGGTCGTCGACGGCGCCGACCGAGTCGTCGGCGTCATCAACGAGCGCGACCTCTACCGCCAGCCGAACGTCGACGTCATCATGGTCGACCACAACGAGCTCTCCCTCGCCGTCGAGGGGCTCGACCAATTCCGCGTCGTGGAGATCATCGACCACCACAAACTCGGCAACTTCCCCACCCACGACCCGATTGACTTCATCAACCGCACCGTCGGCTCCACTGCCACCGTCGTCGCCTGCCTCTACCAAGAGCGCAAAGCCACCCTCACCCCCGCCATCGCCGGCCTTCTCCTCTCCGCCATCATCACCGACACCCTCGCCCTCCGTTCGCCCACCGCCACCGAGGTCGACCGCGACATGGCCGAATATCTCGCCGGTCTCCTCAATCTCGAGGTCGCCGACCTCGCCCACGACATCTTCTCCCACGCCTCCCGCATCACCGATCTCCCCACCGAACGCATCCTCGGCATGGACGCCAAACGCTACGACGAGCTCGGCGTCGCCTTCACCGTGGCCCAGATCGAGACCGGCACCACCGACGAACTCCGCCCCCGGATCCCCGAACTCCTCGATGCCCTCGAGGCCCGGGTCAAGGCCGAGCGCCTCTTCTTCGCCGCCCTTATGGTCACCGACATCACCGCGCTCAACTCCGTCCTGCTCGTCGCCGGCGAACCGCGCTTCCTTGCCAAGATTCCCTTTCCGCGGCTTGGCGGGGGCAACGTCTTCCTCTGCAAAGGCATCATGTCCCGCAAAAAGCAGCTCCTCCCCCTGCTGCTCGAGCAACTCTCCGACGTTTTGGGCGTCCGCTGATGAACATCCTCGTCGCCCAGCCGCACGGCCTCTGCTCCGGCGTCGCGCGCGCCCTGCGCATCGCCCAAAAAGCCCTCGGCGAGCACCCCGGCGAAACGCTCTGGTGCTACCATCAGCTCGTCCACAACGAACACGTCGTCTCCGACCTCCGCGCGCAAGGCGCGCGCTTCGTCGACGATCTCGCCGAGGTGCCCCGCGGCGCGCGCGTCCTCTTCTCCGCCCATGGCGTCAGCCCGGCGATCCGCGCCGAGGCCCACGCCCGCGACCTCCGCGTCATCGACGCCACCTGCCCCTTCGTCGCCAAGGTCCACCGCGAAGCCCTCGCCTTCGCCCGGCGCGGCCTCCCCGTCGCGCTCGTCGGCCACAAAGGGCACGACGAGGTCGTCGGCGTCCTCGGCGAGGCCCCCGCGCAGATTCGCGTCGTCGAGACGCAGGCCGACGCCGCCGCCCTCCGCGCCGATTTCCCCGACGCCGCCGAAGTCGCCGTCCTCAGCCAGACCACCGTCAGCCAAGCCATGGTCGAGGATCGCCTGGCCGACCTCCGCGCGCTCGGCCTGACCCCGCTGCTCCCCGACCGCCGCGACATCTGCACCGCCACCCAGGAACGCCAAGACGCCGTCCGCGCCCTCGCCGCCCTTGCCGACCGCTTCCTGGTTCTTGGTTCCCGCACCTCCTCCAACTCCAAGCGCCTCGCCGAGGTCGCCCAATCCGCCGGCTGCCCCGCCACCCTCATCGCCTCCCCCGAGGAACTCGACGGCCTTGACCTCACCGGCGTCCGAACCCTCGCCCTCACCTCCGGCGCCTCCACCCCGGAGCCCCTCCTCGACGCCCTCCGCGCCAAACTTACGCGCGCCTAGTTTCGCCCGCCCTGCCCCTGTGTTGACGCGGCCCACCACGCCGCCGTCGCCGTCCGCCCCAACGGCCAGCCGAACAAGCCCCCCAACGAGACAACCCCCGCCGCAATCAAAGGGAAAAGCGCGGCGTGCCCGAGGTCGACTTACGGCGTATCCCGAGGAAGGAGCTCACAATCTCGTTGTTCGGTTGATTGGTCAACGCAAAGGGAGACGCGCCGTCAGCCGCGAAAGGCGGTGATGGCCGCATGGAGGTCGGCCACCGTATGTAAGTCCATCAGGCGGCCACGTAGCGTGTTCGCCCCCGGGAGCCCCTTGAAGTAACGGAAGAGATGTTTGCGGAAGGTCAGCACCGTCGCCTCCTCCGCCGTCAGGCGCGAGAACCGCTCCGCCAGGCGCCGATAGCGCAGTTCCAGCGCCAAATGGCGCTCCGCCAACGCGCAGGGGTCGGGCTTGGCGAAGGCAAAGACCCCGGGGTTCTCCAAGGCCGCCCGGGCAATGAGCAGGGCGCGCACCCCCGTGGCCGCCATCGCCTCCGCGCTTGGGCGGTCGACCACCGAACCGTTGCCGCAAATGGGCAGTTCCCCCGCCTCCGCCACGATTTCCGCGAGCGTGTCCAAGTGCGTCCCGCCCGCGTGGCCCTGCGACGTGTAACGCGCATGGAACGTCACCGCCGCGACCCCGGCCTCCCGCGCCACGCGCAGCGTCTCCCGCCACGTCGGCGCCTGCGGGTGCGGCCCCAGCCGCGTCTTTAGCGTCACCGGCAGGCTCACCGCCTTGACCATCGCCTCCAGGATTTTCCCCAGCCGCGGCAAATCCTTCAGCAACGCCGCGCCCGCCCCCTGCGCCGTGATCCGCGGCACGGGGCAGCCCGCGTTCAGGTCGATCCCCTCAAAGCGCCCCAACGCCTCCGCCCGCCGCGCGGCCTCGGCCAGACGCGCGGGGTCCGCTCCGTAGAGATGCGCCCAGACGTGCCGCTCCTCCGGAAAGGTCTCCAATAGGAAAAGGGTCTTCTCCGAGCCTCGGCAAAGCCCCTCCGCGTTCACCATCTCGGTGTACGTGCGCGCCGCGCCGAAGTCCTCGCACAGCACGCGCATCGGCGGCGCGGTGAACTCCGCCATTGGCGCAAGGAAGCGCGGCGGCAGCCCCACCCTGCTCAACGCTTCCGCAGCCATCCGAAGGTTCCCCGCGCCGGCGGCTCCCCCGCGGGTTCCGAGACCACGGGCTCGCCGCCCATGGGGCGCGCCAGGCGCTCCAGTTCCTCGATGCGGCGCAACAGTTGCGTCTGCACGCGCTCGTTCTCGCGGTGTTCCTCTTCGCGGGCCGCGCGTTCGCGCTCCAACGCCTGGGCGGTCTCCCGCAGTTTCTCGTCCAAACGCAGCGAATCCAACGTCTGCCGCTCGGCCTGCCCCAACTGCGCGCGCAGCTGCGCCTCGCGTCCCTCCATCGAGACCAATTGCCGCTGAAGCGCCGACTCCCGCCCGCGCGCCTCCTCCAACGCCTTCTCCAACGCCTCGACGCGCGCGGGCTCCTCCGGCTTCGGGGCAGGGCGCGCGCCGCCGCGCAGGGCGTTGGCGCGCATGGCCTCGGGCCCCTCGCCCGCCAAGCGGCGGATCTCCGCCAGACGATCGGCGAACTGCGCCGACCGCTGACGCGACAACTCGCGCAGACGCTCGACGAGGCGCTCCTCCTCCTCCTGACCGCGCCGCAGGGTCTCCGCCTCGCGCGACAGCACGGCGAACAGCGCCTCGTCCGGCGGCAGATCGTTGGAGGCTGCGGCCTCCTGCGCCGCCCCCAGCGCGGTCTCCAGCGACGCGATCCGCTGGCGCAACTCACGCTCGCGGCTGGCCGCGGCCTCGGCGGCCTCCTGCGCGGCGGCCTGCAAATGGGCGTGCTCCAGGCGCAGCCCCTCCAACTGCTGGGCGAGGGCGCCGGCGTCCGTCGCGCCCTCCATCGCCAATTCGCTCTGACGCGCCTCCGCCTCGCGGCGCAACTCGTCGATGCGGCGATCCTTCAGGCGCAATTCGCGCTCCAAAAGCACCAGACGCTGGCGCGTCTCCTCCAATTCCTGCCCGCGCGAATCCGCCGACGGCTCCAAGACCAAGGGCAGCTCTGCGCTCGCAGCCTGCCCGCCCGGATCCTGCGAAAGCGCCGCGCCTTTGGGGAAGCGCCCCTCCGCGATCAGCCGTTCCGCCGCCGGCCTCGCCAAAGGCCCGTAAGGCGGACGGCCCGGCGCGAGCACGTACCACCTCATCCCGAGCTCCGGCAGCGTCTCCGCCGGCGCCCACGTCTCCCCATCCGCGGAGATGGCGAAGCCGGGCAGGATGACGCCCTGTTCCGCCCAGCGCGCCAACATCGCCGTCGGCACGTTCGCGTTGCGTATCGCTTGGGCGGCGTCGCGCAGGGACCAGCGCCGCGTGTCGGGCTCCGCCACCTCAGCGGCCCTCCGCGGCGCGTGCCGCGCGCAGGGCCTCGGCGGCCTCCTCGCGCACGCCAAAGACCTCGTCGTCCGCCTCCAGCGTGCGGATGATCGCCGCCCGAAGGCGTTCCCGGAGGGCCTCGGCCTCCGTCTGCGCGGTCACCAACGCCGCCTTCGCCACCACCAGCTCGCGCTCCCACTGATGGCGCACCTGCGCCAACTCCGCGCGCAGACGCGCATTCTCCTCACGTAGGGCCTCGATTTCCCGTTCCATCGTCTGGTTGTCCATCTTCCGCGTCCCTCAGAAAGCGCTGCGCGCGCCCAACGGCGCGGTCCGGATCTGGCCGATCTCTTGGCGCGTCGCCGCGTCGTCCGGGGCCAACGCCTCCGCCGCCGCGAGGGCCTGCGCCTTACGCTTGGCGTCGCCGGCCTCGTTGTAGAGTTTGGCGGCCAGGAGGGCGGCCTCTGCGTTGCGCGTGTCGTTGGCGCAACGGGCGGCCTCGTTCGCCGCCGCGATCAGGCGGCCTGCGTCATAAAGCCCCTTCACGCCCAGGCGCCAACGGGCCACCGTGTCGTCATGGAAGGCCGGGCGGCCATTCTGAAGACGGGCGCGCAGCAGGTTGTAGCGCGTGCGCAGGGCGCGTGGCCAGGCCGAAGGCTCCAGATCATAGAGCCAATCCGCCGCATAGGGGCCTTGCAGGGTCTCCGCCAAGGTCAGCTCCGCGTCCACCCGTTCCTCCTGCGTCCAATCGTCGCGCTGCTCCGCCCATGCGTTGAGGAAGCGGCGCATCTCGCCACGCTGGGCGTTCTCCGCCATCGCCATGCGCAGTTCCAACGTCCGCCGCCAAAGCTGCGCCTGCGGCACGTTGAGCATGTCGGCCTCGGCGACCAACGCCCGCGCCTGGGGGAAATCCCCCACCGCGAAGGCCGATTGTGCGCGGGAACGCAGGCGGGCGTCCGCCTCCACGTCCGTCATGCGCACGCAACCGGTCACTGCCATCGCCGCCAACCCGGCGACCACCAACATCCTGCCTTTCCTCATCGCGGTCTCCCTCTTTCGCTTGCTACCAGTGCCGCACAGTATAGCACACAACGGCGGCGGAATGCGACGCGCTCCCCGCCTGCCCCCAATAGTGTCCGGTAAAAGTTTTAAGGGGTAAAAGACAAAAAGCGATTGTTGGCGTATCCTATAAAAAGCAATCAA